>CAYPUR010000136.1:0-11100 GCA_964413865.1 uncultured Verrucomicrobiota bacterium
AAATCCGGGCTAGCCCGGTTACGGTTCCTCGCCAAGCGTGTGAAATAACCGGGCTACAGAGCTGGATGTCACAAACGTCCCCGAATCACCCGCCCGCGCCCGGGCTGACCCGCATCGAGCACGCCACGTTCCGCGTCCGCCCCTACGACCTGGCCGCGACGCTCAATTCCGGACAAGCCTTTCGATGGCGCCCGGCGGGCGCGGCCTTCGAGGGCGTGGTGGGCCGGCGCTGGACACGCCTCGAACCGTGCCCTGAGGGGATCCGCGCGGAGACGCCCGCGCCCGTCCCGGACTGGGACTGGCTCGCAACCTACCTCCAGGTCGGCGAGCGCCTCGACACCGTGCTGGCAACTTTCCCGAATGACCCGATCCTCGCCGACGCCGTGCGGCATTTCCCCGGCCTGCGCCTCTTGCGCCAGAACCCGTGGGAATGCCTCGCCTCCTTCATTCTCTCCGCCACCAAGCAGATCGTGCAGATTCGCCAGATGATCGGACTGCTCTGCGCCCGTTACGGCGACCCCGTCCCGGTGCCCCCGGGACACGCCCCCGAGTTCGCGTTCCCAACGCCCGAGCGCCTGGCGCATTGCACCGAGGCCGAGCTCCGCGCCTGCAAGCTCGGATTCCGCGCCCCCTCGCTCCGGGCCACCGCCCAAGGCGTCGCCGCGGGCCGCCCGGATCTGGCGACGCTCGCATCCCTCGGGCTCGAACAGGCCCGTGAAACCCTCGTGACCCTGCCCGGAGTCGGACGCAAGATCGCCGACTGCGTGCTCCTCTTCGCGTATGGATTCCCACAGGCCTTCCCCATCGATGTGTGGATCGAGAGGGCTCTGCGCCGGCTCTACTTCCCGCGGCGCCGCGTCACGCCGTCCGGGCTCCGACGCTTCGCCGGCACGCACTTCGGGCCGCGCGCAGGCTACGCCCAACAATACCTGTTTCATTACATCCGAACCGTCGACCGACAGCGTTTCCCATAAGTCATGAACACCTCCCTCGATGTCCTCTTCACACCCGCCGAGTTCGCCGCCCTCGCACAGCGCGACTTGAGCGAGACGGCGTGCGTCGTGTTTGATGTCCTGCGCGCCACCAGCTCGATGGTCACCGCGCTGGCCCACGGCGCCCAGGCCGTCGTGCCGGTCGCCACAATCCCGGACGCCCTGGCGTGGAAGGAGCGCGACCCGGATGTCCTCCTGGCGGGCGAACGCAATGGCCTCCGGATCCGGGCCGTCCTCACCGGCGGAGTCGAGTTCGATCTAGGCAACTCGCCGCGCGAGTTCGAGCCGGAGCGGGTGCGGGGACGCACGATCGTGATGACCACCACGAACGGCACGCGCGCCTTGCAGGCGTGCCGCCGGGGCGCGCACGTGTGGGTGGGAGCATTCCTCAACCTCAATGCCGTTGTGGAAGCCCTGCGCCGCGTCCAGCCGCGCCACCTGCTGGTGGTGTGCAGCGGGACGATCGAGCAGGCCGCTTTCGAGGACGCGCTGGCGGCAGGCGCGCTGTGCGAGGCCGTCTGGGAACTCTACAGGGAAGGCGAAGTGGTCGATTCCGTGCTGCTCGCTCTCGAAGCCTGGCGCAGGCACGCCAATGACCTCGCCGCCGGATTGGGCTCGGGCCGCAACGGACGACGCCTGCTGGCTCGACCCGAATTGCGCGACGACGTCAGCTTCTGCGCAGTGCGCGATCGCTACGCCTTCGCCCCCAGACTCGATGCCAACGCCATCGTGCGCTGGCTGAAGTGAATCCGCACGCGCTCCAGGCGCTTGGGCCTTCGACTGTTGAATGTCAACGCTCTCAACGACCCTCCCGTCTTTTCGCTTTGAACTTTTGCCCTGCCCATTAGTCTGGATCCATCATGGCTCATGAACCGGAAAACCCGCTGGACGCCTTGTGGACCGAGCACAGCCGGGTTTTTCACGACTTCGACGATCTGACGTTGGCGCGCTGGATGGCGCAAACGCTGGGGCAGCTCCAGGGACGCGGCTGGCGGCTGTCTCACCCTCTTGTGGCGGCGTACCGACTCGCGGCGCATGTGGGACACGACCGGCAGATCTGGCTGAAACGGCTGGTGATGTCCCCCGCCACCTATCCCGAGGCGCCCTGCTGCCGCGCGCCACTCGTGCCCATACTGAGCCGTGACGTCCTCGAATCCGGTCTGGTCTGCCTGCACTGCCACAGCACGGCCGTGCCGTTCGACGACCTCCCCGAGGATCTGCGGCCCCTGATCCGCGGTTGGGCCGAGGAATACGCGCCCGTCCATGCCGTCGCGCATTGGGACGACGAAGAACGAAAACGCGCGGGGGATAACGACGCGGCGCTCGATGACGCCGCGGCCAAGGCGGAGACATTGCTGGCATTCGCCGGCCACCAACTGGTCCCCAAACTGCTCGAAGTCTATCCCGCAGTCGCCTGGGAGGATCAGGACGAGTGCCTCGACGTTCGCGCCGAGGATGTGAAACTGTAGCATTGCGCATTGTTGTTGCCATCACGGGCGCCTCGGGCGCGGTCTACGCCCAGCGGCTGCTGGACTGCCTGGACGTCTGCCAGCACCAGGTGCATCTGCTGCTCAGCCGCTACGCCCCCGAAGTCGTCGCCGAGGAGTTGTCCGATGGCCTGCGCCTCGCCGAAGGGGTGCTCTCGCATGCGCTCGATGACATGAACGCCCCTTTCGCCAGCGGCTCGAACGCCCCCGACGCCATGGTCGTCATTCCATGCAGTATGGGCACCCTCGGGCGCATCGCGCATGGACTGAGCGGCGATCTGCTGCTGCGGACGGCCGACGTGGTGCTCAAAGAACGCCGCAAGCTGATCCTTGTCCCCCGCGAAACGCCCCTCAACCTCGTCCAAATCAAGAACCTCGAACTGCTGGCTTTAGCCGGGGCCATCCTCCTGCCCGCGAACCCGTCGTTCTACAACCGGCCCAAGACGGTCCGGGAGGTCGCGGACACCGTGGTCGCGCGCGTGCTCGATCACCTGGGCATTGCGCATCAACTCGTGGCGCGCTGGCGCGAGGAAGCGGATTAGCGCCCATTTGGAACTCCGCGATTGCCCTCAGCCCGCCCACGGATTACAACCTTGCGCATGACATCAACTCTTCGCAGTTCACGCCGCGCCTTTCTGCGGCGGGTTGGCGCAGCCGGATTGGCCGTGCCGTTCGTTGCCCGTTATTCCTGGTCCGCTTCCCCCAACGAAGTCCTGCAGCACGCCAGCTTCGGCGCCAGCGGCATGGCGGCTGCCGACCTCGATTCCATCACCCGTCATCCCAAAGTCCGACTGGTGGCGGTGGCCGACGTCGATCTGCCCCGCGCGGATGGGCTCAAGGCGAAGTTCCCGGAACTCAAGGTCTATCAGGATTGGCGCAAGCTCCTGGACGAGGTCAAGGGCCTGGATTCGGTCAATGTCTCGACGCCCGATCACATGCATGCGCCCATCGGCATGTCCGCGATGCAGTTGGGCAAGCACATGTACGGCGAGAAACCGTTGACCCACGACGTCTACGAGGCGCGGCAACTCACCCTCTTCGCCCGACAACAGAAACTGGTCACCCAGATGGGCATCCAGATCCATTCGGCCTCCGAGTATCGCCTGGCGGTGCGACTGATCCAGGACCTCGCCATCGGCAAGGTCCGCGAGGTCCACACCTGGAGCGGCAAGAAATGGGGCGACATGGCCCCCCGACCGGACCGCACCGACCCCGTGCCGGCGGGATTCGACTGGGATCTCTGGCTGGGCGTGGTGGCGTCGCGTCCGTTCATCGGAGGCGGCTATTACCATCCGGGCAACTGGCGCAAACGCCTGGACTTCGGCACCGGCACCTTTGGTGACATGGGATGCCACATTTACGATCCGGTGTTCAAGGCGCTCGCGCTGACCGCGCCGCTCTCGGTGCGTTCGGAGGGACCCGCCCCCAACGCGTGGAACTGGTCGGTCGACGCCGTGATTCATTACGTGTTTCCCAGCACCCCCTTCAGCGAGGGCAGCACGGTCAAAGTGACCTGGTACGACGGCGACCAAAGGCCGCCCAACGAGGTGCAGGCGCTGATCGGCCAGCAGCCCGTGCCCGATCAGGGGTCGATCTTTATCGGCACCAAAGGCGTGTTGTTGCTGCCGCACATCGGGCCGCCCCAACTCCTGCCCGAGAAGCAATTCGAAGATTACCCGGTCCCCCGGGTGCCTGGCGCCAACCACTGGCATGAATGGGTTGAGGCCTGCCTGGGCAACGGCACCCCTTCGGCGAACTTCGACTACTCCGGACCGCTCACCGAGGCGGTCTTGCTGGGCGGCGTCGCCACGCACTTCCCGCGGACCACACTCGAATGGGACGCGGCCAACGTGAAGTTCAAGAACGTGGCCGAGGCCAACACGTTCGTGCGGCGCCAGTACCGCGCCGGGTGGGAAGTCAAGGGCCTGTCGTGAGCGCCGAGAGCCATGCGGGGTTCAATCAACTGATCGACGCCGCCATCGGCCACCTCGAAGACCTGCGAGCCCATGGCGTCCGGTTCGTCCCGGTCCATGCCAACACATGGGCCGCCCTGAACCTATCGTGTTCGCGCCCGCCCGCACCGTCGCGGCGGGCGCCTCTGCCATCCGCTGCCATGCCCCGCTCCGCTCCACCCTCGACCCCGCCCGCGGCGCCGAACCCGTCCACAGATCAGCCTGCTCCCGGGCCAAATCGTCCTGACCGCCCGACGCCCTCGCCTGCCGACAAGGAATCCGCTCTCGATGCGTTGCGCACCCGCGTCCTCCCATGCCGGAAGTGCGAGCATTTGGCCGGCAGCCGGCGCACGGTGGTTTTCGGAACGGGCAGCGCCCGTGCGGAACTTATGTTTGTGGGCGAGGCGCCCGGAGCGGATGAAGATGCGCAGGGCATCCCGTTTGTGGGGAAGGCCGGCCAATTGCTGACCCGCATCATCCAGACGATGGGCCTCTCGCGCGAGACGGTCTACATCGCGAACATCCTGAAATGCCGTCCGGACACCCCCGGCCAGAGCAGCGGAAATCGCAAGCCGACACCAATCGAGATGGCTACCTGCCTGCCGCACTTGCTGGCGCAAATCGACATCATCCAGCCGAAAGTGCTGGTGGCACTGGGAGGAACAGCCGTCGAAGGCTTGATGGGCAAGATGGAGGGCATCACGAAGCTGCGCGGCCACTGGCTCGAGTTTCACGGCATTCCCCTGATGCCGACCTACCACCCGGCCTACCTCCTGCGCAACCAGGCCTTGGCCGAAAAGCGCAAGGTCTGGGAGGACATGCTCGAGGTGATGGCGCGTCTGGGCCTCGCCATCAGCCAGAAACAACGCAGCTTCTTCCTGCGCGGGACTTGACTTGCTCACGCCACAGCCCGGACATCAGACTACGCGCGGCCTTGTGAAGTGTCCGGGCTGAGGATGCGAAGACTCTGAATGAAGAAAACATGCCTTTCGATCCTCGGGCTCGGACTCGCCGTGTGCGCCGCTCTGACATCTCGAGGGGCGATGGCCGCCGAGATCCATCCGCCCATCGGGCCGCACGTCAACCTGGGACCGGACGACTTCGCCCAGGCCGTCAGCTTCGCCGCACAGGACCGGGTTGTGCTGACCTCGTATTTCTACTGGTACGATGTCTACAGCGGCGCCCACATCCTGAACGGCGACGGCAGCGACGCCCTGACCGATCATCCGCCCACCTTGACCGGCTTCTCCTACAAATCCAGCTCCTGGCATCGGCAGCAGTTGCTCGACATGATGGCCGCCGGGATCGACGTGCTGCTGCCGGTCTACTGGGGCGAACCGTCCCAGCGCGTGGCTGGCAAACCCGTTCTCGAGCAACCGTGGAGCTTTGCCGGTCTGCCCCCGCTGGTCGCCGCCCTCGACGGGCTGCGCGCCGAGGGCAAACAACCGCCCCGCGTCGGCCTCTTCTACGACACCTCGACGCTCGAACACAACGCGGCCGGACGGCGCATCGACCTCACAACCGATTACGGACGCCAATGGTTTTACGAGAGCATCCGCGATTTCTTCTCGCTCATCCCCCCGCGGCATTGGGCGATGACCGACAACCGCCCCATCGTCTTCCTCTACGCGGCCAGCTTTGCCGCGGCCCACGACCAGACCTGCATCGACTTCGTCGCGGAGTCCTTTCCGCGCGATTTTGGCGGGCGGCGTCCGTACATCGTGCGCGAGATCTCGTGGAACGTCCGGGCGGACAACACCTACGCCTGGGGCGGCGCGATTTCGCTCAAGAACCCGGGCGTGACCGCCCTCGGCCCCGGCTATGACCACTCCGCCGTCCCGGGCCGCGAACCGCTGATCGTTTCGCGCGAAGACGGCGCCTTCTTCGAACGCAACTGGACGCGTTTCCTCCGCAACCCCTCGCTGCTGGTCCATGTTGAAACGTGGAACGAATACCACGAGGGCACGGACATCGCCGCCTCGAAGGAGTACGGGCGCCAATACATCGATCTCAATCGCAAGTTCGCCGACATGTTCAAAGCGGGCATCAAACCGCCCCGCCCCCGCGGCCCGTACTCGGACGTTCGGGCCGTCACCACAAGTCTCGGGGCCACCAACGAGTCCCAGGGTCTGGTCCAGTTCGACCATGCCGATGGCATCACGCGCCCCGCGACCGCGGCAGGTCACGAGTGCCGGGAGACCGTGTCCACGGTCCATCAGGGCAAGTACATCTACTTCCAAATCCACGACTCCTTCAAGTGGGCCGATTCGATGCTGGTGGATGTCGACGTCGAGTATTTCGACACCGGCACGGGCTCGTTCCGAATCGAATACGACGGCCCGGATCCCAACGCCCCTTTCAACGGCGCCTACACGGCAAGCAAGACCGGCGTCACCCTCGACAACACAGGACAATGGAAGAACGCCAGGTTCCGCCTCCTCGAATCCCGCTTCCTCAATTCGCAGAACGGCGGGGCGGATTTCCGCATCGCCCTCCAAGCGCCCGCCCTCGCGGTGCGGCGGGTGGCCGTCACCCGCCTCGGCCTTCCAGCCGAAGCGGGCCAGACGCTGCGCGGATGGCAGGAGGATTTCTCCAGCCCCCTGGGCGCCGAGTGGTCGGCCGCGGGCGGCGCTGCCGATTCCTTTCGCGTTGCCAACGGTCTCTTGCGGTTGTCTCCGGCGCTGGGCGCTCCCCGTCGACTGCTCCTCGAACAGCCGGAGACAGGCCTCGAATCGTGCGAGATCCTTGCCCGCATCCGAATGATCGGCCCGACGCCCGACGACGGCCCGTGGGGCGGCCTTGCGCTCGGCGTCGATCCGGCCGCGCCCACGGGCCTGGCGTGCCAACTGCATTCGAGCGCGGCGTCGGGGGAGGGCATCGAGTTGAGCGGCGACTCGCTGCCGCAGGGCCCGAGAGGCAGGTTCGCCTGGCAGCCAAACATTTGGTACTGGCTGCGCATCCGGCATGAAGTGCGCGACCTCACAGGCTCGCCGGAACTGCGGGCGCGGCTCTGGCGCGCGGATGGAGACACGCCCGAGCCGGATGCCTGGCTGCTGTGGTGGGACTACTATCCGGCGTCCGCGGCGCGCCACGGATTCTCCGGGTGGATCGCCGGTTCCGCCGGGTCCGGACTCGAAAGCGATTACTTCCTGCTCAAGAGCGATGCGTTGGGCGAAATCACCGTGCGGTTGCCCGCGCTCAAACCGTCCCGCCCCAACCTCGAACTGCGCGAATGGTCGCCACTGGCCGGCACGACACTCGACCTGCATGGCACCGCCGACACAACCTACGCAGTCGAGTCCTCGATCGACCTCGCCGACTGGGATGCGCGAATCGCAGTCACCGACACCTCCGGACGCTCGACCTTCCGCGATGTCGCGGCCACCAATCGACCCCGCGCCTTCTATCGGGCTCGAACGACGGAATGATCCCCGGACGTCCTACTCGATCCGCAGCCACACGGTCTTCAGATGCGCGGGCTCCGCGCGGCATGTCGGGAAATCGGGCGGCTGCGGAGCGTAATGCCTGTCGAGCACGCGGCGCCGAGCCTCGCCAGCGGCCGCGGTGAGTTGGTCGAGGAAATGCCCCGGTTCGAGCCGGGCGGCGTTGGTTGACGCAAAGAGCCAGCCGCCGGGCGCGAGCACCGCCAGAGCAGCCCGGGCCAGCCGCGTCCAATCCGCTTCAGCCCGGAATCGCCCGCCGGTCTTCGAGGTCGAAAAGGTGGGCGGATCGACAAGCACCAAGTCGAACCGCCGCCCCCGTTTCGCCAGGCGCCGCAGCCAGGCGAATGCGTCCCCATAAAGGAAATCATGCGCGCCCGGCTCCAGTTGGTTCGCCGCAAAATGACGCCGCCCCCAGTCGAGATACTTCCGCGCCAGATCGACGCTGGTCACCCGCGCGCCCGCCCGGCCCGCTGCGACCGAAAAGGCGCATGTGTAGGCGAACAGGTTGAGCACCTCGACGCCCTTGCAGCCGCCCGGATACGCCGAAAGCCCGCCCGCAATGTGCCCGGTCAGCAAACGCCGGCGATTGTCGCGTTGGTCGAGGAACAGGCCGATCGAGTAGCCCTGGTCAAATCGCACGGCATAGCACAATCCGTTCTCACGCACCATCACATCCCCGGGCGCCGGTTCTCCAAGCACACGCTGCGGCGCCACATCCTCCGGCGCCGATGATCGGACCCGCCGCTCGCGCTGCTTGTGATAGACCCCGCGCGCAGACACCCCGGCCATCCACCGTTCAAGCGCGGCTTTCTGGTCCCCCGTGAGCTGCCCCTCGCCTTGCGACAGCAGAAACGGACCCAGTCGATCCACGTACCATCGCGGCCAGCCGTCGGCGGCGCCGTGAATGATCCGATACGCGTCCGTCTCGTCCGGGTCGATGAAGCCGCCGCGCAGCGCCTGGGCAGGATCACGATCCCAGTCCGCCGGCGCGCAAAAGACCACGGTCTGGTTTGTGGCCGGATGCCGCAGGGTGAGGGACGCCGCGTGCAAATGCAGGCGCGCGGCGGGAGTTCCGCCGTAAAGCGGGTCACCCAGAATCGGGAAACCGGCGGCTGCGGCGTGCACGCGGATCTGATGCGTTCGCCCGGTCGCCGGGAAGGCCTCGACCGTCGTGCGCTCGCCCATGCTCTCAGACCGTTGAAAAACGGTCTCCGCCGGCGTGCCCGGGCGGCCCGGGGGCTGGCTGCGATATCGATCGCCGTCCCGGACCAGGTGCGACGTGAACCGCATCGGCGCGGCCGGGACCGGGCGATTGGTGACCAGGAGGTATTGTTTCCGGACCTGCCGCGCGGTGAATTGGCGGGTGAGATCGCGGTTCGCCAGGGCACTCTTCGAAAACACCAGAACGCCCGAGGTCTCTTTGTCCAGACGATGGATGATCGCCAGGTCCGCCCAGCGCGGATCCCGATGTCGCAGCCAATCGTAGATGCCCTCGCCGGCGTAGGGACTGGGCGCGTGCGTGTTCCAGCCCGGCGGTTTGTTCACCACCAGCAGATGCTCATCCTCGAACAGCACACATGGAACGGCGGTGGACATCAAACAACCATCCATCGGGACGAAAACGCTTTCTTACCCGCATCGCAGTCATCCTGCGAGGTCCGACCGCCCTGTGCACCGAGGGGGTGTGAAATATGCGGGTTAGATGAAGCTCATGTCGTACGGTGCGCGCATCGCGCGGCTGAGCCAGCGGTCCGCTTCGGCATCGTCGACGAACTGTTCCTTCGCTGGATCCCAGCGCAGGGGACGTTTCATCCGCACTGAGATAACGCCCAGATGGGCGATGCTGATCGAGCGATGCCCGATTTCCACATCGCAGATCGGGTCCTCTCGGGACCGGATGCACTCGAAAAAGTTGCCCATGTGATTGTCGCTCTTGTGCAGCCGCGTGGCGCCGGACGGCAGCGGTTCCTCGACTAGTTCCTGCTTGTTCGCCTTGATTTCGCCCCGGCTCACGTAGATCCAGCCGTCCGTCCCGATGAATTGCACGCCGTTGGGCGTGCTCTTGCCGCCGCCGACCACGTTGCGGTCGGTCACGGTGCCTTCGTCCACGATCGCCATCGTCACACCGTTGGCGTACTTGCAGTCGATACGGTACTTGGCCATCGCGTCGTAACCCCCGGGAATCATCTCGATCAGCCCCTTCCCATCCACCTCGACCGGGCCGGACCGTTCGGTGCCGTTGCCCCACTGGGCGATATCGTTGTGATGCGCGCCCCAGTCGGTCATCTGCCCGCCGGAGAACTGATACCACCAGCGGAAATTCCAGTGACTGTTGTGTCCGTTGTAATCCACCTTGGGCGTCTGCCCCAGGTAGTAATCCCAGTCAAGTCCCGCCGGCACCGGCACGGCAGGGAACGGACCCTCGCGCGGACCGGTGGGGAGTCCGACGACCATGTGCTCGAGCCGCCCGACGCGCCCGTTGCGCACCAGTTCACACGCCAGGCGGAAACGGGCGTCGCTGCGCTGCTGGCTCCCGACCTGCAGAACGCGCTGGTGCTTGCGGATCTCCTGCACCAGCGTCTTGCCCTCCGCGATGGTGAGCGTCAGCGGCTTCTCGCTGTAGATGTCCTTGCCGGCCCGGGCGGACGCGATATTGACCAGCGTGTGCCAGTGATCGGGCGTTCCGTTGATGATCACGTGTATGTCGTCCCGTTCGAGCAGCTTGCGAAAATCCTTGAACCGGTGCGCGGCGCCGAACTGCTTCTGCGCTTCCCCGGCATGCCCGTCATCCACATCCGCCACCGCAACCACCGTCCCGTAGTTCTTCGCCCAGTTGCAGTCGCCCCGCCCCTGGCCGCCGCACCCGATGAGTCCAATGCCCGGCTTGTCATTGGCAGCCAAAGGCCTGGCTTGGGCGGCCTGGCTGTGCAGTTCGTCCAGGCACCAGAGAGGCAAACCAGCCGCAACGGCCGAACGGGCGAGAAAACGGCGGCGACTGATGTGGATTTGAAATGTGTTCATGGCCGGATTTGACGGCCAAGCCACCGGGCCGTCAACGCGGAATTCGGCCCCCTGGCCCCGGTGCGGGGCATCGGGTTGTTGTTGATTGGTGTTCCGTCGCCCGGTGAGGGCACCGGGCCTACAACGGATGGAGAGTGCCGGTGTAGGCCGGCGTGCCCTCACGCGGCGCATACTCGATTCCCACCGGCAACCTCCAGATGCACGG
>CAYPUR010000136.1:11200-13413 GCA_964413865.1 uncultured Verrucomicrobiota bacterium
GCGTGCCCTCACGCGGCGCATACTCGATTCCCACCGGCAACCTCCAGATGCACGGGCCCCGGTGAATACGAATCCGCTCGTCGCCGTCCGGGTCCGGGATTAGCCTCCCGCAACGCATGACTTCGAGCCTTGTCCGCCATCGCATCCCGCTGGCCTGCGCGCTTGCGATCGCGGTGACCGTGGTGGGCGTGAAGGCCCTGCGGCGCGAGGCGGCCCGGCCCGCCCTCGTCTGGTACGGCAACGCCGTGCATCCCTACATCACCGAGGTGCGCAGCGGCGTCGAGGCCTTTGCCCGCGACACCGGCACGCCAATCCATTGCACGGTGGGCCAGGAATGGACCCAGGACAACCAGAACGTCAACGTCGAGGCGCTCTCGACCCAGGGATACCGCGGTTTCAGCCTCTACCCGGGCGATCCGGCCGGCGCCAACGCCCTGTTCCGACTCTTGCGCGGCCGCGATCAGAAGGTCGTCGTGTACGGCGCCGAGCCCGCCCTGCCCACACCGGCCCTGTTCACCGTCGCAACCGATGTCAAGAAGAGCGCCATGATCGCCGCCGAAGAACTGATCCGCCTGATGGGAGGACGCGGGCGGATCCTGAACCTGCTCGAAGCGGTGACGGATGTGAACACGCGCAAGCGCGACGAAGGCCTGCGCGAGGTCGTCGCCCAACACCCGCACGTCGAAATCGTCCAGACGCTCTCGGACATGATGCAGATGGGCGAGGCGACGATGAAAATCCAGAGCGCGCTCGCCGCGCGCGCCGAACAAATCGACGGCATGATCGCCACCGGGTTCAACCCGACCGTCGCGGCGGCGTCACTCCTCACCGAGTGGCACAAGGATCCCCGGCACAAGCGGATCCGCTTCATCGGGATCGATACCCACCCGACAACCTTGCAGGCGATCCGCGACGGGGCCATCGACGCCACCGTCGCCCAGAACCCCTTCGGGCACGGCTACGTGTCGTGCGCGCTGCTCCGCCTGCTCGATGAGGGCTGGAGGCCGCTCGATGAATACCAGTTCATCGACGCCGGCCTGCTGATCGTCAACAGGACCAACGTCGACACCTACGCGGACGACGTGCGCAAAATCACCGACCGCATTCTCCTCGACATGAAATCCAAATGCCTCGCTCCGCCCAAGCCAGGCTCGCCCCGGCCATGAAGCGCACCGACGGTCTCTGCCTGTCATTCACGGCGCTCTTCTGCGTCCTGGCCATCGCATCGACGACCTTCCTGAGCGGGTACACGATGTTCGTCCTCTCGCGCCAGGTGGCGTTCTATGTGCTGATCGCGCTGGCCCAGGCCGTCTGCCTCGTGGTGGGCGGAATGAACCTGTCCGTGGGCGGCATCGGAAGCCTGGCGACGGTCCTCCTGGGCCTCTGCCTCGAACGGTGGCAGCTCTCGCCGTGGCTCGCGGTCCCGGTCGCGCTGGGATTCGGCTGCGCCAGCGGCTTCGCCAACGGATGGTTCATCACCCGCCTGCGCATCGACTCCTTTGTCGTCACGCTGTCGATGATGTTCCTGCTCATGGGCCTGCGCTCGGGCATCTCCGGCGGCCAGCCGTACGCCTTGCCCGAGTCCTTTACCTTCGTCGGCCAGAAGGCCATCCTCGGCGTCCCCTGCGTCTTCTGGATCAGCCTGGCCGTCCTCGCCCTCATCGCGCTCCTGTTCGAGCGCACGGTGCTCGGACGCCACCTCATCGCCACCGGAACCAATGCGGATGCCGCGCGTCTGGCGGGAATTCCGACCGACCGGATGATCGTGATCGCGAATATGCTCTCCGGCTTTCTGGCGGCGCTGGCCGCGGTCCTTTGGGCCTCACAGCTCGGCTCAGCCGCTCCGGAAACCGGCGACACCTGGCTGATCGTCTCGTTCGCCGTCGCAATCATCGGCGGCACGGGCCTCAGTGGCGGGGTGATCTCCGCCAGCGGCATCCTCCTGGGCGCGGGCATCTTCATGCTGATCAAACACGGGTTGGTCGAGGTGAAGGCCAATCCCTACTTCGCCAACGCGTTCCTGGGCGCCCTCATCCTGCTCGCGGTGACCATCGACCGCCTGCGCGATCTCTTCGGGCGAACGGACCGGCAGCGCGGCGATTGAGCGCGCCAGTCGCAGATGTTCCAATCCCGGGCGCGGCTTTGTGCCCGCGCTGGTTAAGGGTCTGTGCAAAAATTACTTCCGATTTTGGCGGGAGCGCCACCGGGCCAGA
>CAYPUR010000137.1:0-2517 GCA_964413865.1 uncultured Verrucomicrobiota bacterium
GATCAAGATGGCGGGACTGGCCTGTGCCGTGTCGGCGGGCATGCTGATCGTGTTCGCCTGGGTCGGGAACTACATCTTCCGGTTCCTGGGCATCACGATGCCGGCCTTCCAGATGGCGGGCTCGATCGTGCTGTTGCTCGTCGCCCTCGACATGCTCAAGGCCCAGCGGTCGCGCGTGCATGAGACCTCCGAAGAAACAGATGCCGGCACTGAAAAGCAGGACATTGCGATTGCGCCGCTGGCCGTGCCGATGCTGGCCGGTCCCGGGGCGATCACGACTGCGATCCTGTTGCACAACCAGGCCGGGAGCAGCTTTGGCAAGCAGATTGCGCTCGTCTTCTGCATCCTGGCCGTGGCCGGCGTGAGCTATGTCACGCTCCGCCTCTCGGCCCACGGCGCCAAATGGCTCAGCCCGATCGTCCTGCGCCTGATCACGCGGATCATGGGCTTGTTGCTGGTGGCCATCGCCTTCCAGTTCGTCTTCAACGCCCTCGAAGCCATGAAGGGAAAGCTTTTCTAGCCCGCATGGCTGTCATCGTGCGAAGTCTGACCGCCGTGTGCACGGACAGGGTGTGTAACATGGGGGCGAGTCGCATTTCATCCTTGCAGTCGGGCCGCTGTTCCTGCAAACCGAGGGAAGCATATCACGTATGAAAACACTCAATGTTGGCTTGATCGGCTGCGGCTTCATGGGCCGGGCACACTCGAACGCGCACCGCAAGGTCTGGAATTTTTTCGACCTCGAATACAGGCCTGTCCTGAAGGCGATCTGCGACTCGAACGAGGAGAGGGCCAAGGCCCACGCCGCCCAGTGGGGGTTTGAGTCCGTCGAGACGGATTACCGCAAGCTCCTGGCGCGCGACGACATCGACATGATCGATCTCTGCCTGCCGAACAACATGCACGCGGAGGTGGCAATCGCCGCCGCCAAGGCGGGAAAGATGATCCTGTGCGAGAAGCCGCTCGCCCGCAACGGCAAGGAGGGCGAAGGCATGGTCAAGGCCATCGAGAAGGCCGGCGTGCCCAACTTCGTCTCCTTCAACTACCGCCGCATGCCGGCCGTTTCGCTGGCCAAGAAGCTGATCGACGAGGGGCGCCTTGGAAGAATCTTCCATTACCGCGCGAAGTTTTTGCAGGACTGGACCATCTCGAAGGACGTTCCGCAGGGTGGCGATTCCCTGTGGCGGCTGGATGTGAAGGCGGCCGGCAGCGGCGTCACCGGCGACCTGCTGGCCCACTGCATCGACACCGCCCTTTGGCTCAACGGGCGGATTGAATCGGTGACGGCGATGACCGAGACGTTTGTCAAGGAGCGCAGGCACCAGGTCACGGGCAAGATGCAGAAGGTGGGCATCGACGATGCCTGCGCGTTCCTCTGCCGGTTTGCCAACGGCTCGCTGGCGACGTTCGAGTCGACGCGTTACGCCCGCGGCCACAAGGCCCTGTATACCTTCGAGATCAATGGCGAGAAGGCCAGCATCGCCTGGGATCTGCATGATCTCCACCGCCTGGCCTACTTCGATCACCGCGACGAAGGCAAAGTCCGCGGCTGGCGCTCGATCCACGTGACCGACCACGGCGGCGATCATCCGTACATGGACAAGTGGTGGGTGCCGGGGCTGAACATCGGGTTCGAGCATTCGTTTGTGCATCAGCTCGCGGATTTCCTGACCGGCCTGGCCAAGGGCAAGCCCGCCAGCCCCACCTTCGCCGAGGCGCTCGAAACCCAGTACGTCTGCGACGCCGTCCTGCAATCCGCCAAGACCGCAAAGTGGGAGAAGGTCAAGAAGACCAAGTAAGACGCAGCGGAACTTCGGTGGCACCCATCGGTTCGCCGAGTTGGAGACGCCCGCCGGCTGAAAAGCCGGCGGGACGACTGCGGAACCGCGGTTCATGGGCGCGCATTCCCATGAAGTGCAATCTCATCTTTGTCGCGCTCGCGCTCTTATCTCCGGCGTTTGACGCGACGCTGACCGCCGCGTCCGAGTCCTCGGCTGTCAAGCGCCTCTTCGCCGAACCGCCGCGCGCGTACGCCACGGCGCCCCTCTGGGTCTGGAACGACAGGCTCACCGAAGCCCAGATCCGGGGGACGCTGCGCGACCTGGCGGGGCAAAGGGTCAAACAGGTCTTCGTTCACCCGCGTCCGGGTCTGATGACGCCCTACCTGTCGGAGGAATGGTTCCGCTTGTGGAAGATCGCCCTCGATGAGGCGGAGCGTCTCGACATGAACGTCTGGATCTACGACGAGAACTCGTATCCGTCGGGCTTCGCCGGCGGTTGGGTGCCGGAGCTGATGCCCTCGGCGCGCGGCCTGGGTCTCAACCTGGGCGAGACCAAGGCGGCCCCGCCGTGGCACGAACGGATTCTCACGGTTCTGCACGTCCAAGACGACGCCTACACCAGGGCCGAAAACGTCACCGCCGCCCTCAAGGAGGGAAGATCCCTGCCCGAAGGCCGGTATTTTGTCGCGTCGGTTCAGGAAGCCGGCAACTCGCCGTGGCACGGGAACCGGTGTTA
>CAYPUR010000137.1:2527-3823 GCA_964413865.1 uncultured Verrucomicrobiota bacterium
CGAATGTCGGCGAGCACTTCGGCAAGCGCGTGCCCGGGGTGTTCACCGACGAACCCAACATCTGCCCGGCGGGCGGGTTGCCGTGGACGCGCGACCTGCCGGAGCAGTTCCAAGAGCGTTGGGGCTACAGCCTGGCCGATCAGCTCCCGGGCCTGGTCCTCGAAGTGGGGGATTGGAGGCGCGTTCGACACAATTACTTCCAGACCCTGCTCGATCTGTTCATCGAGCGTTGGGCAAAGCCGATGTACGACTGGTGCGGGACGAACGGACTCGAATTCACGGGGCATTACTGGGATCACGAATGGCCGCGGTGCATCGGCGTGCCTGACAACATGGCGATGGCGGCGTGGCAGCATCGCCCGGGCGTTGACACGCTCATGAACCAGTATGCCGAGCACACGCACGCCCAGTTCGGCAACGTGCGGTATTGCCGCGAAGTGTCGAGCATCGCCAACCAACTGGGCCGCAAGCGCACGCTGGTCGAGCTCTATGGCGCGGGCGGGTGGGATCTCCGGTTCGTCGACATGAAACGCATCGGCGACTGGCTCCAGGTGCTGGGTCTGAACACGCTCGACCAACACCTCAGCTCCATCACCCTGCGCGGCGCCCGCAAACGCGATCACCCGCAATCGTTCTCCTACCACGAGCCGTGGTGGGAAGCCTATCACCTCTCCGCCGCCTATTTCGCCCGCCTCAGCGCCGCGCTGTCCCAGGGCGAGCAGTGCAATCGCCTGCTTGTGCTCGAGCCGACGACCACCGCCTGGATGTACCAGGGGGACGAAGCGAGGCTCCAGGAGATCGGCGATTCGTTCTCCAGCCTGCTGGTGGCGCTCGAAGCCGCTCAGATCGAATACGATCTCGGCTGCGAGGACGTGCTCGCCCGGCATGGGCAACCCGTCGGCGACACGGTCGCCCTCGCCGCGCCCGCCCACCGCGTCCTTCACAAGGAACTGCGCGTCGGCCAACGCACCTACCACACCGTGGTCCTCCCGCCCGCCCTCGAGAATCTCAACGCGGCCACGGCCAGGCTCTTCGATCAGGTGACATGCGTCCGCGCCTACGGCCGGGCCGAATCGCCCCGCATCGACGGCCAGGAACGGACCTCTTCGGCCCCAGCCCGCAGGATCGACCGCGCCGCCCTCGATCGCTACCCGGCCCGGATCGCGGCCGAACTCGCGCACTGCCTCCCGTCCGACGGCTTCGCTCTCCACCGCGACGACGGCGATCGGGGCATCCTGTTCCATCATCGCCGGCAGCTCGACGACGGCGAGTTGGTGTTCCTCGTCAACACAAGCC
>CAYPUR010000137.1:3833-13335 GCA_964413865.1 uncultured Verrucomicrobiota bacterium
GCGTCGTCAAGGGCAGCGGCGTCCGGGCCCGATTCGATCTCCCGCCGGCCGGCAGCCTGCTCCTTTTCCTCTCCCGCGCCAGCCGCTCTCCGGAGACCAAAGTCTGGGGCGATCCTCTGCCCGTGCCCGCCGCCGGGCCGCTCGAGATCGCCCGGCTCGAACCCAACGTGCTGACCCTGGATTATGTGGACGTGGCCGCCGGGGGCGAGTCGCGGACCAATGTCTACTTCTATCAAGCCAACCGGTTTGCGTGGCAGAAGCACGGAATGGAACGTAACCCGTGGGACAGCGCCGTGCAGTTCAAGGACGAACTGATTGCCACGACATTCCCGCCCGACAGCGGTTTCAGGGCGAGCTACCGGTTTGTGATCGAGGGATCGGTGCCGTCAGACCTGACCATCGTGATCGAGCGGCCCGATCTCTATAAGATCAGGTGCAACGGGCATCCCGTGAAGGCCAGGGCAGGGGCGTGGTGGCTCGACCGGGCTTTTGGCCCGATCGAACTCGATGCCGTCGCCCGGGTCGGGGAGAACGCAGTGACGCTCGAGGCATCGCCCTTCACCATGAATCATGAGATCGAGCCGGCGTATCTTCGCGGCTCGTTCGCGCTCGAGCCGGCGGCTTGCGGCTTCAGGGTGGTTCCCGAGCAACCTCTGCATTTGAGCGACGGGGCCGGCTGGAACGACCAAGGCCATCCCTTCTACAGCGCCGGAGTCGCGTATCGTCAGGAATTCCGCGTCGACTCGAAGGCCCCGCGGTCGTTCATCCGGCTCGGGCGGTGGAACGGGAGCGTTGCGCGCGTGCGGGTGAACGGGGATCTGGCCGGCTACATCAGCGCCCCGCCGTGGGAACTGGATGTGACCGGAGAGCTGATCACGGGCGTGAATCGAGTCGAGGTGACGGTTCTCGGCACTCTCAAGAACACGCTCGGGCCGCATCACAACAACCCGCCGCTGGGCAGCGCCTGGCCGGCGATGTTCCACGCGGCCCCCGAGCAGGGCCCGCCTCGAGGCGGCCTCTATCACACAGTCGGTTACGGTCTCTTCGAGCCGTTCGCCCTGCTGCAGTCAAGCCCACTCTAGCCCGGACATCAGATCACGCGCAGCCCTGTGAAATGTCCGCGCTAAAGCCTCAGCCGGTAATACCGCTGCGGCCCAGTCGCGTTGGTCGAGTAGGGGCTCGCGGCGTCCGGCACGGGCGCCCACGCGCCCTCACCCAGACTGTCTTTGGCTTCCAGCACGCCCGGACCGGTCCAGACGATCTCGATTCTGCTGCCGAGCATCCGCACGTGGAGCGGCCCCGGCGTGATCGCGGGCAGCAACTCGGCAAAGGTATAGACGAGCGCTCCGGCGGACGGCGCGATGTCCAGACTCGCCCATGCCCCGCTGATCAACTGCAACGCCAGGGCGATCGTCGCGTTGTCGTAGACCCGCTGACTGTCGTTGTCGTAGGTGGCCTGACGCGAGATCCGGCACTCGAAATCGGATGAAGCCGCCTCGGGCCCGATGGCGAAGTCCAATCCACTCACATCGCCTTCGTTGAACTGGCCGCCCTTTTGCTGGTACCCGGTTCCGTTCTCGATCATCATCTCCGAGCCCACTCCGGCGGTCACAAAGCCCGTTCCCAAGTCGTTGTCCGTGTCCGAGAAAACGTGGAAGTAGGCGTCCACCGGCAGTTGGCCGACGTTCGCGTGGAAGTTGAACCGGAGGTAGAGGTAGGCCTCGTCGTTGGCGACGTAGATCTCGTTGAACTCGAGCCCCTCGGCCGTCTCCTGCAAGTCCGTCGCCAGGGGCTGCATCTCCCCCCAATCTTCGAAGCTGCCGTCGATGAGGATCGCCGACCTGAAGGCCGCGGCCGTGCCGGCGGCATTGCCGAAGAGGTCTTCGACCCCATCCACTTCCAGCGTGTAAACGGTGCCAAAGCTCAGCGCCGTCGTCGTCAGGGTGACCGTTCGCAGGTCGACCGGGTCGAGCGCGGCTGCTTGCACGCACGCCCCGCCGCTGAGCGTGTAATGACCGGAGGTATTGGCGGAAGCAGCATCGACCGGCTCCGAGAAGACGACCACCACCGTGCGGCCCGAGCCCGCCAACTGCGCGACCAGCGGCGGATACACATCCGCCAGCACGCCCAGGCGTGCCGTGCGGCTGTTGACAGCGCCCAGACGGTTGCTGACCGTCACGTGATACAGGCCGGCGTCGTCGAACACCGCGTCGCCGATGGTGTATTCAGGCCCCGTCGCACCTTCAATCGGGGCGTCATTTTTGAACCATTGATAGGTGAGCACGGGCGAGCCGGTCACACCCACGGCGAAGGTGGTCGATTCCCCTTGAACAACCGTCTGATCCGCCGGCTCGGCGTCGTTTGTCAGGCTGACCGCCACAGCCGTGGTCGTCAGTTGCGCCGTGCGGCTGACGGCCTTGGCCCCCGTCGCATTTGTAATCTCCACCCGGTACCCGCCGGCGTCGGTCACCAGAACCACGGGGATGGTCAGTGTCGGCTCCGTTGCGCCCTCGATCGGCGCGTCGTCTTTGAACCACTGGTAGGCCAGCGGTGTCGTGCCGGTCACGGCGCCCACGCCGAACGCGGTCGCCTCGCCCTCCGTCACGGTGCGGTCGATCGGCTGGGTGGGATCCTCGATCACGGGCGGAAGGCTGTCGGTCGCCTCCAGCTTCAGACCGAAGGCCAACTCGGCCGGCGTGCCGGCCGCCTGGTGAACCTCGGCTTCGAGCACGTTCGCCCCGGTGACCAACGCGTTGGCAGGCAAAGTGAAGGACTCCGCCTGGCCCGGCGCAGCCGGACCTCCCGTGGCGGTCGTGCCGTACCCGATCGGCCCGTCCGGCATGCGCACGCGCTTGACCTCCGCACCGTTCAGATAAAGCACCGCGCCGTCGGAAAGATAGAGATTCGCCACCAACGCCACCCCCAGGCTGTCGTAGTCCCACGTGAACGGAACACGCAGATAGTAGGTGTTCCGACCGGAAGCAAGGGTCGTCCTGAGAGTTGGATAGGTTCCCGCCGGCACTCCAAAGCCGAAGAGCCCAGGACCACTGTTCCACCCGTACTGAATGGGGTCGAAGTCGAACGCGAGCCAGTCGGCGCCCCAGTCCGTCCCATCATCGCTGTAATGCCAGACCGTGCTGTCGAGTGACACCAGCGTCGTCGTGCCCGTGGCCTTCGGGGGAGTCGCCGCAAAATCATAGGCCGCACCGCCGCTGTCAGGCCCGATATCGACCGTGGCCCAGTTGCTGTCCTCCGCCTCGACCGCCAGCAGGATGCTGTCCGAGGCGAAGATCAGTTCGCCCCCGGCGTCGCGCACCTGCCGCGCGATGCGAATCTCGAACTCCGCCGTCGGTCCGCTGGGCGCCGCCGCCCAGCCCAGATTCGAGGCGCTGCCCTCGTTCCACCCCCCATTCTTCTGCTGATACCCGCCCCCGTTCTCGATCATCAACTCCGAGCCAATCCCCCCGATCGACAGACCCGTCGCCGGGTTCGCATCCGCATCGATGAACACGTGGTGCTGGAACGCGCTGTAGTTGATCTCGGTTGAGAGCTTCACCCGGACATACAGGTAGTCCTCGTCGTTGGCCACGCACACCTCCCGGAAGTCGAGCGAACTCGAGTCGCCTTCCGCGTCGACAACAGCGGGCGCCACGCCCGCCCAGTCCCCGAACTCCCCGTCGATGGTAATCCGCTTGAACTGACCGCCGGCGGCGGAGCTCGTCCAGAGCAGGCTTGCGCCCAGAACAACGACCAGAGGGAGGTGGAAGAGGGTTTTCATGATGGCCGACGCTGCCACCGACTCCGAAAACGGTCAACTTCCAAGTGGGTTCCGAGCGGCGCGCTTCTCAATGCCGGCCGGTTACCCCGAAAACCGACATCCCCTCGGCAGTCTTTGTCGCTGCCTTTGTCGTCAGGCGGCGTGGCGGTCGGCAAAGGTCGCGACAAAGGCGGGGATCGGGGAGCCCGATTGAGTCTTGTCGGACGCGCCGGTCCGGGCCAGAGTGCGCGCCTGCATAAGCCCATGAAAACGACCCTGTCGATCCTCGCCGTGATCGCCCTGTGCGGCGGCGCCACGACCCTGGCTCAACTCACGCCCGGCAACCCGCTCTCCGGCCTCGAACGGCTCAAGGACTTCGAGGCGCGCCGGGCGTCCTCCTCGGACGCCAACTGGAAAGACGGCAACGCGGACGCGCGGCCGATCGCGCCCGGCGGCACCCTGACCCTCGCCGAACTCGACGGCCCCGGCGTCATCACCCACATCTGGTTCACCATCGCGCACGAGGCCCCATTCTATTCCCGGCTCCTAACCCTGCGCATGTATTGGGACGGCGAAGATCACCCGAGCGTCGAGTGCCCGGTTGGCGACTTCTTCGGGATCGGACACGGCGTCGACAAATCGTTCGTCTCGATTCCCATCCGCGTCTCGTCCGAAGGCCGGGCGCGCAACTGCTATTGGCCAATGCCGTTCCACAAGTCGGCCCGCCTGACCGTCACCAACGAAAGCGACAAACCATGCGGAGCCTTCTACTACTACATCGATTGGCAGAAACAGGATTCTTTGCCCGATGACACCGCCTGCTTCCACGCAATGTACCGACAGGAGCATCCGTGCGTGATGGGACGCAACTACCTGCTCGCCGACCTCGCGGGACGCGGCCACTACGTCGGAACCATCCAGAGCGTCTACCACATGTCCTCCGGCTGGTATGGCGAAGGCGACGACTTTTTCTTTGTCGATGGCGCATCCGAGCCGCAATTGCGCGGCACGGGCACGGAAGATTACTTCTGCGATGCCTGGGGGTTCCGACAACAGGATGGGCCGTTTTACGGCACGCCGCTTTGGGAAGGATACGGCGCGGGCGATCGGAGCACGGCGTACCGGTTCCACATCCCGGATCCGGTCCCGTTCGCCAAATCGCTGCGGGTCGAGATCGAGCACAAGGGCTCGCAGCAGTTCCCGGACGGCCAGGGCAGCGGGTTCATCGAACGCGATGACCTGATGTCGTCGGTCGCCCTGTGGTACCAGACCGAGCCGCACAAGCCCTGGCCCGCCCTGCCGCCGGGTCCGGACCGGCTGCCCTTCCGCGAGCAGACACTGGTCGTTGGCTGGAAGGCCGTGCCCGGCGCCAAACACGCCGAAGCCCCGCTCGAAGTCCAGCCCATCGGCGGGGCGACGGATGGAAAACAGCTCTGGTTCCGGCCCTCGACCGGCGAGAGCTGGCTCGATGTGACGTTCACGACTGACGCCGAAATGACCGCCGAATTGTCGGCCAAGATGCTGCACGCGCCGGACTATGGCACCTTCCGGGTGCGGCTCGATGGCCAAGACGCGGGCCGGCTCGACCTGTACCACGCCAGCATCACCCCCATGCCGCATCGGCTGGGCACATTCACACTGGCCCCGGGCGAGCACACGCTCCGGTTCGCAGGCGCCGGAAAGAACGGCCAGTCCAAAGGCTATCTGCTTGGCTTCGACGCGCTCACGGCACGAGTGCCGGTGTACACACGGCCGCCCGGGTTCGACCTGCGCCAAGGCAGTGGGGTCGCATCTAAATAGTTGACAAATCGACGTTCGTAAGGTGTATGCCGCACAGATGTCCGGCAAAGTTACTGAGGAATCACCGGGATGCACTCCATCGTCACCCGCACCCGCCCTCCGGGCACCCTCTCCCATCGGATGGGAGAGGGACGGGGTGAGGGGTCTGTGGAGTGTATCCAACCGACTAGGCAGTAATCTGCGCGGGCGGGTCAGTTCTTGATATCGACATCTTGCCGAGGCTGCAAGCCCGCGGGCCGGGGGCTATGGGGCTTCAGGCTCAGCCGGGGGCAGCCCTTCGGCCGCGGTGGGCGCCCAAAGGCCGACGCGCTCCCGTCGGGCCAGGCGCTCGGCACGGACCAGCGCGTGCTGGTCGAGAAGGGGCAGAACGCGGATCTGGTCCCGATTCAGCCGCGCCAACCCGCCGCGGAGCAGCGTCTCGTTGACGTTTGTCTCGCCAATCCGCACCAGGCCCAGTCCGGTCCGGGTCTGGGGATTGGCCAGCGTGACGTCGATGGCCACACGCTGGTTCAGCACCAGGCGAGTCACATTCGTCAGGCCGGCCCCGGCCGCATACCGATCGTTCGGAGTCGCGTTCATGCCCGCCTTGGGAACCGAGGCTCCCGCCAGGCCGTAGTTGAAGAGCCAGCCGTTGTCATCGCGCAATTGGAGACTGTCGGCGGCAAAGAGCCGGGTGACACGTCCCTCGATGCGGCCCAACTCGGAGGGCCGATTCGAGGGCCGGTTCCACCAAAGCTCGGCCAGGTCCGCCGCCGGCTGGAGGGCCGCGCGCTGCGTGTAGAGGAAGCCGGCCGCGGCAATCCAAAAGCACCAGAACAGCGCCTTCACGGCGCGATGCAGCGTCCAGAAGAGGCCCTTTTTCATGCGCGGTCAGCCGGGTTGGGCGGGTCGGCGTCGGGCGAACCCGGCGGCGATGTTGTCGACGACGAGGGCGGCGGCCCCGATGCCGGGTCGTCGGTGGCGAGGTGGATCCTCAGGTTGCGTTTGAGTTGCGGGGCTGACGACGCGGGAACGGGCAGCACGGGCGCATCCGGTTTGGCGGCTTTTTCGAGCGACATCAGGACAAGGTTGATCTCCGTGTTCGGATGCGGCTGCGGCATGACGCCGCGTCCGCGCAAGACACGGAACGCCTGCATGCAGTTTTGAAGATTGTTGAACCGATACACCTCGCGCGCGAAAACGACTTCGAGCCACGAGCCGGGGCGCGCGTGGTTCAGGCCCGTGATGAATTGGGCCGGGAGCCAGGGATGCCGGATCCCCTCGATGAAACAGAGCCATCGGACGAGGAATCGACAGCGCCTGCGCTCGAGCCAGCGGATCAGCTTCAGCAGCCAATTGGGGCGTTCGACATAGGTGCTGTCCGTCAGGATGCCGGTGAGAGGCTCGGCAATGCGGCTGCCCACCACGGGTGCCCAGGTGATGGCGGCGAAAATGCCGACGATGACGCAATACGCCATCCAGAAGGCGTTGGTGAGATCGCCTGCCTGGGGGTTCTCCCCTGCGTTCTTTGCCGCCTGCATCAGGCCGTACAGCAGCGCGGCAGTCAGCACAAATCGCAACAGGGTCAGCATAGTGACGATGTGTCGAGACGCGCCTCCGCCCCATGCATGGGCGGGGCCCAACGTGTCATGCGAGCAACGCGCTTCATTGTTCGAGGATTCTATCGGTCTTCGTCACGGCGCAAGATCGGAGTGGCGCTGGCGAAGCCGCGCAGGGCCATCTCGAGCCGGTGCCGGTTGACCGCGTATTCGAGGGCCGTCTGCCGCGTGACGACGCCGGCGGCGAGCAACTCGGTCAGGTACTGGTCGAATGTGTGCATCCCTTCATTGACCGCAGTCTCGATGATTCCGCTCAACAGTTCGAGCTGGTTGTTGGCGATGGCTTCCTGCGCGCCCCGGTTGCGCCGCATCACCTCGAGGCACGGCGTCCGCGTCCCCTGTGCATTGGGCAGGAGGCGCTGGCAGATGATCGCGTTCAGGTTGCGGGCAAGCAGGGCGCTCATGCCCTCCTGCTCCGCGGCCGGGGTGTGCTCCCGGATGCGCGCGATCGCCTGGGCCACCGAATCGGCATGCAGCGTCGTCAGCACCAAATGCCCCGTCTCCGCCGCCTGCATCGCCGCAAAAATGCTCTCCCGATCCCGAATCTCCCCCACGAAGATCACATCCGGATCCTGGCGGACCGCGTTGCGGATCCCGTCGGCGAACGAGGCGGTGTCGATGCCCACCTCCCGCTGCTCGAATTGCGAGAACTCGTCCGTAAAGACATACTCGACCGGGTCTTCGATGGAGATGATCCGCATCGCCCGGGTCTGGTTAATCTCCTGGATCAGGGCCCGCAGGGTGGTGCTCTTGCCCTGTCCGGTCGGCCCCGTCGCCAGCACAAGCCCGCGCGGCTCGTCCACCAGGGACAACAGCGACTCCGGAAGGCCCAGATCCTTCAACCTCAGGCGCTGTTGAGGCACGGTGCGGAACGAGAACGACTGGCGCCCCATCTGCTTGCTGAAGTTGGCGCGATACCGCAGCGCGCCATGGTAGAAACTCAGATCCAACTCGCGCTGCCGCTCGATCCGAACGCAGGTCGAGGGCGAGAAGGTCTCCCGCAGCATCTGGCACAACCCCTCGTCGGTGGGCGGCGCGAACAGATCAGCCGGCAGGCGCGCGAGCCGCCCCTGCACGCGCACGGCGAACGGCTTCCCCGCCCGGGCATGCAAATCGGTCGCTTCCTGCCCCTCGCACCACGCGAGAAGACGACTCATCGCCGTGCCCTCTCGAACGGTCTCGGCTGGCAGGCTGTTCAGATGACGCCATACGCGCGTGCCGGTGCTCACCATCGCCATGAGACGGATGATTGACCTCGAGAGTCAAGGCTCGACTACAGGGGCTTCAGACCCTCAGACCGTGACGGAACCTGCGGCATCGGCCGGGTCATCCGACGGATGAATGGACTGCGGGGTCGGACTCGCGGCAGGCCTTTGCGGCGAGGCGCCCGGGCAGAGGGCCGGCTCTTCCAGATCGTCCCATTCGCGCGCCAAAGCGCTGAGGTGCAGCACGCGACCCAGCAACTTCGGCAGCCGATCCAGGCGCAGCGCATTCGCGCCGTCGCTCAGGGCGCGCGGAGGATCGTCGTGCACTTCGCAGAAAAGACCGTCGATGCCGGCGGCCGCACCGGCTCGGGCGAGCGTCTCGATGAACTCCGGCTGCCCTCCGCTGCGGTTCCCGGCGCCGCCCGGGAGTTGGACGGCGTGCGTGACATCGAGCACGACGGGGCAGCCCAACCGCCTCAGGATCGGGATCGCGCGCAGGTCCACAACCAGGTTCTGGTAACCGAACGTCGTCCCCCGTTCCGTCAGCAGGATGCGGTCGTTGCCCGTGCTCCGCACCTTCTCGACGATGAGTCCCATGTCCGACGGGGCCAGGAATTGCCCCTTCTTCACGTTGACGACGCGCCCGGACGCGCCGACGGCGAGCAACAGATCGGTCTGTCGGCACAGGAAGGCCGGCACCTGGAGAATGTCGCAGACCTCGGCGGCCGGGGCGACCTGGGCCGCCTCATGCACGTCCGTCAGCAGGGGGATTCCGAAGCGGGTTTTGATGGCGCGCAGAATCCTCAACCCCTCGCGCAGACCCGGTCCGCGGTACGAACACAGGGCCGAGCGATTGGCTTTGTCGAACGAGGCTTTGAACACGAAGGGGAGCCGCAAGGCGGAAGTCATCGCGGCCAGGTGTTCGGCCAACCGGCTGGCGTGCTCCTCGCTCTCGATCACGCACGGCCCGGCGATCAGGAAAAGCGGCTGCGCCGCTCCCAACCGGAGCGGGCCGAGCTCGATCTCGCGCATGGCGGTCATCCGACGCGCCCACTCTGAATCTTCGCCGCCATGGACGCAAGCAGCGGGGGCTCCATTCTTTGCAGGCCCGGTGCCCTCACCGGGCGACATCACACCGACGA
>CAYPUR010000138.1:0-13312 GCA_964413865.1 uncultured Verrucomicrobiota bacterium
TCACAGATACGCCAACTCCAAAGATATGTCAATAATTATGAACCTGTCACTCTATATTACCCGTTGGCCCGTCCGTGGACCCGACGACCAGCCGGGATGCGCAGGGGCGGTTGTTCAACCAGGTGACCCCGGAGTGTCAGGTCAAAGGTGACCGCCCGCCGCGGGTCAGGCCAGAAGCGGGGCCGGGGCGGCTTGTCTGCACGCGCTTATCCGGGCGGGCGCACTCCTGATTCGACATGCGGCGCCGCCGGCCTCATACTCGGGCTCGCATGAAATCAATGACGGGGTACGGGCGCGGCGAGGCGAGCCGGGATGGATGCAAGGTGACGGTCGAGATCAGCGCCGTCAACCGGCGCCAGGGCGAGGTTGCCCTGCGTTTGCCGCCCGAACTCGATCCGCTGGAAGCGCGGATTCGCGAGGAGATCAACCGGCGCGTGGCGCGCGGGCGCATCAACGTGCGCATGACACTCCACCGCAGCGCCAAGCAATGGGCGGCGTCTGTCCGTTTCAACCGGCCTTTGGTCAAGGCATACGCCCGCGAGTTCGAACGCCTGGCCCGGGAGCTCAGGATCGATGAGCCCGTCAGCCTGCACGCCCTCCTGCGCATCCCCGGCGTGGTCGAGTCCACGGGCGCGGACGCGGATCCCGAGGCCCTCTGGCCGGTCGTCGAGTCCGCGTTGGGCAAGGCGCTGGCCGGGCTGGGTCGGATGCGCGAACGCGAGGGGGCGCACCTGGCGAAGGATCTCAAGGCCCGGGCGGCGGCCATGCGCCGTCTGAGCCTCGATATTGCGCGGCAGGCCCCGGGGGTGGTTGACCGCTACCGCGAGCAACTCCTGGGACGCATCCGGCAGGCGAAGCTCGATCTGGACGCCAACGACGACCGCCTTCTTAAGGAGGTTGTGATGTTCGCGGACCGGGCGGACATCAGCGAGGAACTCACGCGCCTCCAGAGTCATTTCGGGCAGTTCGACGATTGCATGCGGAGCACCGAGCCCGTTGGGCGCACGCTCGATTTCCTGGCCCAGGAAATGAACCGCGAGGTGAATACGATCGGATCGAAGGCCAACGACAGCGCCATCTGCCAGGCGGTCGTCCGCATGAAGGCCGAACTCGAAAAGGTCCGCGAGCAGATCCAGAATCTCGAATGACCTCGTCGTCGATGCCGATCGTGCTCGTCCTCTCCGCCCCGTCCGGAAGCGGCAAGACAACGGTCTGCAGCGGCCTCCTGGCCGCCACGCCCCGCCTGGCCCGGGCCATCACCTGCACAACCCGCCCGCCCCGCCATGGCGAACACAACGGCTTCGATTACCACTTTCTCGACCCGGACACCTTCGCGCGGCGGGTTGCGGCGGGCGACTTCCTCGAGCATGCGACGGTGTATGGCCACCGGTATGGCACCCTCAAGACCGAGCTGTTCGACCGCTTGAAAACCGGCCTCGACGTGCTGCTCAATGTCGACGTCCAGGGCGCGGCCGCCGTCCGCGCCGAGGCGGCCCGCACGCCGGACCTGGCCGCGGCGCTGGTCACAGTATTCCTCGCCCCCGCCTCGATCGACACCCTGGCCGAACGGCTGCGCAACCGCGGCCAGGATTCGGAATCCGTGATCGCGCAGCGTCTCGCCGCGGCGCGGATGGAACTCGAACGCTGGCGCGAGTTCGATTACCTGGTCGTGAGCGGCACCATGAGCGAGGATCTGGGCCGCGTCCAGGCCATCTACACCGCCGAGAGACTGCGTTGCGGACGGATGCTCCGGCCGCCGGCCTCTGTGGTTCAACTGTAGAAATAGCCCAATTCGCGCAGCGACACGAAATCGTGGCTGCGCTCGGCGGTGCGCCGGCCCAGGATCACATGGTCGATCACCTCGATCTTGAGCAACTGCCCGGCGCGGATCAGATCGCGGGTGACCTTGATATCCTGCTCGCTGGGTGTGGGATCGCCGCTGGGATGGTTGTGCGCGACCACGATCGCAGCCGCGCCGGCCGCAATCGCCGCGCGAAAGACCTCGCGCGGATGCACCAGCAGGGTGTCGAGAGTGCCCTGGGAAAGCTTCTCGACCCGCATCAGCCGCCGGCGCGTGTTCAGCAGCACAACCTGGAAACACTCGACTTCGTACAGACGGTTGGCTTCCCGGAGCAGATCGGCCACGCGCTCCGGGGTGTCCAGCAAGGGCGATTCCGCCGCCATGTCCCGCGCCATCCGCTGGGCCAAAGTGAACGCGGCCTTCACCGCGATCGCCTTGTCCAGGCCGATCCCGCGAACCGACCGCATCTCGGCAAGCGAAGCCCGGGCGAGGTTGTCGAGCCGACCGAATCGCGCCAGCAACTGCTCGGCCACGGACACAGCGGATTGGCCGCGCAGACCCGTCCGCAGAAGAATGGCGAGCAGATCCGCGTTGCTGAGGCTTTCGGCCCCGTGCTGGGCCAGGCGCTCGCGCGGACGTTCGCTGATCGGCAAATCCTTGATCCGACTCCCCGGCGTCATCGTGCAGACAGTCGATCAGGACGGGCGCAAAAGCAAGCGGGGCCGGCCGAAGCCAGCCCCGCGTGGTGAAACCGTCGAGACGAACTGACGGACTGGATCAGTAATCCATTTCGCCGCCGCCCATGCCGTGACCGCTCGGACCCGGGGTCTTCTTGTCTTTCTCCGGGATCTCGGTGATCAGGCACTCGGTGGTGAGCAGCAAGCCGGCGATGGACGCCGCGTTCTGGAGGGCGGTGCGGGTGACCTTCTTGGGATCGACGACGCCAGCCTTGACCATGTCTTCGTATTGGCCCGTGGCGACGTTGTAGCCCTCGTTGCCCTTGCGGCGCTTGACTTCCTCGACCACCACGGAGCCCTCGACGCCGGCGTTGTCGGCCAGGGCGTAGGTGGGGAACATGATGGCGCGTTTGACGATGTCGACGCCGATCTTCTCGTCGTCATTGCCGCCTTTGACGGCATCGATCGCGTTGAAGCAGCGGACCAGAGCCACGCCGCCGCCGGCCACGATGCCTTCTTCGACGGCCGCGCGGGTCGCGTGCAGAGCGTCCTCGACGCGCGCCTTCTTCTCTTTCATCTCGGTCTCGGTGGCCGCCCCGACGTTAATGACGGCAACGCCGCCGGCGAGCTTGGCCAGGCGTTCCTGGAGCTTCTCGCGGTCGTAGTCCGAGGTCGTCTCCTCGATCTGGCGGCGGATCTGGTTGATGCGTCCCTGGATCTCGGAGGCCTTGCCGTTGCCCTCGACAAGAGTGGTGTTTTCCTTATCGATGACGATCGACTTGGCGCGGCCCAGGTCGCTGATCTCGAGGTTTTCGAGCTTGATGCCAAGATCCTCGGTGATGCATCGGCCACCGGCCAGGATCGCGATGTCTTCGAGCATGGCCTTGCGGCGGTCGCCAAACCCGGGCGCCTTGACGGCGCAGACATTGAGGGTGCCGCGCAGTTTGTTCACCACCAGCGTCGCGAGCGCTTCCCCTTCGACTTCCTCGGCGATGATCAGGAGCGGCTTGCCCACTTTGGCGATCTTTTCGAGGATCGGCAGCAGGTCCTTGAGGCTGCTGATCTTCTTCTCGTAGATCAGGACGTAGGCGTCTTCGAGCTTGCACTCCATCGTCTCGGCGTTCGTGACGAAGTAGGGCGACAAGTAACCCTTGTCGAACTGCATCCCCTCGACCACTTCGAGAGTGGTCTCGATCGACTTGGCTTCCTCGACCGTGATGGTGCCGTCTTTGCCCACCTTGTCCATCGCGTCGGCGATGATCTCGCCGATGGTGTTGTCCCAGTTGGCCGAGACCGTGGCCACCTGCTTGATTTCCTCCTTGTCCTTGACCTTCTTGGCGCTCTTGGCGAGCTGCTCGACAGCGGCCTCGACGGCCTTGGCGATGCCGCGCTGAATGCCGATCGGGTTAGCGCCCGACGTCACGTACTTGAGGCCCTCGCGATAGATCGCTTCCGCAAGAACCGTGGCGGTCGTCGTGCCGTCGCCGGCGGCGTCGCTGGTCTTGCTGGCGACCTCGCGCACCATCTGGGCGCCCATGTTCTCAAACGGATCTTCCAGCTCGATCTCCTTGGCGACAGTGACGCCGTCCTTGGTCACGGTCGGGGATCCGAATTTCTTGTCGAGCACCACATTGCGGCCCTTGGGCCCCAGGGTGGCGGCGACGGCCTTGGACAGTTTGGACACGCCCTTCAAAATCGCTTGCCGGGCGGCCTCGTCGAAAATGAGTTGTTTAGCTGCCATAATTCAGTTGTTCGATACGGGGTTAAAATCGTTGCGGGGCTCGAATCAGTTGATGATCGCCAGAATGTCATCCGAGTTCAGAAGCTTAAACTCCTTGTCATCCAGTTTGATTTCGGTGCCGCCATACTTGCTGATCAGGACGCGGTCGCCCACCTTGACTTCGAAGGGCACTTTCTTGCCCTCGTCGTCGGTCTTTCCTGTTCCCAGGGCGCGCACGACGCCTTCGGTCGGCTTTTCCTTCGCGGAATCGGGAATGATGATCCCGCCCTTTTTGGTTTCCTTCTCTTCAACCGGCTCCACCAGGACACGGTCGCCTAACGGTTTGATGTTCAGTGCCATATTGAGTTATGCTCGGGTTTGGTTCGGTTTGATCTTGGGAATCAAATCCCGCCACATTCGTGCGCGGGAAAACTCGTTAAATCCTTCAGCTCTTCTTCTCGTCCACCACCTCGGCGTCAATGATCGGCCCTTCGCCCTTGTCGCCGCCCTTGGTGTCCTCGCTGGGCCCGGGCTCGCCGCCTGGCGCCTGGGACCGGCTCGCCTTGGCCTTCTCGGCCGCGGCCTTGTAGAGCACCTCGGACACCGACTGCCACGTCTCGTTCAGCCTCTCGCTGGCCGCGCGCACCGCGGCGCTGTCGCTCCCCTTGAGCGCGTCCTTGGCCGACTTGATCGCCTCCTCGAGCTTGGCCTTGTCGTCGGCGGTCAGCTTGTCCGCGCTCTCGCGCAGCATCTTCTCGGAGCGATAAACCGCGTTGTCGGTCTCGTTGCGCTGCTCGACCTCCTCGCGTTGCTTCCGGTCCTCCTCGGCATGCAGCTCGGCGTCCTTGCGCAGCCGCTCGACCTCGTCCTTGGAGAGACCGCTGCTGGCGGTGATGGTGATCTTCTGCTCTTTGCCGGTGCCCAAATCCTTCGCGCTCACGTGCAGGATGCCGTTGGCGTCGATGTCGAACGTGACCTCGATCTGCGGTACACCGCGCGGGGCGGGCGGGATGTCGGTCAAATGGAACTTGCCGATGGTCTTGTTGTCGCGGGCAAACTGGCGCTCGCCCTGGAGGACGTGGATCTCGACGCCCGGCTGACTGTCCGAGGCCGTCGAGAAAATCTCCGACTTGCGGGTTGGGATGGTCGTATTGCGCTCGATCAGGCGCGTGTACACGCCGCCCAGGGTCTCGATGCCCAGCGACAACGGGGTGACATCCAGCAAGAGCACGTCCTTCACCTCGCCGACCAGCACGCCGCCCTGGATGCCGGCGCCAATCGCCACCACCTCGTCAGGATTCACCCCCTGGTGAGGCGGTTTGTTCGCAAGGCTGTGCGCGGTCTGCACGACCCGCGGCATGCGTGTCATGCCGCCAACCAGAACCAACTCGTCAATCTTCTCGGTTGCCACGCCCGCATCCTTCAGGCAGTTGCGCACCGGCCCCACGGTCCGCTCGAACAGATTGTCGCACAGTTGTTCCATCTTCGACCGGGGCAGATTGATCTCGTATTGCTGTGCACTCGAGAGCGCGATTTTGGCCTTCTCGGACTCCTCCTTGATCCGCTGCAAGGCGTCCGGCTGCCGGCGCAGGTCAATTCCATGCTCCCGCTTGAACTCGTCCAGGATCCAATCCATGATCTGGTTGTCCCAGTCGTCACCGCCGAGGTGGGTGTCCCCGTTGGTGGCCTTCACCTCGAACACGCCGTCGCCGATCTCGAGAACCGAGATATCGAACGTGCCGCCGCCCAGATCGTAAACCGCGATCTTCTCGTCTTTCTTCTTGTCCAGGCCGTAGGCCAGCGATGCGGCTGTCGGCTCATTGATGATCCGCAGCACTTCCAAGCCGGCAATTTTCCCGGCGTCCTTGGTGGCTTGACGCTGCGAGTCGTTGAAATAGGCCGGCACGGTGATGACGGCTTTGGTGATCGGTTCGCCCAGACGCACCTCGGCATCGCTCTTGAGCTTGCTGATGATCATCGCCGAGATTTCCGGCGGGCTGAACTGCTTGGGCTTGCCGTCCACATCGACCTCGACGGCGACGTCGCCGTTGGCCGTGCGCACCACCTTGTACGGCACCCGCTTGGTCTCTTCCTGCACCTCCTCGAACTTGCGGCCCATGAACCGCTTTATCGAGTAGACGGTGTTGCGGGGATTCGTCACAGCCTGCCGCTTGGCGGCATCCCCCACCAGCCGTTCGCCAGTCTTGGTGAATGCAACCACCGACGGTGTCGTCCGCTTGCCTTCAGAATTCTCGATGACGAGCGGTTCGCCGCCTTCCATGACCGCCATACATGAGTTGGTGGTCCCTAAATCGATGCCAATTACTTTTGCCATAGCCTGAATCGCCAATGCCAATTATTAAGCATCCGCAATGCCGAGTTCGCGCCAAAAGCATATCCAATTGATTATCAATTTATTACACGATTTTAACGGGACACAGCGTCTCAAATTCGAGAGACGCATATGCCAAATTGGCACACTTGTGCGCAGCGAATCGCAAGGGTTGGCACGCTCGAGTCGAGCCTCGACGCGCCCTCAGTTGGGAGGGCCCGATCGCTGTCGCCGATCATGGGAAGCCCTCTGTTAGGTATCGCCAGGGCGCGTGATGATGTGATACGAGGAGTGCATGCGATTCGTATTTCGCTGGCTGTTCCGACTGCTGGTTGTGGGGCTTGTCCTCTCGATCGGGGTGGTGCTGCTGAAGGACCTGCTGCTGAAGGAACTGCTCGCCAGCCATATCGAGCGCGAGACAGGTCTCGAGACGCGGATCGGACGGCTCGAAGTCGGCATTCTCTCACCGCGGTTCACTGTCGAGAACCTCCGCCTGTACAACCCGCCCGAATTCGGCGGTTCGGTTTTCCTGCACGTGGCCGAGTGTCATGTGGAGTATGACAGGCTGGCGCTGCTGCAGCGCCGAGTGCATCTTCGGCTGTTTCGACTGAATCTCGCGGAAGCCAGCGTGGTTGAGGACGGTGCGGGCCAGACGAACCTCGAGTCGATTCACCGGCGGCTTCGCCGCAAACAGGCATCTGAACCTCGAAGCGACTTCACGTTCGGGGGTCTGGACATGCTCAATCTCTCGCTGGGCCGCCTGCATCGCCTTAACCTGGCGGCCCCGGGCCGAATCCAAACCATGAATCTCGGCGTCCAGAACGAAATCTACACCAACCTCGACACCGAGAAGGACGTGGTGTATGCCCTGGGACGCCTCGCGTTGCGCATCGGCGTGAGTCAACTCACGAACCACTTTCCGATCGCTTCGGATCTCTCGCGCCCGCGTTCGCCGGAGAACGCCCCCGCCCCCCTGCGACAGCCGGCGACAACGCCGGCTCCCGGACGCCGTTAGCCCGGGTATTTCACACGCTTCGCGAGGAACCGCAACCGGGCTATAACCCGCATGGCAGACATCATGCGAGGTCTGACCGCCCTGTGCTGTGCACGGACAGGGTGTGGGATATGCGGGTTAGGCCTAATGCCCAAACGCCTGCCGCAAGTATGCCAGACTCCGTGTGGCAATCGCTTCCGGACCCTCCGCGAAGTCGAACACCTCGACCGAGACGTGCCCGGCGTATCCGACCTCCCGCAACGCAGCGGCAATCGGGCGAAAATCGACATCGCCAAAGCCGGGGCCTTTCAGGTTGCGATCGTTTGCGTGGAAATGGACGAAGTGCGGCCACGCCGCGCGGATGATGTCGGGGATGGGGCGCGTCTCCGAGCACATCGCCTTCACATCGAGTATGATCTTGAATCGAGGCGACTCGAGCTGTCGCACAAAGGACACCGCCTCGGCGGCCGTGTTGATGAAGTCCGTCTCGGCGGGTGCCAGGGGTTCGAAGCAGATCGTCACATCGCGCTCCTCACCTCGGCGCACCGCATCGCGAAAAACCTCGAGCGCCCTGTCCCGAGCGTGCTCGAAGGTGACGCCCGGCAGAAGACTGCGCTGCTTGGGGGAGCCAACCACAATGATGTGCCCCCCCAAATCGGCGCAAAAATCAACCAGGTCGATGAAGTAGCGCGCCGTGCGTTCCCGCACCGGGCGTTCCGGGTGCGTCAGGTGCATGCCTTCGGTCTTGAGCAGAACCCAATGAATGCCCGCAATCGCAATCCCGGCCCGGGCCGCCGCGTCGCGAATCTCGCTGCGCCGGGCGGCGGGGACGTCTGTGACGTGGTTTGCGAGCGTGAACGGCGCGATCTCGACGGCGTCGTACCCGGTCTGAGCGGCAAAGCGAAAAGCCGTTTCGATCGGCCAATCCCCAAATATCTCGTTGCAGATGGCGAAAGGCATAGTCAATCCTCTGGTGAAAGTCAGTTTGGTCTCGCCGCCCGGTTTCGTCCAGCAGCGAGTGTCCGCACTGTGCGATGCGATGCATGGCCCAGGCAAGACGCTCCGCTGGACGCGATCGCGACCGCCCGCCGGGCTCGGAGGACGGCGCCGTGCCCGCCCGGGTTTCACCCCGGCGGCCACGGACGGATCGTCGAGCACGAAGGGCACGCGCCGGAACTGCATATGATGAACCGACTCGCTCGTCTCCTCTGTCGTCTGGTCCTGGCTGCCTGGGCGACTTCGATGGCCCTGGCTGCCGAATCGGTGCAGGGTTCTGAATGCTTGGACTGTCATGGGGACCCGGATCTGACCGCGGTCAACGAGGCGGGACAGACCGTGTCGTTGCATGTCGACGGGGCGAAGTACGGCGCCTCAGTGCATGGGGCCATGCCCTGTGCCGCCTGTCACGGCGACATCTCGCGGCAGCATCCGGACGACACGCTGCCCGCCAAGCGGGTGGACTGCGCCGCGTGCCACGAGCACCAATCCTCACGCCACGGCGCCAGCCTGCACGGAGCCGCAGTCCGAGGCGGGGCTGAAGCGGCACGATGCAGCAACTGTCACGGCGGCCACCAGGTGCTGCGCGACACTTCCCCCGACTCGACCCTGCATCACTCGAAGATCAGCGCGACCTGTGGCGCGTGCCACCCTCGATCCGCGCAGGCCGTGGCGGAGAGCGTGCACGGTCTCGCGGCCATCCGGGGCGAGCGCGATGCCGCCTTGTGCACGGACTGTCATTTCGAGCACGCGGGCGGCGTGGTCGATGGGGCTTCCGCGCGCCGGCTCTCGGCCCAAATCTGCGGCAAATGCCACGCGGCCGAGCCGATCGCCGCGAGTTTTCGCCCCGCGCCGGACCCGGTGAAAACGTTTTACCAGAGCTATCACGGCCTGGCCGTGCAGTTCGGTTCGACACGCGCCGCCAATTGCGCCAGTTGCCACGGATACCACCGCATTCTTCCCTCCCGCAATCCCGATTCCTCGATCCATCCCAATCGCCTGGTCGAGACGTGCGGACAATGCCATCCCGGCGCGACCGAGAACTTCGCGCGTGGCAGGATTCACGGAGACAGTGGCCGTGGGAAGGACACGGGGTCCGTTGTGAATCGCTGGGTGCGATCTGTCTATATCACAATCATCTTGACGGTTGTGGGCCTTATGGCCGCGCACAATCTCGCGGTCTGGCTCTTGAAAGCCGCCGCCACCCGCCGCGCTCCCGGACGGTCGGTGATGCGTATGGAGCGGACGCAGCGCATCCAGCACATGCTCCTCTTTGTCAGCTTCATCGTCCTGGCCATAACGGGCTTCGCGCTCAAGCACCCCGATTCCTGGATGGCCTGGATGCTCGGGGCCGACGACGCCATTCGCCGGGGACTCCATCGCATCTTTGGCCTTCTTCTCCTGGCCACCGCGGTCTGGCACGTTCTTTACGTCCTGACCACGGCCGAGGGAAAACGCCTCTTTTGCGATCTCTGGCCGCGACGCGGCGATGTGCGCGGAGCAGCGGACCGGATCCGCTCCCTGGCCGGCAAGACGCCTGTCAGGCCCCGCTGCGGACGCTTCGGCTATGTCGAGAAGATCGAGTATTGGGCTGTGGTGTGGGGGGTTGTGATCATGGGGGTGACCGGCCTGATGATCTGGCTCAAGATCGACGTGACCCGCATCCTGCCCCGATGGGCGGTCGAGGTCGCGACCACCGTTCATTACTACGAAGCCATCCTCGCGTGCCTGGCCGTTGTTGTCTGGCACGCTTACCACGTGGTCTTTGATCCCGGCGTCTATCCGATGAATTGGGCGTGGTGGGACGGCAGGGTCGCGGATGAACCGTGTCGGGAAAAGGATCCCCCGGCGAGGAGCGCCTCGAACCAATCCCAATCCTGAACATTATCGTCAACCCGGTTTCTTCGAGGATCTACGCTTCCGCACTGCCCGATTGACATCGCCGAATTCCTCGCTCCGGAGTGTTTGTCAATTCTTGCTGCCGATCTGTCAATTTCCGCTGTTGATTTCCCCTTGACGCAGGCGGGGAAAAGCGAAACCCTCCGCCTTGCGAAGGCAGGGGAAGTCCTGCGCGGACAACGTCTTGCTAAGGTTTACCAGCGGGCGAAAAGCACTATGAAAACAACGTTTGTGTTGGTGGGGGTTCTTGGGCTGGCCTTTGGAGTCAACGCTCAGACGGTTTTCTACGATAATTTCGATAGTTACGCCGACCAGGCTGCTTTCAACGCGGTGTGGAATGTGGGGATTGCCGGTGGCGGAGTGATTCTGTCATCGGACCAGGCGTACAGCGGCTCTCAATCGGCTCATCAGGATCTTACTGGCAAAGCCAGCGGCATCGACATCACACCTGTCTCGGGCTCAGACGCAGCGCCGATCGAGTGGTCGTTCCGCTTCTATGATTCGACGCAAGAGGCCAACCTGCGCCAGTTCGCCACCATCCGCGACAACTCGCCGGCCCTTGCGCAGCTCGTCGCAATCGGCGCCTACAACGACACGACGCTGACCAAGAACCTGTTTACCGGCGAATCGGTGACGGCTGCCGATCTGAACACCTACTACGCCTGCCGGGTGGCGTTCGCCCCCGGCCCCAATTGGTTCATTCTGAACACCGAAGGCGCGGGCACACGCAGCACCGGCTGGCATGAAATCAAGGCCGTGTTCTCGGATACAACCGTGGATATCTACGTTGACGGAGCCCTGGGCATGGCGGACGTGCAGTACGCCGCCGCGGCCGGAGCAATCACCTTTGACCGACTCACGGTTGGATCGGGCCTCAGCTCGGCCAACGGCGTCGCCTTTTACGACGACGTGAAGGTGACGGTGATTCCCGAGCCGACAACCCTTGCCCTGCTTGGACTGGGCGCCCTGGTATTCCTGGGCCGCGCCCGCCGCGAGTAAGTCGGCAACCACACCTGGTTTTGGCGAAGCCGCTGCGAACCTGCAGCGGCTTCTTCTTTTCTCCCTGGGGCTCCCTCCGGCACGCGCTCGCGCGGTGGGCCGCGATCCCGCGGCTCCGCATACGCGTCCGCCTAGCCCGGATTTCTCACTACCGGGAAGATGACAACGAAATCCGGGCTGTGAGACGCCGTCACCCTCACCCGCCCCCGCAGTCGCGGGGGCACCCTCTCCCATCGGATGGGAGAGGGCCGAGGTGAGGGGTCTTTGTCCCGTATGCTGCGGACTCCTCAGTCAGGCAGGCATCTTAAGCTCTACCGATCGGGCGCGACGCCTTCGAGGCTGATATAGACCGGCATGGACCCCAGACCGATCCCGAGGCTGTCCACGGTCAACCGCAACATGGCGTCCTTGTCCGACTCGCACCGGGCGTACAACTCATCCTTCACCCCGTCGTTGCGCTGCGTTTCGAGCCCGAACGAGGTCTCACCTGAGCCGAGGGTCGCGCGAACCATCACCCGCCCTCGCGCACGCACGGGGATTTTGACCTCATGCGGCTCTGCCATGGTCCACGCAGCGAGTTTCGCCGGGCCGCCTTCCGTCTCGCACACGAGGACGTAGTCCTGGCTGTTTCCGGTCTCGAACCGCCGCGCGATGCGGTACCCATTCAGGGCGGTCGTCATCGTCCGGATCGCCGTGTACGCCGGTTTCGCTTTGAGATCGGGCCAGACCGTGCCGAAGTTGTGCTCCCGCTCTTCAGGATCGGGGCCGTCGTTCTTCCAGTCGTACCAGATCGAGACCGGGATGCCGGCCAGAAGATTCGCCAGTTGTTGGCGGACAATGTAGGCGGCTTGCGTCTCCGGAGAGACGCCCTTGGTGTGGCTCGCGTAGCCCCACTCCCCGCTGATGATCGGGAGTCCCTTTCGCCCGTCCGGCGCATAGCGCTGAATCAGGTCGCGCAGCCTGGTGTAATCTTCAGCCGCGGTCTCGGGCGGTTTGGCATAGTTGCGATACGGATGCACGCTGACGGCATCAAGGTGCGCAAGAATGCCCGAGGCGAAGAACTCTTCGAGGAACCTGACGGGCACTTCAGAGGTTGCCGGGCCGATGATTGTGGCGCGCGGATCGGCCGCGCGGATGGCCTCGCAGGTGGCCAGCGCAAGTGTTGTGTACTGACCCACGTCCGGTTTCGGTTTCCAGAACGAGATGTTCGGTTCGTTCCAGATCTCCCATACCACGCGCCGGCCCTTGAAATGGCGGACCGCCTCGCCTGCCCACCGGGCAAAGGCCTCCACACTCTCGGGCCGCTGCGGTGAGGCCGTCGCCCGGTGGTCCTTGCCGGAAACCGGATCGCGCGTCGCCACAGTCTCCTCGTACAGTGGATTCGAGTAATCCAGGATGTAGAGCGGGCGAATACCCCGCGCCTCGAGATTCGCAGTGAGTTCGTCGTAGGCCGACCAGTCGTAACGCCCCCGTTCACGCTCGATGCCGGACCACCCCAGATCCATCCGGATGAACTTGAACCCGGCGGCGGCAATCAGATCGAGATCAGCCTGATGCCCGCGATTGAAGTGGATGTTCACCCCGACGCCCTGCGGCACGACCAGGGGCGGGAGATCAGCAGCGGCGGCGAGCCAGGCGCACAGAATGGGACCGAAGAGGAGAGTCTTCATGGAACGTTCCATCATGGAGTTTGCACGTACAGCAATTCAGTGGCCGGGTCAACACGCATCCTCGACACCCCGCCAGTTCTCATCGCAGCCACGTCCAGGCCGCCGGGTCCGGGGACCCGGCCTGCAAATCGCCCATCCTCCGGTCCCCTGGCCCGCAGCGGTCGTTGACGCAGCGGTTCTCGTTTTGAGATCGCTCAGGGCGCCGGGTCGGGGGACCCGGCCTA
>CAYPUR010000139.1:0-13197 GCA_964413865.1 uncultured Verrucomicrobiota bacterium
GGGGAGGCGCACTACGACTTTATCCCGGCGCCAGCCCGAATATTCCTGCGTGTAGACGTCGATGTGCGCGGTCAGATAGACCCGACGACGACGATCGTACAAAAAATTGCGAACGCCGACATTGCGGATGCGGTGGTGCGCGTCTTTTATACGGCGGACGAAGACCAGCGCGGTCAGTCACGGGTGGTTCTTTAGCTCTGTCAGATGTCCCCTCTTCTCATCGGACGCGGGCAAGGTGATCTATAAGACCGAGCACAACGCCCTCGGACGCTTTCCTGAACCGGGGGACGGCGAACTGCTGGCCGGACCGTCCCGCAACTTCCAGGTGTTCGAGCCCTTGGATTTCCGGCCGAAGTCACCCAGCATATTCCCGAGGCCGGGGAGCACTCTATCCGGTCTTACAGGTGGTATTCGAACAAGACTCGGGGCCAGCGGACACAACGGCAACCGGCGGGGACTACGGGCACCGCGGCTCGCGCCCCGCCCTCGGCGAAGGTCCCGGTTAGCCCGGAAATTTCATAAGGCTTCGCGGAGTTTCATATCCGGGCTGTGGCGAAACCGCGCCCAGAAATGAAACCAAGAGCCTCGTGTGGGTTCTGAAAGAGTTCTGCGATGGAAACAGTGTGATGCATTTCTCCATCGTTCATGCCCGGCGCGGTTTTGCCTTTCTAACCCGCATAGCAGTCACCTTTGCGAAGTCTGACTGCGATGTGCACAGACGGGGTGTGAAATATGCGGGTTAGGGGCTGAGGCTCAGGACGAGGAGAACCTGTGGAGCGGCGGCGCCGCGCGTGAGGCGGGGCATCGGCTCGACGGTGAACTGCATCCGCGAAGACCGGTGCACCCTCCGATTCCAAGCGCCGCGTCCCTCTGAGCGGTCCTGCTGGAGGTTGCGATCGCCTTTCGGGGCTGGTGGGCGCTCGCCCACCAGCCCCGAAAGGACGACCAGAGGCTCGGCAGGGGACAATTCTGCCGCGTTTCGCCTTGCATCGCGCCTTCTGCCCAACCACACTTCAGCCACGTCGAAAAAGCAAACTCCTACCAGGGCCTGGTCTTCCGTGGCAACACATCGCGCGTGCAATCCGTGAGCGGCGGCCTAAGCTGGGCACATGGCCGACCGGAGCGTTGAAGTGCAGTCTCCGCCGAAGCTTGGGGGGCGTTTCGTCACGACCCACTGGAGCGTCGTGCTGGCGGCAGGACATGCCCCGACCCTGGAGTCGGGCGTCGCGCTGGAGGCGCTTTGTCGCACCTATTGGTATCCGCTGTATGCGCACGTGCGCCGACGCGGCTATGGGCCCGAAGACGCCCAAGACCTGACGCAGGAATTCTTTGGGCGGCTTTTGGCCAAGCGCTGGCTGGACGCCGCGGACCGGCGTCGGGGCCGTTTTCGGTCGTTCTTGCTGGCGACGCTGAACCATTTCCTCGCCAACGAATGGGACCGGGCGCATACCGCCAAGCGGGGCGGCGGCCAGACCCCTTTGCCTTTCGATACGACCGGTGCCGAACCGCTCTATGGTCAGGAAGGCCATCGCGAGTTGAACGCGGAAGAGATCTACGAAAGGAACTGGGCGTTGCGGTTCCTCGACCACGTTCGCGACCGGTTGTGTCGGGAGTACGAGACCGCGGGAAAGGCGGCGCAGTTCGATCTGGCGGAAGGTTTTCTTCCCGGCCAGGACTGCGGGCTGAGTTATGCCGAGGCGGCCGCCCGTCTCGGCGTCCCCGAGGGAACATTGAAGTCGGACGTGCACCGGCTCAAGCGGCGATACGCGGAACTGCTCCGGGAGGAGATCGCCCATACGGTCGACGATCCGGCGGAGATCGACGATGAACTGCGCCACCTGATCATGGTGCTGGGCCGCTGACCTGGCGCCCCGTGGTTGAACGGCCACGGACGCGAGTGCAACTTCGGGACAGTGTCGCTTCGTCTGAAAGCTGACGTCAGAGCGCTTTCGCATGGCCAACCAAACGTGTTGTTCGGTCTGTGGAGCTGAACTCGAGCGCGAGAGCTTCGGCAACCGGTGTCCGCGTTGTGTGCTGCGGCTTGCACTCGACATGGCCGCGGCGAACGCCGCGCCCGCTGAAGCCCGCGATGCGGGGCAGGCGCCATCGGAGTTGCCGGGACACCTCAAGCACTTTGGCGACTACGAGCTGATCGAGGAGATCGCCCGAGGCGGGATGGGGATCGTGTACAAGGCCCGGCAAGTCACTCTCGGCCGGTTGGTGGCCGTCAAAATGATCCTCTCTGGAGCGTTGGCCGGTCCGACGCTAATCGAGCGGTTCCGGCTCGAGGCGGCAGCCGCGGCCAGGCTCCAGCACCCCAGCATCGTCGCCGTGCACGAAGTGGGCCAACACGAGGGGCAGCACTACTTCTCGATGGACTATGTGGCCGGGCCCGACCTGACCGCATGCGTCGGCACCACACCGTTGGCTGCCAAGCGGGCGGCGCGATACGCGCAACGAATTGCCGAGGCGATCTCCTATGCGCACGGCCAAGGCGTGCTGCACCGGGATCTCAAGCCGTCCAATGTGCTCATCGACTCGAACGACCAGCCTCGAGTGACCGACTTCGGCCTCGCCAAGCGCCTGACTGACTCTCCACGCTCGACCCTCCACTCGCCAATCACTGTCAGCGGCCAAGTGATGGGGACGCCCGGGTACTTGCCTCCCGAGCAGGCGTCGGGCTCGAGGCAGGCAATCGGCCCGGCCAGCGATGTCTATGGGCTAGGCGCGGTGCTGTATTTCCTGCTGACGGCGCGTCCGCCCTTCATGGGAGAGACGATCGAGACCACCCTCAGCCAGGTGTTGCACCAGGACCCCGTGTCGCCACGCCTGCTCAACCCAAGCGTCCCCCGCGATCTCGAGACCGTCTGCCTCAAGTGCCTCGAGAAAGAGCCGCGTCGGCGCTATGCCAGCGCTCAGGATCTGACCGATGAATTGGGCCGGTTTCTCGAGGGCAGACCGATCCTGGCGCGTCCCGTGGGCACCGCCTCGAAGCTCGGGCGATGGTGTCGGCGCAAACCCCTGATGGCGGGGTTGAGCGCGGGTTTGCTGATGACCCTGGTGCTGGGTTTCGCGGGAATGACGTGGCAATGGCAACAGACCGAGCGAGAGCGTTGGAACCAACGGCGGCTTGCTTACGTGGCCAGCATGCGAGCCGCCCACCTCGCGCTCGAGGAAAACCATCCGCGTCTGGCCGCGTCGCTGTTGCAGCAGCAGAGACCGAGCGCCGGAGAAAAGCACGACTTGCGCGGCATCGAGTGGCGGTATCTCTGGCAGCGGAGTCGCGGGGACGAAGTCCGCAGCTTTGTCCATCCCTCGGGACTGAAAGACATCGCCTTGTCGCCTGACGGGCATCACCTGGCGACTCTGGCCTACGACGATCGGGTTCGAGTTTGGGACGCGTCGACCGGCGAGCTCGTGAAGGAGTACGCCGGTCAGTCTTTCCAGTCGATCCGCAAATCATTGGCCTTTTCGCGGGACGGAAGAAGCCTGATCTTGCCTGTGCCTGCGGGAATCGCAGTGATCGGGACAACGGATTGGACGCGGCGACTGCTCCTCGAAGGGGCGAGCGCGCCTCTTTGCCTCTCCGCCGACGGCACTCGGCTGGTCGCTGTCGATCGCACCAACCTGATGGTTCAAGTCTGGAGTTTGCCCTCGCTCACATCGACTGTGCTGACCAACTCCGAGGCTCACTACTACAACCTGGCGCTGAACGCAGACGGAACCTTGATCGCCTTCAGCTCGGCCAACCCTTTCTGGGGATTCTGCGGCCAAGTCACCCTATGGAACGTCGGAACCGAGCGTCGGGAGGTGGTTCAAGACCAGAGCGACTCGGTTTGCCTGGCGATTTCGCCCGACGGGCAGTGGCTCGTATCCGGGCACTTCTCGGGGGAGTTGTGTTGGTGGCGGCTGGCTGACCGCCGGCTCGTTGTCAGGTTTCGAGCCCATTCGGGTTCGATCTTTGCGCTCGGGTTTTCCCCCGACTCGAAGATCCTGGCCACGGGCGGCACGGAGGAACTGATCTGCCTTTGGGAGCCCGGTACCACCAACCGCCTCGAAAGCTGGGCGGACGTCGGTACGATCACAGGTTTGGCCTTCTCCGAGGACGGTCAGAAGCTCGCCTCGGCGAGCTACGGCCGGACCGCCAAGCTCTGGGACTTGAACCGCCGCCGCGGCGCAGGTCACACCTTCCGCATTCCCGACAGCCTCAGGGTCATCGGTTCATTGCCCGATGGGAGTGCCTTGGTCGGGTCCGATCTCTCCGGACACACTCACTGCCTTTGGCGCTTACCCGACGGGGTTCTGATCCGCTCCAATACCTGGAACGAGGCCACGCTGCACGGATGCCCGGGCGCAAAGTGCTTCCCGGCCCATCGACTGGCTATCGGGGTGGACGGCACCGGCACGGTTCACCTTTGGGATTTGGTCACGCAGACCCATCGGCGCTCGGTCCCCCTTGCCGGGGCGGCCTTCGAGCCCACCGGCTTGTCGCCTGATGGCCGGTGGTTGCTCGGTTACCGGCCCGACGACAGCGGGGTTCTTTGCGACTTGGCAACCGGGGTGACGATGCGCCGTTTTCCACGAGTCAAGTATTACAGTTATCCCGCCGCCTTCTCTCCGGATGGCCGGCGGCTGGCATACGCCGCGACGAACTACACGATCAGGATCTGGGATCTCGAGACTCAGCGCGAGGCTCTGATTCTCCCAGGACATGAGCTCATGGTCACCGCCCTCCGGTTCTCTCCTGACGGGAGTGTGCTGGCCAGCGGCGGCGCGGACGGAGAATTCAAGCTTTGGTCGGTCATCACAGGAGGGATTCTCGTTCCAACGGTGAGAACTCACCAGGGCATGGTGCGACAACTGGCGTTTTCGCCCGATGGCCGGACTGTCGTGTCGAGTGACACCGGCTTGACCGTCCACTGGTGGAACCTAGCCAACGGCCGGGAGATGCTTGTGACCCGTGAGCAGACTCTGGCGGGAGGCAGCGAGTACCTTGCCATGGAAAGCTACTACGGCGCGCACGCCGACCTAAATCCGGGCGGCAAATGGCTCGTTTGGCAGGGCCGGCAGGGGCTGATTGAGGTCAGCCCGCTGCCCAGTCTCGCCGAAATCGATCAGATCGAGAAAGACGCGCCGCGCTAGCCCCTCAATTCCAGCATGCCGGCAGCACCGGAATCCGGGTGCTGATGCTCGTCAGCGGCACGCAGGCGACAGGGGTCTGCCCCGCATCCGGCAGGCCGTCGCCATCAGCGTCCTGGAACGGCAGATACACGCCCAGGTTGTGCTGGTGCTCTGTCCTTCCCTGACCCAGATCTCTCACCATCCCGCTGTCCACTAGGATATAGACCAGCTCGGGGAAGCCCTCCGCGCCAGCCTTCAGCCCGTAGGAGACGGCGGTGTACCTGCCTTCGTTCGGCCCGGTGACGACCGCCTCGCCCATGAGGGGAGACTGCCATTCCGCCGGGAAGCTGCCAAAGAAGGTCGGATCGCCAATGATCGTCGAGCCGGAGATCGACGCTCTTCTCCCGCTGGTATCCGCGGACAGGGTGTAAACCGATGTGATGGGTGTTCCCGGGAATTTCATGATCCAGGCCCCCTCGAGCTTGAACGGCTCGCGCGAACGCGCCGACCCCGTTGGCTGCGTCGCGACCAGCAGCAGCGCCGACGCGAGTGCGCCGATCATGGCGATTCCTGCGTTTCTCTTTGCATTCATTTTGCTGAACGGTTTGGTTCGTTGCTTCCGGCCACCTTTGCGCCGCGCCGCCGGAGCCGTGCGTGCAGTCCATTGCCGTTTCCGGCTTGGATGCTTCCCGCGGGCTCCCGCCATCACGGGCGGCGGATGGGGCCGTCGCACCGTTCTGAAGGAAAAACGCGATGAAGTTGCAGACAAAGCGGGTCTCCAACGCTCAACGTCCAACGCTCAACCCGCCGGCAGCGTCCGGCTTTCCTAGCCTGCATGCTGACTTCTCTTGGGAACTCCGGCTTTGCGGTGGCAAAAAGTGGTGAGAAATGCGGGCTAGCCCGGTTATTTCACACGCTTGGCGAGGAACCGTAACCGGGCTAGTCCTAACCCGCATAGCAGTCATCTTGCGAGGTCCGCCCACCCTGTGCCCTATCGGGGTGTGAAATATGCGGGCTAAGGCGTCTCGTCCGCCGCATCGAAGAAGGCAACGATGTTCTCCCACGGCACCTCGGGGCTGAGGACGTGCGCGGGGGAGAGGATGAAGCCGCCGCCGGCGCCGAGAGTGCGGATGCGCTCGCGCACCTCGGCGCGCACCTCCTCCGGTGTGCCGAACGGCATCGTCCGTTGAACGCTTACTGATCCCCAGAGCGCCAGTCGATCCCCGAAGGCCCTCTTCACCGCCGCCGGATCCATGCACTCGGGTTGGATGGGGTTCAGGATGTCGACCCCAATCCCGATCAACTCCGGAATCAGCGGAGTTACGTTGCCGTCGGAGTGATAGAAGACAAATGCATCCGGATTGACGCGTTTGACCGCGGCGATTGTGGCCGCCAGGCGCGGCTTGAGGAACTCGCGCCAGGTCTCGCGCCTGAGCAGCAGACCCTGTTGCCCCGCCACATCGTCGCCCGTGATAATGATATCCGCACCGGCGCGCGCGAACTCGACGGCGGCGCAACGCTGGTACGCCGCGGTGCGATCGAGCAGGCAATGCGCCAGATCGGGCGCCGTCACTAGGTCCATCATGAGTTCCGTGAAGCCCCGCAAGGACCAGGCCCGCTCGAACACGGAGCCCGCATACGCCGCCACAGCGAATCCGCGGGCGTGCAACTCTGCGACGCGCTGCGAGACGCCGCTAAACCGGTGCGGCTGGTCGAGGTCGGGCCAGGGATAGTCGTCGAGGCGATGGGCGTCCAAAGTGCCGCACAGCGGCGATTCGATCTGGACAAAATGATGGAAATCTCCACCCCGGCGCCAGACGCCCCATTCGTCGACCTCTCCGCGGCCAAGCGCCTCGGGCGCGGCAGTTCCGAGCCAGTCTGCGAAGCGGGATCGCGGCAGGGCTGTGGGGGCGAATGTGACCCGCGTGATGTCCATGGCGAAGGTTTCGAGTGCCGACCGGGGCTCGCATCGCGTCCGCAATAATCGCTCGATCGGGGGGGTGTACCCGATGACCTCCTCGTAGAGCAGTCGGGGCACGCGGTCGATGGGTTGGCGGCGCAAGGCGCCCAGCACGCGGTCGCGGGAGGTCATGAAGACAGTCTGTTCATCGGTTCTCGGCGTTCGGTTCCGACTCGGTCCAGGCGTGTCGGACGACGGTGCATCGGGTTGCTGTCGTTGTTCTGTCGCCCGGTGAGGGCACCGGGCCTACACGGATCGACGCTTCCGCTGTAGGCCGCGTGCCCCCACGCGGCGCAAACTCGATTCCCGACGACAACCCCCAGATCCACTGGTCGGACGACCGCCGCGCCAGGAATCCTTGACCGATGACACTGCTTGGAGACAAGTGAAGTTTTCGTGCTGCGTTGACGAAGTCGAGGACCGAGGAGCGCATCTCAGCATTCTGGGCCGTGACTATTCATCAACCGTGAATGTCGTAATCGCAATCGCAATCGTAATCGAAAGTCCGACGATTCTGCTGGTCTGGCCCGAGTGTTTCATGGAATTGTGACCGCCGCGAAGCTGGAAACTCCAAAACGTGCGCCGATGCGGGCTGGAATCCTCGAAGCTCGGAAGATAGATGGAAACCGAATCACGACCTCGTTTGCCTGCATGGTTGCGATGCCCGTTGCCCGTGGGCCAGGGCTACACGGCGACGCGGCGTTTTCTCGATGACCTGCGTTTACACACGGTGTGCGAGAGCGCCCGATGCCCGAACCAGTGGGAATGCTGGAGCCGGGGCACCGCCACCTTCATGATTGGCGGAGACCGCTGCACGCGCGCCTGCCGGTTCTGCGCGGTGACGACCGCCAAGCCGCTCCCGCTCGATCGCGACGAGCCGACGCGTGTGGCCGAAGCGGCCCGGCGCATGCGTCTCAAGCACGTCGTCATCACTTCGGTGGCGCGCGATGATCTTCCCGAGGGCGGAGCCGCGCACTTCGCGGCCACAATCGCCGCACTTCGGCGCGTGGATTCCGGCCTGGCGATTGAGGTGCTGACACCCGATTTCAACGACTCGAGCGATGCGATCGGCGCCGTTTTGGCCGCGCGGCCCGACGTCTTCAACCACAATCTCGAAACCGTGCGCCGCCTGACTCCCCGGGTGCGATCTCGAGCCACGTACGACCGCTCGCTCAGCGTTTTGGGCCAGGCCAAAACGCATGGCGATTCAGGACTCTATACCAAGTCCGGCCTGATGCTCGGGTTGGGCGAGACCGAAGCCGAGATCCGCGAAGCGCTGCGCGACCTGCGGGCCGTCGGATGCGAGATTCTGACCCTCGGACAGTACCTGCAGCCGACCAGGGAGCATCTCCCTGTTGTCGAGTACGTGCCGCCGGAACGCTTTGCCGCTTTGGGAGAAGAGGCGCGCTCGCTCGGTTTTGTCCACGTCGCCAGCGCTCCGAAGGTGCGCAGCTCCTACAATGCCGATGGCGTTGCCAGTTTGTCGCATTGGCGAAGGAAGTAGTCGCGACTCCAGAGGTCGAGTGAAGGTGAGCCACGGGTACGCCTTTGACGACGGAGGCGGAGTGGGAATATGCGGTGCACAGACCCTAAGGACAGAGAACGGAACCAGGCTACTGCGTCCTGCGTGTCCTCGCACAACCATTCGGTCGCGGCCCAGGAGGGCGCGTCCGACCTGGCGAGGTTGCGCTGGACGCCGACGGCTTTCCGCTGCCGATGCCAGCATGAAAACAGAGGATTGAGTTCCGCGCGGCGAGTCGTCTATACAGACCGCACCGATGAAACCTGGAACGTCAATCCTCGCCCCTGCGGCTCACCCGGATGCCGTCCGGCTCGAACGCCCGACCCCCATCGCTATGAAACAGATCGCCCTGTTTGCCCTGCTTGCCCTCCTCGCCGGTTGCGCCACCGCGCCGCGCGAGGCCGTCGTGCCCCGTGCCCGGTGGACGCCGGACCAGGCCAATGCCTGGTATGCCCGTCAACCCTGGCTTGTGGGGTGCAACTTCACGCCCAGCAGCGCGATTAATCAGCTCGAAATGTGGCAGGCGGACACCTGGGATCCGGCGACCATCGACCGCGAGTTGCGTTGGGCGCGCGACCTCGGGTTCACCAGCATTCGGGTCTTCCTGCACGACATCGCCTGGCAGCAGGATCCCGCAGGTTTTCTCGAGCGCGTGGATCGGTTTCTCGGCCTGGCTGCGAAGCATCGCATCGGGGTCATGCTGGTGATCTTCGACGGCGTGTGGGATCCGTTCCCGAAGGCCGGCCGGCAGCGCGCGCCGCATCCGCACCGCCACAACTCGGGCTGGGTGCAGGGCCCGGCCCAGGAGATACTCAAGGACCCTGCGCGCCACGACGAGTTGAAGGGCTATGTGCAGGATGTCGTCGGCCGTTTCCGTGCCGACCGCCGCGTCCAGGTCTGGGATCTTTACAACGAGCCGGACAACCCCGTGCCGCAGTACCGCGACGTCGAGTTGACGAACAAGGCCGAGATGGCGTGCCTGCTGTTGCAGAAGGCATTCGGCTGGGCGCGCGCGATGAATCCCACGCAGCCGCTGACCTCCGGCGTGTGGATTGGCAACTGGCCCGACCCCGCCAAACTCTCGCCGACCGAGCAGGTTCAGATCGAGGAATCCGACGTGATTTCGTTCCACACCTACGGGCCGATCGACGAAGCGAAGAGATGCGTGCAGAACCTCCGGCGCTACAATCGCCCGCTGCTCTGCACGGAATTCATGGCCCGTCCGCAGGGCAGCACGTTTGATCCCGTGCTGGGCTGCTTCAAGGACGAGAACGTGGGCGCGTATTGCTGGGGGTTCGTGGATGGCAAGACACAGACCATTTATCCGTGGGATTCCTGGCGGAAGGAATACACCGCCGAGCCGGTTCCTTGGTTTCACGACATCCTCCGCCGGGACGGCACGCCCTATGAGGCCGCGGAGGTGGATTACATCAAGCGCATCACGGGCGCGGCGCGGTGACGGTGGTCGCGTGTGGTTGGAGTGCGGCGGCCTGGTATCGGCCCGTTTTCTATTTGAGGGCCGCTACTCCGGCTTGAGGTTGGCGCGGGCCTCGACGGCTTCGAGCATCTTCTGCCAATACGGCTTGAGGAAGGGCGGATCATTCAGACTGTCGAGCGCGTAACTGCGGCTGGCGCGGTCGAGATCGAGCACGGCGGTGATCATCTCCTCCCGGTACCAGCCGGCCTCGACCAGCGGCATGCCATTGGGCTCGCGGATGAACGACTGGCCGCTCGATGTCTGTCGGCCGTCGGGCGATTGGCCGACGGTATTCGCCACGCAATGGAACATCCGGCTGTTCGGGCCCACCGGCTGCTGCGCGCGTCCCGACGTCCGTTTCCAGATCACGGCCTCGATCTCGTCCGAACTGCACGAGGGATGGAAAAGGATCTGCGCTCCGAGCATGGCCGGCAGGCGATAGACTTCTGGATGCCGTCCGTCGCGGCAGATCGCCAGCGTGCAGCGGATGCCGTCGATCTCGAAGAGCGAGAGCTTGTCGCCGCCGCGGCAGTACGTGTGCTCGTCGCGCCCGGCCAGATGGACCTTGGCATACTCATGCACGATGCCGCCTTGGGGCGAGATGACGTGGGCGAGGTTGAGCAGGCGATCCGTTGTCCGGCGCGCCGTGCCGACAATGACCCACACGGCGGCTTGGGCGGCGGCCTGGCAGGTGCGGTTGAGAGCGGCCTGCACGTCGCCTGGATCGAGTTGCAGCACATCAGGAAAGTAGTAGCCAGTGAGGTTGGTTTCTGGAAACAGCACGACCCGGCTGCCTTCAGCAGCCGCAAGCCGGATGTAGTGGAGCGTACGTTCGAGGTTGCGGGCCAGCGGCTTGGCCCAGTGCAGTTGAACGCAGGAAACCTGAAGGGTTTGGGGCGCAGTCATGCGGCCAGCGTGACGCAAAGAACGGTCAGGGTCAGCCCTTAAGTTTTAACTTTGTGCCGTTCCTCCAGAACACGCAGGCTGGCGCCTTGTTCCATCACCCCGCGCCTCCCGAACTGATCCACATCGCCCGGGTCCCTCTCCAAGCGGCAGTGTTCCACCGAAGTGTTCCAGAATTGCATCCCCGCGGGCGAAGGTGAAAGACTCCGCGCGGCATGAATCGCAAACCGGCCACCGGGAAGATACGGGCGTTGTTTCGAAAACTCCAAGCGCTGGCTGAGCGGGGTATTGACGGAGAACGCGAGGTTGCCCGACGCAAGCTCGCCCGGATCGAGGCGCGATACGACTTTTCGGCTCCCGCCGTTGAGGACTTCCCTGACCTGTTCTCCGGCCGCTTTGCCCGCTCGTCCGCGGCAAGGCCCATCTATTCGTTTCGCGTCGGCGAGGCCGATCTCTCCAGTTCGGTGAAATGGGCGATTGAAGCCGCCACCAAAGTGCCGTGTCTGCATCGAGGCGAGGAACTGCTCGCCGAAGCGACGCCCGCGACGGCTCGACGGTTGCGCGAGATCGCGGATCACATCGCGCAAAGTTTCCGTGTTCTGCTGGAGCGGTTTTGCGCCCTGGACGGCGTCGGCGCGGCGGACCGGAATGCGTTCCTTATGGGCTTGTACGATGGAATGATGAACGAAACGCGCGACCTGGGGCAACGATTGCCCGGACGCTCGAATCCGGCGAAGAAGCGAAAGGTCAGGACGTCTGCGGCGAACAAAGCAGCGGGCATGCAGGCCCACCCGTATTCGATTGCTGTCAGCCTCGGCAAACAAATCCGCTTCTCCGCGCCCCTGGAACAGATTGCCGCGGAGTTGGAAGCCGTCGCGCCGAAGTATCTGGCCCGGGAACACGCCGCCGAATGAGGCCCGGCGCGCAAGCTGTGGCGCAGGGGCGAGCAGAACCAGCCCTCCACGTTGGGGTGTCCGGCTACCGGCGATATTGCCGAGCATGGCAATGCCGCGACCAAAATGCGCGCCTGAGCTGTTCTGGAGGCGATTGCTACGGTTCGAGGACGAGCAACTCGACCTTGCGGAACTCGACGGGATGGCTCTCGGCCTGGAGGGCGATCCACCCTTCGCGCAATGCCTTGTCGCCATCCTTGATCAGTCTCTTCGCATCGGCGTCGCCCTCGTCCAACTGGGGCTTCTCGTATTGCATCACCAACTCGCCGTTGACGAAGTGCTTGATGGTGTCATGGCCGCGGACCTCGACCTCGACGGTGACCCATTGGTCGCCGTGATAGGTCTGAGAGCGTGAATCGTTGCAGTGTTGGGTGATCAACCGGCCATTCATGACCACGTGCGTTCCCGGTGTGCAGAGATTGGCCGTCGACCGTTTCGCCACGCCGTCGCCGCCCAGGAGCTGGACCTCGATCGACACGGGAAAGTCCTGGTCCTTGCGCATGGTCTCGGGCGCCGGGCAATGCAGCATCAAGCCGCTGTTCCGGAACGCCCAGCTCGGTCCTCCCGGCGTTTGGTTGCCGACAAAGCGATACTCGGCGCGAATGCGATAGTGCGAGAACTTCTCCTTGTAGAAGAGGTGTCCGAACTTGTTGTCGAATTTCTCGTACTGATCGTAGCCGACTCGCAGGACACCGTTCTCGACGCGGAAGGTGTTCAGATGGTTGTCGCCCAGATCGAAGCCTCTAATCTTGACGCGCCAGCCGTCGAGGTCTTTGCCGTTGAACAGGCTGATCCAGCGTTCGCCGGGCGGCGGGTCGGCCGCGCGCGGGGCGCAGATCGTCGAGCCGACCAGGACGGCCAGGGCGATGGCCGTCCAAGGGCGCGGATGCGTCAAGGCACGATTGGGGCGTATTTGTGGAATGCGCGGCACTGTGTTCATTTGGGATGTGATGGCAGGTTTGCGGGCTGGCGGCAAGAGCACACATGCAAGAACGTCAAGGTCCCGCGACGACACGGCGGCGAGGGCTGTGACGATCCGATGGTGGCGGTGTGATCGAACGCGCAGAGCAGTCCTCTTGCGAAGTCTGAACGCCCTGTGCACTGACAGCGCGTGAAATCTGCGGGTTAGCCCGGATTTCTCACCACTGGAAAGATGACAACGAAATCCGGGCTGGCAGCCCGTGCCTCTCAGAACTCGGTTCTTCGAGAGGGGCTGACCGGGGCGCCGCGCCATCCGGGCGGAATGGGCGGCATTGCGCCC
>CAYPUR010000140.1:0-12927 GCA_964413865.1 uncultured Verrucomicrobiota bacterium
AGGCTCTACAGTCTCCATCATTCCAGACAGGAACTTTTATGATGAACCGATTTTGCACGCTTTGTGGAAATCTCCACCGGATCGTTGTTCGAGGTGGTCTCCCAGGCTGTGTTGAGTCGACGCGAGGACTTCCTCACGCCGGAGCACTTTCAAATGCTCTACGGATCAGCGGAGCAGTTGGGTAAGATGCTGAGCGGCCTGCGGCGATCCCTCCTCGATGGCCGCTGACCATCAACCATCAACTCTCGACCATCAACCAACTTGGCCACTGGAGTCGGAATCGCACCGACACCTCCTGGGCTGATGTTGGGTGCAGGCCCCGCCTGCCGTGCAGACTGACTACACCATCCAGTGGAACAACTGGTCGTCCCGCGTGGTAACGCTCCACGGTCTTCCGGTTATCGGCCGGGCGCTGGTGGCCGTGCGCTAGCACCTTTTGAGCTACGGGACGGAAAGTGGATCGGAAGGCGCTCAAGGAAGTGCAGAGTTCGGAGTGCAGAGTGCAGAATGTAGAAACACCATCAGGTTCCCAATTCAACATTCTCAACTCCCCACTCTCCACTCTGCACTTCTGAAGACGCCTCCCGATGATTGGGTTAGTCGAGGAACGCCACGTTGGCCATCGTGCGGCTCTGGGTCTCGGTGTTCATCAAGACCCGGTGCCAGAAGGGCAACGTGATGGTCGCATGGTCGCTGTGACGCACCGTGCCGCGGGCATACACACCCGCGTCACGAACCATCACCCGCCACCCCATGCGGGCACACTCCGGTCGCTCGTGCACGTACTGCTGGTATTCCTTCTCGGTCAAACCGTTGGGGAACTGCCGGCAGACATGGACCTTCGTGCCGCCCACCCGGGACAACTCCTGCACGAGGTGCGGCTTGCCCCGACCGCGACGGATGGGTTCGTTGCGCAGCACCCGGACCGGGTCAACGACCAGGTCAGGCGCCGGAACAAAGAACCACTCGCCCTGGCGACGGAACGCCGGGTTGCGCCGACGATTGCGCTGGCGGTTATCCAGCCCTTCACGGGCCTGGGCCACCTGCACCTCGGCGGGCTTGAGCGATTCCATCGCGTCGGCCACGTTCGAGACGCGACCGGGCACCGCCGCGACGAACCAATGACGTTCGTCATGGCCGCAGAGGAAACGGTCCGTCTTCGGTTTGTCGGCGACCTTGCGGGCCAGCAGGAGCAGGTGTTGCTGCTCCGGCTTGGCGTTGAGGACGGAGAAGTCCACGGCCTCGGCCAGATGGGTCGGCAGGCGGAGTTCAAAGAACTCGCCGTGACGATCACGTTGGATGTCGATGGCGTAATCCTGCGGACTCAACCAACGCTGGTCACCCCGTTGCCAACGGGACGGGATGGCGCGCACCTTCAGGCGCGCGCCCATGGCGGCGAACTTCGAGTCAATGTGTTCAAGTTTCATACTGGATTCGGATCGGACCGGCGCGACTCGGGCGGAACTTGACCGCCAGACCGCGCTGTCCGGGTTTGAGTTTGGCGTTCGGCTTGAACGCCCTTCGGACGAGCAACTGACTTTGGAGTCGGATGATGGACTTGAGCATAGGGTTCCTTTCGTTGGAGGTAACTGATTGGCTTGCCGCGTCGAAGCCTGAGCGAGCGAATTACGGAGTTGCTGCGGCTCCAGAGGCCACGGCTTTGCCGGCCCGCTGTCGGGCAACGGGCGAAGGCTGGCGGAAGGCGCGCGTAATGCTCCCGCCTCGGCTCGCGCCGATCCTGTTTTCGGGACAGGTGCAGCCAGCTTGGATCTGCCTGCCTTCCGTGAATTGGCTGCTCAGGCTGGAGTCGCACCAGCACCGTCCCGGGTAACAACCGGGTGGACTACTGTTATCCCACTGAGCACTGGCGCTGCGGACTGGTTGATGGTTTGTGGCTGATAGTTGATGGACCAAGTAAACCGGGCGCGGTCTCCGTGACGCCATCAACCATCAACTACCGACCATCAACCAGAAAGAAATGCCCCGGTGAATCCAGGAGGGCACCGGGGACAAGGAAGTGCAGAGTTGAGAGTTGCGAGTGAAGAGTGACATCAACCTCGTCTGACTCCTCTCTTTCACTCTGCACTCCGCACTCTACACTCTCCACTTCTTCGGTGCTGGTAACGCTCCAGTCGTCGCTTCCGGCTCGTTTTGCGACACCCGGGTTACAGCCGGGCAGCCGGATCAGTTCCCTGTCGATGGTAGCGGGGCTGGGAGTCACACCCAGCTATACGCGGTTATGAGCCGCGCCTCTGTACTTTGGTCGAGTTCCCCGCGGTGAAATTGGTGGAGTCGGCGGGTAACGCTCCCGCATCGGCCTGCTTGCAGGGCAGGTGCATTGCTTGTCTGCCACGACCCCAATTGGCAAGCCGTTCGGGTGCTGCCCCCGACCGGCAGAGTTTTGGAGACTCCACCGCACGCTGGTGCCCGGCTTGTCCGAACATTGGTGCGGCTGCCGGGAATTGCACCCGGACATGCTCCATGGCAAGGAGCCATTCTGGCCTGTTAAATCACAGCCGCGGAAATTGAAAGGGCCGGGAGCACGTCGACCGCACTCCCGGCCCGCGCCTTGGCGAAGCCAACATTGGGTGAAGGCTCCGCCTTCCAACAAAGATCAAACACCTCTTGGTGATCGTTCGATCCCAACCCGCGGTTTCACGGCGGTTGTTTCGGTGTTTACGGGCACACCTCCTGCGAAGCCCTTCGACTGTAAATCCGGACCACACTCACGCGACGTGCTGGATTGCGACCGGCGGGCACACCCCACCGGCGGAGAACCTCGGCTCTCCCACGTCCACATTTGCGTTGGCATCTCGGACATCAGCTAGATGTCGCGTCTTGTCTCACTCACCATGTCGGTCCTTTCGTTCAATGATTTCGGTTTCACTGGTGCATAGGGGAAACAAAAAGCCCCGCTCACCATCGGTAAGCAGGGCTGAGAAATCGTGGTCCTCGCTGGACGCTCTATACCTGCTTACCTTCGTCGACCTGGCCGGGGGCTATGTCCCTGGCCTTGATCGAAACTATGGCGGAACACAAAACCGCTCGACCATTCACGACGTGTCGCTTTTGCGACTGACGCCGTCGGTCTCTTCGCGGCTAGAATGTTCATGCAGGTTCGCATCGAATGTGCGAGACATTTAGCATAGGGTGCTGGTTACAGTCCACTTATACTTTTGGGGGGAGGGTCATTTTGAATCCGAATATGCGAATGGATCAATAGATGCCTGCACCCAACACTCTGATCGATCAGGCGCGGGCCGCGGCCGGCTTGGCATCGCCTTGCCGAGTCACGATTCAACGCGACGCCAAGCCGCCTGCCCCACCGGCCCGCGCGAGTCTTGGCCCCCATCTCCTGGCGCCGTTAGGCGACGTTTCTTTGCGGGCTGCCCAGATGGGTTCGCGGTTACGGTCTTGCTCCCGTGCTCGACCGTCTGATGCGCTTGCGGCCTTCTGGTCCTGGCCGGCGAAGGCGCGGAGGAGCGGCTACGGAGAAGGCCAGAGGCCGTTCAGCAGAACGCTCGGCGTGAACGTCATTTCCCTCCGGACTCCGTTGGGAGGCGAACAGCGAACTCTTTCGGCCCTCCTTTGCTCAGAGAGAATGTCGCTGTTGCGCCGCCGTCGGTACGCTTGATCACGTATTGCCCGAAGAACCCGCGCACGACGAGTCGCCCGTCTGCGTCGGTCGCTCCTGACCACCGCGTGTGCCAGCGCTCGTGCAGGAGTCTCCTGAGCGCTTCATACGCCGGCTTGGGTGTCAGGTCGGCCCGGAGCAGGCCACCTCCTTTGAGCCACGATTGCGCGTCGCATACTGCCTAGTCGCTAGGATAGCCTACAATGGCATAGGATGTGCTATAATCTAGCCCGATGAGAATTGATGGGCGTGAACTGGATCACAAGACATTGGAGCATCTGCGCACGACGGCAGTGAAACGAGTTGTCGAGGATGGCGAGACTCCCTCGGTGGTTATGGACTCTATGGGACTGTGTCGGACTACAATCTATCCTTGGCTGCGCAAGTTCGAGGATGGTGGCTGGGAGGCCCTCGCCGCCAAGATTGCCGAAGGACCAGAACCTCGACTCAATGAGAAGCAGCGACAGCAGGTGAAGCGTTGGATCTTGGGTAAGGATCCGCGACAGTATGGGTTCGAGTTTGGGCTGTGGACCCGGACCATTGCAGGACAATTGATTGAGCAGCGGATGGGAGTAATCCTAGGTTTGACCGCGGTGGGCAAGTTACTGGCGCAGTTGGATATTACACCCCAGAAGCCTTTGCGCCGTGCCTACGAGAGGGACCCGGCGGCGGTGAAGGCGTGGGTGGAAGAGGAATACCCGGCCCTGCGCGCCAAGGCCCGTAAACAGGGGGCGAGCATCTTCTTTTTGGATGAAGCGGGATTTGACTCGGAGCCGCGCTTGGGGCGGACCTACGGGCTGAAGGGTCAGCGGCCGGTCGTGCCGACAACGGGTCAACGACAAAAGATCAATGCGATTAGTGCCTTGACCGCCAGTGGGGCTTTCTGGTGTCAGATCTATAGCGAGCGGCTCAATGGGAAGCTGTTCGTCCAGTTTCTCCGGGAGTTTATGCGCGGTCGTTCGAGTCGTGTCTATCTGGTTGTCGATGGACACCCCGCGCACAAGGCCGGGGTCGTCAAAGATCTCATCCAGGAGTTGGAGGGAACGTTGGAGCTCCATTTCCTACCGCCCTATGCACCCGACCTCAACCCGGACGAGTTTGTTTGGGGCTACATGAAGACCAACGGCGTGAGCAAGAAGCCGCTTCGCAGGAACGAGTCGCTCAAGAAACGCGTGCAGAGTGACTTCGCGGCGCTCAAAGGAAACCGGAAGCTCGTCCGCTCTTTTTTCGGAGCAGAAAGTGTACCTATGCCAGCGACTAGGCAGTAATGCGTCGTAAAGGGGAACGCGCCGGCAGAGCCTTCTCGGCGGGATGTTCGGGCGGTTGCGAAGACGACGTCACGCGCGGTCCATTGAGCGCAGTGCGGAGTCGGTCTGGGCCGACCGACAGGAATCGGGGTCTCGGTCAAGCCGGTGAAGGGCAGCGTGTATTGCGCTCCGTCTCTGCATCGGCCTTGATGAGGGGTATGAGCTTGTGCGTTGCGCTCGTGGTGGCGTTCGTCGCGTTGCCAGTTGCCTCTGAGATTGCGGCGCCACAAGTTGGCGGCCAAGCGAATGGTGACGTGGACAGAGACGCTCTTATCTGCGCCGAGCTCCACTACTCCCGCGTTCCACGTGAGTACTGGCGCGACCGCGTCCAGAAGGCCAAGGCGATTGGGTGCAATGCGGTGTCGACGTACGTGTTCTGGAACCTGCACGAACCGCGCGCGGGCGAGTTTCGCTTTGATGGCGAGGTCGATGTGGCGGCCTTCGTGCGCACCGCGGGCGAGGAAGGGATGAAGGTCATTGTCCGTCTCGGCCCGTACGTGTGCGGCGAGTGGGATTTGGGCGGATTGCCGCCGTGGCTGCTGGCCGATCCGCACATGCACCTGGGATCCAACTACGGCCCGTACCTGCAAGCCACCGAGCGGTACTTCCAGCGGCTCGGGCGCGAACTGGCAGGACTCCAGGCAACTCGGGGCGGACCGACCCCACCGTCATCGGGCCGCCACCATCCAGCCCCACGGCAACGCCAGGATGTTGTTGTCCAGCGGACGCCCCCGGCCCGCGTGCAAGACCACGCTGCGCACCAGACACTGATTCTTCCTCAGCGAATCGCGAAAGGCCCGGATGCCGGAAGCGTCGGCGCTGGTCACAGTGCTCCCGGCCTTGATTTCCAAGGCGACGAGCTTGCCGTCCTGATCGAGGATGAAATCCACTTCGTGACCGGGTCGGTCGCGCCAGAAGTGGAGTTTTCGGTGGAGCGGGTCCAGGGCGCGCCAACTTTGCAGCGTTTGGAACAGGGCTTGTTCCAGCCAGAACCCGGCGTCGGGACGGCTCGTCGCCTCCGCCGGAGTCCTGATGCCGGCCAGGGACGCCGCCAGGCCGCAATCGGTCCAGAGCAGCTTGGGCGTTTTAACCAGGGCCACGTTGGGGTTGGTGGCGAAGGGCCGGATGCGCGTGACCAGGCAGCCGGTTTCCAGCAAATTTAGATAGCGGTGGGTGGTGGGATGCGTGAGGGCGGCGTCGCGGGCGAGGTCGGCCTGGTTGAGCAGTCGTCCGGTGCGATGCGCGGCCAGCGCCATCAGGCGCTGGAAGTCCGGCAAGCTGGATACGGCGCTCAGTTGGCGAAGGTCGCGCTCCAGGTAGGTCTGGACGTAGGCCGAGAACCACAGGGCACGGTCGCTGTCTGCCGCGAGGGCTAGAGCGGGTGGAAAACCACCCCGCAGCAGCCAAGCCGGCCAATCACCGGGTTCGGCCGGCCATTCGCGGAAGTCGAAGTCGGGCGCAAACAACCGGTCCAGCGGCGACAGCGCGCCCTTGCCCTGCTGCCATTCCGCCGGGCAAAATGGAGGCAGTTCGAGGTAGATGGCCCGCCCCGCCAGCGTGTCGGCGACCCGACCCATCAGCAGGAGATTGGCCGAGCCGGTGAGCAGGAAATCGCCCGCGCGCCGGCGCTCGTCCACGGCCCGTTTGACGGCCAGGAGCAGCGGCGGGGTGCGCTGCACTTCATCCAGCGTAACCGGACGGCTGCTGAGGAGCGCATCGGGATGGCGCTCGGCCTGATCGAGGATGCCGACATCGTCCAACGTGAAGTAGGCGCGGGCGTGGGCGAAGGACTTGACCAGGGTGGTCTTGCCCGTCTGGCGGGCGCCGGTGACCACCGTGACGGGCAGCACGTTCAAGGAGGATTCAAGATTCTGCGCGAACCAGCGCGGGCGAATACTGTTCATGCCATGAAATACATCATTTCACGGAGTGAAAGGCAATAGGATTCATTCGCCGACGCCCTCGGGCTTCTGCCCATCCACTATCGAGGGAGAATGTCGTCCGTCGCGAAGGCACAGGTTCCAGTGAGCAAGCCGAGGCGTCCCTTCCGCTGGTTCGGAGCGGTTTTGCCTGCATGTTTTGCTCGCGTTGCGCTTCGCTCGATGACAGAACGCTCGCCATGCAACGCCGGAAACTGCGCACGATCACTCTCATTCTCGCGCTTGGGTGGATAGCCGATTCGACGCCTTGCGCCGATCCCCAGCCGCGTGCTGAGCAAGACGCCGATTTCAGCGTGCCCGGCACGTGGGAATATACCGCTCCGCTGATTGCGCCCGAGGTCCGTGAGCGCGAACCCAGCCGGGCGCAAAAAGACCCCAGCGTCGTCTTCCACGAAGACCGATGGCATGTCTTCATGACGGTCAAGCTGCCCGGACGATCGGCCATCGAGTACTGCTCGTTCACCGATTAGAGGGAGGCAACCCGGTCGCCACGAAAACTGCTCCCGGTGAGCGAGAGCGACTACGACTGCGCCCCGCAGGTCTGCGTTCCTGACCAGCCTCGATGGCCGGATGTGGCGACTGTGGACACGGTTGGAGGAGGTCCCAGCGCGGGAGGTATTCCTCGATGAGCTTCTTGCCAAACTCGCGCTTCATGAAGGAATTCGCCGTAATGTGACCGAAGAAGCCGGCAGGGGAAGGAATTTGGGATTTGGCTTTTCCCCCCGACCTCACCCCCTGCCTGCGCCGAAGCGAAGCTCAATCTGGAGTTGGATGGTGGGCAGCACGGTTTCCCGGATCAGCGACAGCGCGATGAGGTCAAGAAGCGGTACTTGGTCTCTCGGGGGATCCTGACGAAGCGTTTCTGGAATTGGCAGGTCCGGCGCGGGCGGCGGCGACAAAACGCTTGAACGGCGTCGTCCGATGGCTACTCTCGGGCACCAAGCTTCAGCGAGACTCTTCAGACCGTTCCGGGGTTTCGGCTGAACCGAAGAAGCAAAACACTAAAGATCGAACACCCTTATGCCCAGACCTCTCAATGTCGGTTTGGTGGGCGGCGGCCGTGGCGCCTTCATCGCCCAACCCCATCAGAAAGCCATTCACTTCGACGGCACGCGTCGGGTCGTTGCCGGCGCGCTGTTTCCCGACGCAAAGATTGCGCTCGAAGAAGCGGCGAAATGGCCGTACCCGATCACGGGATACGGGTCCTACGACGAAATGATCGGGGCGCAGAAGACCCTTCCTGAAGACCAGAAGCTCGATTACATCCTCATTGTCACGCCCAACCACGTCCATTTCGATCCGGCCATGAAGGCCATCAAGGCCGGCATTCCGGTCTTCTGCGAAAAGCCATTGACCGTCAACCTCAAGGAGGCGAATGCGCTGGTCAAAACGGTCCGCGCCAGGAACATCCCTTTCGGCGTCGCCCACACGTATCTGGGCCATTGGACCAGCCGGCTCTCCCGGTACATTGTGCGCGCCGGGCTCCTGGGGGAGGTGCGCTGGGTCGATTCCTACTACCTCCAAGGCTGGCTGGCGACCAAGGTCGAGGCCACCGGCGCGCAGGGCGCGGTCTGGCGGACCAACCCGAAGACGGCCGGCGGCTCGGGCTGCGGCGGTGATATCGGCACACACGCCCTCATGCAGCTTCGCTACGTCACCGGGCTCGAGTTGGCGCAGGTTTCCGCTCAGTTGGAGACGTTTGTCGAGGGCCGCCTTCTGGACGATCACTTCACGATCTACTGCAAGCTAAGCAACGGCGCCAAGGCCCTTGTGCGGGCGACCCAGATTGCCATCGGCCACAAGAACGACCTGGGAATCGAGATCAACGGCACCAAAGGCACCCTCCGGTGGCGCCAGGAAGATCCCGAATGCCTGACCATCCACCTCTCCAATCAGCCTGATCGCGTTTACTGGCGCGGAGCGGTCACGCCGGGCGACGGGTTCCTGCCCAAGGACGTCCCTGCCAGCCTCATGGCGGAGCCGACCATTCCGTCGGGCCACCCGGAGGCATTCCACGATGCATTTGCCCGGCTCCACCGGTGTTTCGAGGAAGACGTCCGCAAGTATCAGGCAGGGGCAGCTTTCAAGTGCGACGGCGCCAAGTACGCCAACATCGAGGATGGCTGGACGGGGATCGCCTTCATCGACGCGTGCGTGAAGAGCAGCAAGAAGAAGGGCGCCTGGACCACGATGCCCAAACCGATCTGATTCGCACCCTTGCCAAGAGACAGGAAGACGGCGCATTGCGCGCCGTCTTTTTTTTGTCGGTCCGCAGATGAAGCGGGAGGAAGCCCGGTCTCAACGCCCCTCGTCCAGGCGATCCGCCAACCGCCGGGGCAGACCGGCCGCGAGGATCTTCTCCTGCGTTTTCGCCTTGTCGTATTCCAACCGACGCAACTCGATCGTCCCCTCGGCCATGTCGTAGATCACGTAGGTCGCTCGTGGGACGCCGTCGCGCGATTGGCCGACACTGCCGACGTTCACGAAGTACTTCTTGCCGGGCTCGATCCGGAACTTGGAGTAGGTGCCTCCGCGGACCACGCTATCGCGGATGAAGGCGATGGGGACGTGCGTGTGGCCGAAGAAACAGAGGGCTGTGTTCTGGTAGGTGAAGCTGGCGGCGGCGGCGAGCTTGTCGAAGACATACCCCCAGCGCTGGGGCCCGTCGAGAGTGGCGTGGACGATGGAGAAGCTGGCGACGAGCCGCATGTACTTGAGATCGCGCAACCACTTGCGGTCACTCTCCGTCAACTGGTTGCGTGTCCACTCGACCGCCTGGGCCGCGTGCGGGTTAAAGCCGGTCAGAGCCTCGTCCATCGAGCAATACTCGTCGTGATTGCCCTTGATGCAGGGCATCCCCATGCCACGGATGATATCCAGGCACTGTTTGGGGTTGGCACAGTAGCCCACCACGTCGCCCAGACACGCATAATGCGTCGCCTGCTGCTCTTTGGCGTCCGCCAGGACAACCTCCAACGCCTCCAAGTTGGCGTGGATGTCTGCTAAAATCGCAAACTTCATCAAAAACTCCGAACACCGTTATTCACTGCTCATCGCAAATCCGCGCAGGTTTCCCTCCGCCCGCTCCCAAACCACCTCTTCATTTCGGATCAAACCGCTGAGGCCGGAGTCCACTATGCCCCTGCGAAAGGCCTCGAGTTCGTCCCGCGTGCCTTCCGCCACCAATTCCACCCGTCCATCTAGCAAGTTACGAACCAAGCCTGAGACCTCGTAGCCCTGAGCGACGGACCGGACGCTGTAACGGAACCCGACGCCCTGCACGTGCCCTGAATACCAAATATGAAGCCGGCACCGATTCATATCCCGACAGCCTCAACGCCATTGCGACGGTCCGCATCCCGCTCCGGCAGGGGGCCGGGCCAGGCCCGGACGTCCGACCCTGGGATCGCGCGCCACGATGCATAACAGGATGAAGCCACAACCCACACCCGCGCTGCAACGATTTTATGGAATTTCCCGACGGGCTGCATTATTCCTATCGCCCAATGCGCGCCACGGTCCATAAATCGAGATCAGGATCTCGACCCGATTCGCCGCCTCGAGCACTGTCGGGCCGAGGCGTTTCATGGCTGCTCGTCACCCTGGGCTGTCTTCTGGCGGTGTTGGGATTCCTTTTTGCCGGCAGCTTCAGTCCGGAGAAGATACTCTTCTCGAGCGACGGGCCGCTCGGAGGGACGAGTTCGGAAGCCATGGCCATGCCTGGAGCGTTCCGTTGCATCTGGCGGGACTTGAACTGGGTGGGGAGTTGGGGCGGGAATATGCCTCCGAACGTCAGCTACCTGTGGTTCTGGCTGCTGGGGCCGCTTGGGTTCGCCAAGTTTTACGCCCCTCTCAGCGTGCTGATGGTTGGCTTGAGCGTGTGGGTGTTGTTCCGCCAGTTGCGGTTCAAGCCCTGGGTCGGTCTTCTGGGCGCTCTGGCCGCGGCGCTGAACACGGATTTTTTTTCCTATGCCTGCTGGGGGCTGGGAACACTCACCATCTGCATGGCCTGGATCTTCGTCGCCCTCGCGGCCCTTGCCAGCGCGACCCCCGGCCGCGATTGGCTGAAGGCTTCTGTTGGCGGCTTTGCCGTTGGAATGGCGATCCTGGAAGGGGTTGATTCGGGCGCCATTCTCAGTCTCTATGTTGCGGCGTTCGTCCTCTTCCAGGCGGTGCAGAGCGGCCCGTCGCGCTGGCGGGTCTGGGTTCAGGGCCTTGGGCGCATCGGGGTGGTCGCCGTGTGCGCCGCGGTGGTCGCCTTCGCGGCGTTGAGCATGCTGGTGTCGACGCAGATCAAGGGTGTGGTCGGAATGGACCAGGACACCCGCACCAAGGCACAGCGGTGGGAGGACGCCACCCAGTGGAGTTTGCCGAAAGTCGAGACTCTTCGGGCGGTCGTTCCGGGCCTCTTCGGCTATCGCCTCGACACGCTGGGGGGCGGGAACTACTGGGGGCGGGTCGGGGAGCGACCGGGTGTTCTGGCACGGCACTCGGGTTCCGGCTTTTACGCAGGTGTGGGCGTCGTCCTGCTGGCGCTCTGGGGGGCGGCGAATGCGGGACGCGGCACCGCCGGCCCCTTCACTCCCCAAGAGCGGAAGTGGATCTGGTTCTGGACGGGCGCTGCGTGTCTCTCGCTTGGTTTCGCGTGGGGCAAGCATGCGCCCTTTTATCAAGTCCTGTACGCCCTTCCGTATTTCTCGACCATTCGCAATCCGATCAAGTTTCTGCATCCATTCAGCCTGAGCCTGGTCATCCTCTCGGGATACGGCCTCGAGGCGCTGGCCCGGCTTTACCTCGCAAAAACCTCGGGGGCCGCCAGATCCGCAATCGTCCCCCTCAAGGCCTGGTGGCTGCAAGCGCGCGGCTTCGAGCGCAAATGGGGCTTCTTTTCGGCCGTGGCGCTCGGAACGGCTTTGCTGGGCTGGCTGCTCTATTTCGCCTCGCGCAACGACCTCGAGAATCACCTGCGCACGGCGGTTTCGCCCGATCTGGCGCCCGCACTGGCGGCGTTCAGCCTGACGGAGGTGGGCTGGTCTGTGCTGTTCCTGGCGCTGACCCTGCTGGTGTTCATACTGATCATGAGCGGTGTGCTGGGCGGCTCGCGCTCGGCGTGGGGCGCTGTCGCTTTGGGGGCGGTCATGCTGGCGGATCTGGTTCGAGCCAACACGCCTTGGGTCTACTACTGGAATTACCGGGAAAGGTACGCAACCAACGCGATCATCGATTTCTTGCGCGCCCGGCCTTACGAGCAGCGGGTGGCGATGCCGCCCCTGCAACTCGGGGAGGCGTACGCTCTTTTGCAGCAGCTCTATCACGCCGAATGGCTCCAGCATCAGTTCCAGTACTACAATGTCCAGTCGCTCGACGTGATCCAGGAACCGCGCACTTCGGTCGAGAACGCCAGGTACCGCGGCGCCTTCGCCGCGCAGCGCGAGGCCGGCCTGCTGCGGCAATGGCAACTCACCAACACCCGTTACCTCATCGGGGTCATGGGCGGCATGGCCGATTTCCTCAATCAAAGGCTCGATCCGACCCAGCAACGGTTTCGGGTGCATACGCCGTTCGTCCTGCTCCAGGAGCGGGAGGGGGGGCCCATCCTGGTGCAAACCAACACAACCGGGCCATTCGCCCTCATCGAGTTCACGGGCGCTCTGCCGCGCGGCAGGCTTTATTCGCAATGGCAGGTCAACACGAACGACGATGAGGTGCTGCGTACGCTGACGAATCCCGGATTCGACCCGGCCCAGACCGTGGTGATCAGCGAACCGGCAATCGGGCTGCCGGCTCCGGGGCGGACAAACAGCGCTCCAGGAACAGTCGAGGTGCTCAGCTACACCCCGAAGAGAATCCGGCTCAAGACCCATGCGGTGATTCCGAGTGTGCTTCTCTGGAATGACAAGCACGATCCCCATTGGTCCGTCGCAGTCGATGGCCAGCCGCAGCCCCTGCTCCGCTGCAACTACCTGATGCGCGGCGTGTGCGTGCCGGACGGGGACCACGAGGTCGAGTTCCGCTTCGATGTGCCTTCGCGTCCCTTGTGGATCAG
>CAYPUR010000141.1:0-12653 GCA_964413865.1 uncultured Verrucomicrobiota bacterium
GTCACCTGCCCCGCACGAACGATTCCGGGCGCTCGAAGCTGCTACGGATCGGTGTAGACAAACGTCCACTCGATCCCGCGCTGGAAATCGGGCCGGTCATCGGTGCCCTCGTAATACCCCACGTGCCCGTCGACAAAAGCGACGTTGCCGAACCCGAGCCGGTGAGGGTCGTGCCAATACATCTTCTGAAAGACCTTCATCCGGACGAAATGCAGGTTGAACGAGAAATCGTTGACCAGAATCGTCCGGGACGCGTTGCGGACCTGACTGGTCTTCTTGTTCACCAAGCCGAGGACATCGTCATTGTCGTTGGCGCTGCTGTTGTAGACATAGCTGGAGCCGAAGGTGTCATAGACGGTGGGCTTGCGGTCTTGCGGCCAGCCGGCCTTGAGCGCCCCATTGTCGCCGGGACACTTGAACACACGCTCCGCGCCGTCCGAATTCGTCGAGACCTTGCCCGAGATCGCGACGAAGGGGTTCAGCAGTCGCAACTGGCCGTTGTATTCGGTTCCCTGTTTGCCGCCGTAGTTCCAATACGCATAGACCGAGGCCGAGAAACCAGCCGGCGGATTGCCCGAGGGAAACGTATCGTCGTACTCGCCCGCGTAGAGAGCAATGGCGATGGCCTGTTGCTTAAGATTGGAAACGCACTGAATCTTCCTCGCCTTCGCCTTCGCCATCGCCAGGGCCGGCAGCAGCATACCCGCCAGAATGGCGATGATGGCGATGACCACCAGCAACTCAATCAGCGTGAAGGCAAGCCGAGGATCGGGTCGCGGCTTCCGGAGAACTGCGTGCGATCGAGCTGTCATGAAAATCTCGACGGTATTGTCGCACGGTTTTGCCTTGTTGGTCAATCCGTTAACTCCTCAGCCGCCGGGGCACGTCTCCACCCGATCGCCAGCTTCCAACCCGCATGGCGCGCTCCGGTCGCGTGGGGCAGACAGACTCGCAAGCCCCACAGCCGTTGCAGCGATCCCAATCGACGCGCGGTTGCGGCGTGAAAGGGTCCAGGCCGCTATCGACGGAAATCGCCTTGTACGGACAGGCCTGGACACAGGCATTGCATTCCCGTCCAAGCGCCATCAGACAGGTGCCAGGATGAACGCGGGCCAGGCCGATCACCCGCCGGCTCTTCTCGGTCAGTGACAGCCAGGCGATGGCCCCGCTCGGACAGACCAGATTGCAGCGATGGCAATCCTCGCGGCAGTAGTCGTGCGTAAAATCCAGGCGCGGCACCATCCAGGCGGACCACCTGCCGGCGATGTCGGGATGGATGATGCGGCTCGGACAAACCCGAGCGCAGTTCCCGCATCGCACGCAGAGGCCGCCGAAATGCTCTTCAGATATTGCGCCTGGCGGACGCAGCGAGGTGCTGGGCCCATACGCGCCTCTGCAAACCGCAGCGCCGACCACACCCGCACCCGCCGCGAGAAAATAACGTCGGCTCCGACGGGCCAGAATCGCGGTCCTGCTCGGGTCCGCCCCGAATAACCTGTCGGGGCCTGCCTGCTGGGCCGGGCCTCTGGTCAGGCGCACCAGGAGGCGGTGGCCATGCCAAAGCATCCGTTGACCGGCGCCGAGCGGGCAAATCCGGGCACACCAGAGGCCGGGCCAAAGGAGATCGGCAATCAACAAAGTTGGCAAACCCAGTCCCCCCGCCACTGTCATCCAGGCAATTGGTGTGCGCCACGCATTGACCCAAGCCGCGAAGAGGGCGAACGGATCCAGCCAGAGAAACAGGGGATAGCCCAGGGCGGCGCCAGTCCACGTCGCAACGAGCAGCAACGGGCCGATCTGAGGCGCCCTTGGCCACCCACGGCGGCTCCTCGGCATCAGGCCGGTCAAGGTTTCCTGCAGCAGTCCAACAGGGCACACGAAACGGCATACACCGCAGCGCACCCGCCACGCCAACAGAAACAGCGGCAACGCCAGCAGGGTGAGAATGCCGACCAAGCCTGTCGACAACGCGGCACCGACAGCCACGTATGGGCTCAAAGCCGGCAACACCACCACCGCCCATCCGGGCGGCCCCTGCGAACCGCCCGGCCACCCGAGGGCAACAGCCGCCGCAAGCGCGGTCCAGCGGACCCACCGCCGCCGGGATCGCCAAAGCAAGTTCCTTGGCTTGGTTGCGGCCATTCGGCTCGGGCGATACTGCCGTCCAGCGGTCAGCCCAAATAGGCGCCTTGGCGCAGGAGGATATGCCGCAATCGCGGAGTGTCCACATCGCGCGGGCGACACCCGTCTTGCACAGCCAATGCCGCCGCCACGCCCGCCGCATGCCCCGTGAGCAGACAGGTGGCGATCAGGCGCATGTCCTCGACCAGGGGAGTGTCGACGCCGATGCAGCGTCCGGCAGCGATCAGGTTGTCGAGCTTTTTTGGGACCAGTGCGCTATAAGGAATCGCAAAACCGGGTTGATCGGCGCCGGGACCATACGTCCCACCCACGGCGATCGTATCTGCTGGCCTCACCCCGGAGCGCGCCTCCGCATCGGTCAACTGGCGGGTCGCAGCCAGCAAACGGGTGATGCGCACGCCGATCTGTGGCGCCGTCTGGAGCAGGAACACTTTGTCCCCGCCGGACGATTGCCGGATCCGTTCCATCCGCTTCCAGATGTCTCGTCGATGCTCGATTTCGAGCCGACTCAGTTCGGCGATGTTGAGGCCGTCGGTGCTTGGGCCGCGGAGGTTGACCCACCGTACGCTCGGCTGCGGCTCCAGTTCTCCAAGGTTGTTGAAACCTGCAGCCCGCAACGCGTCCAGGTCCGCGCGATCCGCGTTGCCGAGACGATGGACGAGGCCGACTGCGTGAAGACGTTGCTCGTGTTCCGCGCCGCCCGCGGCGAAGACGTCGCCGTCGCCCGAGGCGTCCACAACTACCCTCGCAAGGATGGCTTGGCGCCCGGCCTTGCTCTCGATCACAACGCCGCGCACCGCGTTGCCGTCCATCACCACGTCCGCCACCCAACAGTGGAAGTACATCGTGACGCCCGCCTCCCGCACCATCTGGTCCATGACGACCTTGGTGATCTCCGGATCCGTTGTTGGGTCGGGCTTGCCCGCGGCATGATTCGTGGCGGCGTCAGGATAATGGGCAATGCGCTCGAGCAATTCATCGCCCACGCCGCGCACCACCTTGGTCCGCACGCCGTTCTCCGTTGCGTGCGTCGGGTAAACCAGCAGCACCAAACCGCCAGTCCAGAGGCCACCGAGATAGCCGTATCGCTCGACCAGCGCGGTCTTCGATCCGGCTCGCGCGGCTGCCACTGCCGCCGCGAAGCCAGCGGGACCGCCGCCAACGACAAGCACGTCCGTCTGGTGCATCACCTCGATCGGGCGCCTTGGCTGGATGACGCGACCGCCGGACAGCACGGCTGGATAGCGATCACGGGGCGTGACGGGGACCACCAGGTTCTCGGGCCTTGAAGCGCTTGGGACGCTCGCGCCAGCCTCGTCGCCAACGACGCGGGCGGCGAACGGAACGCCGAAGCCCGCGGCCGTCAGGAGCTTGAGCAGGCGTCGTCGGGTGAACGTGGCTTTCACGCGGTCAGCGCCTGGGCCACTCGGGCCGTGATTTGAAGAGCCTGGGGCCTGCCACCCGCGCATCCCGATGAGCGGATGCACCGAAATTGCCGATGAATCATAGGCCCATTCCAGAGAATGCGAGACTGGAAGTCAACCCCACGGCCACAATTCCCTGCGGCTTGAAATCACTCTGCGGATTCCCTACGGTCTATCAGTGAACGCCACGCAGCCCGGCGGAGCACACGGCAGAGAGACCCGGTTCGGCTTTCGCCGAGTCGACACATGAGCGTTTTTTACGATACACACGCGCACTTGAGTTCCCGCGAGTTGGCCGGGGATCTCGAGGACCTGCTGGTTCGAGCCGTCGCCGCCGGCATCGCGCGCATCATCACTGTCGGCATTGATCTGGAGTCGAGCCAACGCGCAGTGCAACTCGCCAGCGATCATCCAATGGTGTACGCAGCGGTCGGCTGGCACCCAACCCACGCCGACCAGGCGCCAGAGGACGTGCGAGCCGACCTGAGAGACCTGGCCCGGCACCCCAAAGTCGTGGCCATAGGCGAGACGGGGCTCGACTACTTCCATCTCCCATCCAAGCGAGGAGGGACTGTGGCGGATGATTTGCGGCATACGGCGAAACAAAAAGAGCTGTTTCGACAGCACCTCGAACTGGCTGCCGAGATGGGGCTCAATTGCGTTGTCCATGAGCGCAAGTCGTTCGAGGATGCGCTCGAGGCTGTGCGGCCGTTCGCGGGGCGCGTGCGAGGGCAGTTTCATTGCTTTTCCGGGGATGTCGCCGCGCTGCAGCGGGTCCTGGCGCTTGGGTCGATCGTCAGCTACACGGGGATTCTGACGTTCAAGAACTCAGGAACGGTCCGGGAGGCATTGGCCGCCACGCCGCTTCAACACTTCATGCTCGAAACAGATGCGCCGTATCTGGCCCCCGAACCGTATCGCGGCAAGCGTTGCGAGCCGGCGTACGTCCGCGAGATTGCTGCAGTTGCGGCCGCGGTCAAGGGCATCAGCCTCGAAGAACTGAGCGAGGCGACCTGTGCCGCCGCGCAGGCGTTCTTTCCTCGAATGGGGCGCTGACATCGAGCCGACAGGGAATCGCTATGGAAGACACCAACACATTGATCGAGCAACGTCGGACGAAACTGGCCGCTTTGCGGGCCCAGGGCCTCGATCCGTTCCGGAACAAGTTCGTCCCCTCCGGCGGATGCGGCGAGACTCGCACGCGGTTCGAGTCCGGCGACTTGGCCGAAGGCGCGCGCGTCGCCGTTGCCGGCCGCATCACATCCCATCGCGACATGGGCAAGAGCCAGTTCCTCGATCTCAAAGACCAGAGCGGACGCATCCAGATCTACGCCCAAAAACAGGTGCTGGGCGAGGCGCAATACGCCATCTTCAAACATCTGGACCTGGCTGATTTCCTTGGGGTGACCGGGACGATGTTTCGCACGAAGACCGGCGAACCGAGCGTGCGGGTCGAGTCGTTCACCATCCTGGCCAAGGCGCTCCGCCCGCCTCCCGCCAAATGGCACGGCCTCGAAGACATGGAGATCCGCTACCGCCAGCGTTACCTCGATCTCATGTCGAACGATGAGATCAAGCGCGTCTTCCTGCTCCGCAGCCGGATTCTGAGGGAGATCCGCGAGTTCCTGCACGGACGCGGCTTTGTGGAGGTGGAGACGCCCATGATGCAAGCCATCCCCGGCGGGGCGGCCGCAAGGCCTTTCAAGACCCATCACAACGCGCTGGGTTGCGATTTCTATCTGCGCATTGCCATCGAGCTCTATCTCAAACGCCTGCTTGTGGGCGGAATCGACCGCGTTTTCGAGATCGGACGCAACTTCCGCAACGAAGGACTCTCCCGGAAACACAACCCCGAGTTCACCATGCTTGAAGCCTATCAGGCCTTCGGCGACTACGAGTCGATGATGGACCTGGTTCAAGGACTGGTCTGCCACGTCGCCCAGAATGTCCTCGGAACCCTGCGCATCGAACACAAGAATCCAGCGGGCGAGGTGGTCAAGACCATTGACCTCACGCCGCCTTGGCGCCGGATTCGCTACAAGGACATCGTCCGTGAGCGGGCCGGAGCCGATTGGTTCGACATCACCCCCGATCGGCGCCGGGCACGAGCCATCGAGTTGGGCGCCGAAATCGCGACGGAATACGAGGATTTCGAGGTGACCCAAGCGGTCTTCGAGAAACTCATCGAGCCGGCGCTTATCAACCCCACCTTCGTCACCCACGCGCCGAAGGAGTTGATTCCGCTCGCCAAGCTCTCGCCCGAAGATCCGACGACAGTCGAGGTTTTCGAGTGCTGCATCAACGGCCAGGAGATCGCGCCGGCTTACACCGAGCAGAACGACCCGATCGAACAGCGCGAGCGGCTCGAACACCAGGCCGGCGGCGAGCAACAGAAACTCGACGAGGATTTCCTGGTGGCACTCGAACACGGCATGCCGCCAGCCGGGGGCATGGGCCTGGGCATCGATCGGCTCTGCATGATGCTCCTGGGCCAGGAAAGCATCCGCGACGTGATCCTCTTCCCCCAACTCAAGCCCAAAGAGGGTTGATGGGTGATGGCCGGAGAACCGTGCCCTTGTGGCAACCCATTCGTCCGATTTGGCTCACGCCGCGGCCATCTGTGGACAACACGCCGCATCATTGGGTCACCGCATCGCCTGATCCGAAGCTCCGCCCTGCATCGAAACTCAGCGGGCCGGATGCTCGTCACCGCAACCTGGGACTCGGTTTCTGCGGGGTCACGAACTGACCCCTGATGCTCGACGCCTTCGCACAAAGAGCAGCACCCCCGTGCCCAAAACGAGCAGAGCCCAGGTGGACGGTTCCGGAATCGACGGCACAGTGGACGGCGGCACCGGCTCGAGCCCACTGTCGCGGTACTGCTGCGCCGTCTCGAGTACGACGGCGCCACTGACGGGCGTAACCAGTTGATAACGCCCAGCCAACTCGATTGCTTCCTCCGTCATCCGCAACGCCGCCAACCGCCTGATTTCGTCCTTGGCCCAGAGCCGCACCAGGTGTGACGAGGCCTCGATCCCTTCCCGGGGTGCGGCGGATGCGCCGGCCTCTCGCTGCGGCACCCACTCCCATCGATTGCCTGAGTCCGCCCAGGAGCGGAAGAGCACCCGAAGATCAGCACACAGATCGCCTGTGCGCGGCAGCAACTGGACCGCGGCGACCCCATCGAGCGCCTCGAGCAGGCGATTGGGTCCCACTCGAGCCTGCACTGCCATCAGGCGCGGACCGTTGGGCCTGCGCTCGTAGCGCTGACGCAGCCCCTCCGCGCTCTCGAGCACCACCGGGACCGGAGCACAGACCCAGACAACCAGACTGTCGGACCTCTGCGCGGCAACATCCCATGCCTCGACCAGCGCAGGCACGTTGTCCTGCCCTCCGCGGACCCTCCATCCGGCCAATCGGTCACGCGCGTCGGGGCTGACCGCCCCGACCGAGACCGGTTCGTCGCCTGCGATCATGACCGACGCTTCGACGGTCGAAGGCAGTGCCCCCAGGGCCTCTGCCAGGGCTGGCATCTGATCCATGCTCCGGGAACCATCGATCACGATCACCATGCGAGCGGGCGGACGAACCGCCGCCGCGCGCAGCGTTCGCCGGACGACGGACGGCGCGGCGCCACGTGTGTCCCGGGCCCAGACCTCGCGCACGGTGCCTTCACGGGAGACTTCGACGAAGTTCCCGGCCAGCCAGAGGTCGGTTTCCTGGGCCTGCCCCCGGATCGCATGCCAGCCCTCCTTGGGTTGCTCGGTCTGAAGCGCGCCGCCCGGGCTGGTCAGCGGACGCGGACCCTCGACCCACAACTGATGACGAAACGTCTGGTGGATCGTGTAGTTCCTCTCGATCGCGTGTGGCCAACGCATGAGGCCCGTCTCAGCCGACTTCATTTCGAGAGGGGCCGTGATCCCCAAACGCACTTTCATTATCCCGCCGTCCGGCGGCACGGGAAAGCACTGGACCAGGACACGGTCGGGGCCGGCGGTGGTGACCAGCACAGGATCCCGCCGCTGGCGCACGATCTTTTCGTACGCTTCTCTGACCTCGCCGCGCCCTGCAAACGCCGCCTCCCTCTCCTCTCCATTCACCCAGAGTGTCAGGCGGGAGACGACGCCGCCCGGCGGGAGCAGGATTTGGGCGCGGGCCTCGCGCTGGCGGGCGCTGTCGTTCTTGAACTCCATCGTCCATTCGCAATAGGCGATCGCCGCATCCGGTTCCACAACGGCATCCAGCCGTGAACTGTGCAACGTGAGACCCTTGATTCGCCCGCCCACTTCCTCGCCCGCCTGGTCGAAGTCCCACGTCCAATCGTCCAGACCGGCCCAGCGTGCCCGCCCGGTCCGAACCTTCGGGGCGGGAACGCTGTTGAATGGCTGACCGGTCACACGGTAGTAAATCTCTCGCGCCTTCTCCGGTCGCGTCGCGCGCCCGCCCGTGACGACCCACCCCACCAGATCCATGTTCTCGGCCGCCCGCGTGCGCCCGTAGCAATCCCGCAGAAGAACGTCGCGGTCGCCCCAGTCGCGGAGGAGTTGAATCCCGCGCTGAATGGTTCGCGGATCGTCGTTGGTCGCCAGCGTCAGCCCATAGCGGGTCAACGCTTCCGGGCTCTCGAGGAGGACCAAACCTGCCAGTCCGACAGCGAATCCGGGCCAGACGCCCCGAACGACGCCGGGGCCGGTTGCCGCGCGCTGGACCCGCAAACGCCGGACCAGGAGGAGCGTGACGATCATGGAGAGCACCGGAGACAGTGGCAGCAGACCCCAACCGTAGAAGACAATCGCCAACAAGCCCGGCAGCATCAGAGGGAGAAAGAGCAGTGCATAGTAGAGTTCCACCCCGACCGCCACACCGCTCGCCCAGCCCACCCAGCCTCGACCGGCTTCGCCACCCCGGCCCACGGCCCGCCAAAGGAGCCAGTTGGTCAAAGGAACCATCGCCACCAACGCCACATGCCAAAGCGTCGGGAGCGGATCGAAGAAGGCCCCGGCGCACATGCCAGTCATCCATTCGATCAGCAGTGCGATCGTCGGCAGCACGATGCCGAAGCCAATTGTCAGCGCGTTGGCTAAAGGGCCTGGAGGCCTCGGATCGGCGGTCGCGACCGCGCTCGACCGGCCTTCGTGGCGCCCCGCAGCCTCGGACGCCGGCGGTTCCGGCGCGCCGATCCGGGCCAGCAACCGGCGGACATCCTGCTCGGTAACGATTTCGAGTTGGGAGATCGCGGCCTCCTGCTCGATGTGACGGCGCAGATCGTCGATCACCTCGGCGACATCGGCCCCCGACGCTTCGAGTGCCGGCCGCACGCGACCGAAGTACTGTTCCAACTCCTCCCGGGCTGCGGCTGTCCACGTCCTCATGCGATTGCTCCTCGTTTCCGCAGGATCCTGGCCCCCTGGTTGAGGCCGTCCATGTACTGCTGCATCAGTCCCAAAACCTCACGGCCCGCTGAACTCAGGGCGTAATACTTCCGCGCCGGCCCCTCGGGCGATTCCTCGAGTCGCGCGGTCACCAAACCCTGGACGCGCAAGCGCGAGAGCAGCGGATACAGCGTTCCTTCGGTAACACCCAGTCCGGGCAGATCCACCAGCGTCTTCACCAACTCGTAGCCGTACCGCTCCTTCTCGGCCAGGGCGCTGAGCACGCAAAGGTCCAACAGACCCTTGCGCACCTGCACCGTCCAGTTGTCGAAATAGTCGTTCATGAGGCTCGCGCCACGACCCGCGGCGGCTCGGCCCATCCCCAGATCGCCACACGCAACGCCACCGCCAATCCCAACGACATGGATCCACCCAAACCAATCCAATTGCTCGGATCGATCTGCCCCGGCCGATCAAAATGCAACTGAACCGCCGCCGTTGCGGCCCACAAGCCCAGCAGGATCATGCCAAATACCATTGGCGAACGAACCGAACGTATGCCGGACCCGACGATGGCGTAGCTGACCAGGAGTGTCGGTATGTGAAGAAACAACGCCACCGCCCAGAGATCATCGCGGTCGCGGACCTCCTGCATCGCCCCCCAAACAGCCAGCAGCGTCCACGCCGAGAGCGGCCCGGCCAGCACGAACCAACGCAGCCGAGGCCAGGTGATGAAATGGCGTACCCCGAGAGATTCGAGCCAAAGCCCCCAGCCAAGCAAAGCACCGGTGCCACTGAGCGAGAGCAGCAGAAGCCAATTCACCCCGTAGGCCGAGGCCAGACCGGCGTACTCAAGCCACCCCGGCAGGAATTCAACCGACCGTGTGCGGTCATCGAACGCGGCTTGGAGTCGAATGACCTGGATCAAGGCAAGAACGAACGGCAGCCAGCCCGCGACGAGGAGGATGGGCGCCCGGCTCACGGTCCGAATCGGTTGGCTGACGTCATCACCCATGCTGCGTTCCTACTAACTACCGCGTGTTCATATGTACCTTGTATTGCATAGTACATGGCCTAAATGAGGTCAAGAAGTTTTTTTGGGGGGGGGATGCAATACACTGTTCCCATGGCAGAACGCCCTCAGGGACGACAGAATGCTCCCGGTTCCCTTGCGGAGCGCGGCTTTGCCAACTAGCTGACGGCGATCATCGACACCCGTTCGTTGCGCGTATTTCTCGCATAGCCCTGGGCCCGGGGATCGAGCAGAGGCTGGCCGTCCACCAGGAAGAGGTAGAGATGATGCCCGTGATGCAGCGGGATCTGCGCCGCCCAGCCCCCGTCGGGTTGGCGGCGCATCGGATTTGCGTCCGCCTGCCAGTCGTTGAAGTCTCCGATGACCGTGACATGACGCGCCTCGGGCGCGTTGCAGAAGAAATTGACCGGCTTGAGCATGCGCTTTGCCGAGTACCGCGCCGCCCCGTCCTGTGGTTTCAATCCCACCGCTTGCATCATGCCATACATGGTTCGTTTGGACCGCGCGCAGGATTTGCCCGGTCAACTCGACCGTGCTAGCGGCTCCCGCCGCTCACGCTGCGCCCGGTTCGATTCTTAGGAGCAGCAAGCCGCGTGCCGAATCGGGTGAGGGCGGACAGCACGCTGCCGTGACAGGGAGGATCGCCGCAGCAGGAGAAGTGCGGTCGGCAGCCGGGCAGGCGGCGCGCCCCTCGGCGTTGGTTGACTCACGACGCCAGGTTTATGCAGAGCGACATGGACAGCAATCACCGGGATGCACTGTGCCGTCATCCTTATCCGCCCCCACAGCCGCGGGGGCACCCTCCCCCATCGGATGAGCATCGGATGGGGGAGGGACGGGGTGAGAGGTCCGTATAGTGTACCTCCCGACTCACCAGTAGATGATGCTGCGCCGGGTCAGGGGACCCGGCCGACAATGCTGCTGGCTTGTGGTGCCCTCAAGCGGCGCAGCTTCTGACGCTGTGTGCAGCCTCATCGGTCTGAGGCTGAGGCTCGCTAATCGAAAGTCATCTCGAAGCTGATGACATTGCCGGCGAAGCGTGTTTTGATTTTGCAGTTGCTCTTGTTGAACACGGCCTGCATGGCCTTGTTGTCCGTGAGCACTTCGGCCGTGAAGCCGTGAATGCCGTTGCGGCGCGCCGTGCGGATCAGGTAACGCAGCATCGCGGTGCCGATGCCGCGGTTCTGCCATTCGTCGTGAACGACGAAGGCGACCTCGGCCATGTTGTGTTTGGGATCCAGATAGTAACTGCCGACGGCGATGATGTTCTCGCCGTGCGCCTCGGGCAATGTCGCGACGACGGTCACGTCGTTGCGATGGTCGATGTAGACGAACTCCTGAAGCTCCCTGCGCGGGACCGCGCGGCGAAAACTCATGAAACGGTAATACATCGTCTGCTGCGACAAGGCGTAGAACAGATCGCGCATTCGCGGTTCATCGGTCGGGTGAATCGGGCGGAAGCTGATCTGAGTGCCATCAGCCAGAAGGTGGGTCGTGCGCAGTTCCTTGGGGCCGACGTGGATCTTGCCCTCCTTGTCGGACATGGAGGCGGACAGGTACTTGGCCTCGATGGCCTCCCGCAGCAACTGGGCGCGATAGTTCGGGTGGGCGATGCAGATTAGGGCCAGAGCTCGCTCTTGAATGCTTTTGCCGTGCAGATACGCGACGCCGTACTCGGTGACGACGTAGTTCACCCCGGCGCGCGTTGTGACAACACCCGCGCCCGGGCTGAGGCGCGTGACGATCCGGGAGATGGTGCCGTCCTTGGCGGTCGAGGGCAGGGCGATAATCGCCTTTCCGCCGTGGGCCTTGGCCGCGCCCCGGTTGAAATCGACCTGGCCCCCCACACCCGAGAAGAACCGGGTGCCAATCGAATCCGCACAGACCTGGCCGGTCAGATCGACTTCGAGGGCGACGTTGATCGCCACCATCTTGTTTTGCTGGCTGATCACATGGGGATCATTCACGTACTCCGTGGGGTGAAAGGCGAACATCGGGTTGTTGTCGATAAACTCGTACAACTGCTTCGTCCCCAGGCAGAAGCTGGCCACGATCTTGCCGCGATCGACGGTCTTTCGCGAGCCGTTGACCGCGCCCGACTGGACCAACTCGACAATCCGGTCGGAGACCATCTCGGTGTGCACGCCCAGGTCCTTCTTGCCCTTGAGAAAACCAAGCAGGGCCTGCGGAATCCGACCGATGCCGACCTCGATCGTCGCGCCGTCGTCAATCAGGGCCGCGAGATTCTCGCCAATCTGTTGTGTCTCCTCGGTCAACTCCATCTCTGGAACTTCGAGGATAGGATCGTCGACCGGCACGAGCACATCCAGGTCATACACATGCACGAACGAGTCGCCGAGGGTGCGGGGCATGTTGGGATTCACCTGGGCGATGACGAGCGATGCGTTCTCGGTTGCGCATTTCACAACGTCGACGGACACACCGAGACTGCACATGCCGCGTTCGTCGGGGGGCGTGACCTGGATCAGGGCGGCATCCAACGGCAACTGACCGGAGTTGAAGAGCCCCGGGACATCGGAAAGATGAATGGGTGTGTAGTCCCCCAAGCCTTCCTGAATGATGCCGCGGACGTTCTCCGCGATGAAGAAGCTGTTCACCCGAAAGAACTGGGTGATTTCCTTGTGGGCATAAGGGGAGTCGCCAAAAGTCAGAAGATGAATG
>CAYPUR010000142.1:0-12240 GCA_964413865.1 uncultured Verrucomicrobiota bacterium
GGCGGCCAAATGGCTCACCATGCGCCGATGGCTTGAAGCCAATCCCGGCGACGAGTTAGCCAAGGAGGTTCGAGCCCAACTGACCTCGGAACCCGGGCGCCACGCCGCTTACACGCGTGAATACCTGGGCTGGGGTGTGTTCGCGCTGATGCCGCAGGGATGCGTTGGCGCATCCGGCGGATCGTCAACGGATGTGCCGCACAATAGACCAAAGGAATGTTTAAAATGAACCGGAGGAAGGGGCACGATTATATCACGGTGTTTGCCGACCTGGAGGGGAAGCGGGTGCTCAATTTGAATGGCGGTCCCGCCATGGAGCACGGCGAGCCTGATGTTCCGGGCCGCCCGTATCGCTCAATTCGCTCACCCGCATGTTTCATGGGGTTGTGACCTCCGCGGAGCTTTGTGAAACATCCGGGCGCGGCCTTGGATTCGTGTGATTCGTGTGATTCGTGGTCCAGTCCCTGGGGGGGGGAGGAGAACCACGAATCGCACGAATCACACGAATGGCAGAGCCGGACGTTGGCGGACCGAGCGGCTGTTCTCCAGAGTGTTCTCGAGAGAACAGCCGAAGCGACCATCCTGGGCCTCAGCGCCCGCCCTCGCGCTCTTCGCGGTGAGCTGCGCCGAGGATTGGGGAGCCGGCCTTACTTCTTGATGCGGTAGAATGCAGCGGCGCCCGAAGCTGGCGTCGTGTAGGGACGCGACGCGCCCGGCACGACATTCCACGGTCCCTTGACGGCGGGCGCGCTCTCGAGCGTCCCGTCTCCGGACCAGTCGATACTGACGCCGGTCTCGGTGCGTTGGATCGTCAGGGCGATGTCGGCGGGCACACGGCTCTCGTAACCGAGGATCTCGATGTTGTCGATGGCCCAGAACCAGTTGTTGTCCGCGTCGAAGTAGCCGAAGGTCAGCATCACCGTCTTCGCCCCGGCCGGGTTGTGCAACGGAACGACCAGTTCATCGTTGGTCGAGTTGTCGTCCTTGAAGTCGGGGCTGGTCTCGACAGACTCGAAGCGCAGCACTTCAACCGGCGCGCCGCCGTCGTAGGTCGCGGTGATGGTAACCTTCTGGTTCGGCTCCGGACGCCAGCTCGAGTCGAACCGCAGGGTGAGCGAATTGGCCTCGCGTCCGGCGATATCGATGTCCGGGGTCTTGAGGTAGGTGTTGTAGGTGCCGTCCGGGTGTGCGGCATCGTCGTATTCGTCGCTGTCGGCGATGGCCACGGTGCCAATGCCTTGGGTGAACTCGCTGCGGCGCTGATCGTCGACAGTCGGCCACCAATCGCGCGAGGCGAAGCTCCAGCCGGCCCATTCGGTCATGCCGTCGTTGGCGGGATCGCCCGCGCCGGGGACGCCGCTGTCGTCGATCGTCCAGCCCGCCGGCGGGGTCTTCGTCCAGACGGCCTCGCCGAACTGGCTTTCCTCGACGCTCGGCCCGAGGGTGAGCCCCTCGAAGTCCTCATGGAACAACGGCGGAATGCCGCCGGTGACCTTGATGTTGTCGATCGCCCACCACCAGTTGTTGCCGGCGTCGAAGTAGCGGAAGACGATGACCATCGTCTGCGCGCCTTCGGGGTTGTTGATCGGCACGCTCAGGCGGTCGTTGGTCGAGTTGTCGTCCTTGTAGTCGGCGTTGGCCGGGTCCGAGTGGAACAGGCGCGCCACGGCCGGCGCACCGCCGTCGAACGCGACGCTGACACTGGCCTTCTGATCGGGCTCGGGGCGCCAGCTCGAGTCGAATTGCAGCACGACCGTGTTGGGCAGGATGCCCGTCAGACTGATTGCGGGCGTCCGCAACGAGGTGTCCATTTTGCCCAGGTCGGCCGGATCGCCCTTGTCGTCCCATTCGTCGCCGTCGGCGATGGCCGCCGTTCCGGTCCCTTTGGTGAACTCGGCGCGGCGCTGGTCCTCCGCCGTGGTGGCCCACCATTCGCGATTGGCAAAGCTCCAGCCTTCCCACTCGACAACACCCTGGGCGGGGTCGCCGATGCCGGGGGTTCCGGCATTGTCGATCGACCACCCGGCGGGCGGCGTGTGGGTCCACGCGTTGGGATTGGCCACCGCCTCGTCCGCATTGGGTCCGAGCGGCAGACCCTCGAAGTCCTCGGCAAACAGCAGGGCCCCGAGAGGCGGGAGGACCATCAGCCGGACCTCGCGGCTGGCGGCTTGGCCGGCGCTGTTCGTGATCTCGACGCTGTAGAACCCTGCGTCGGCATCGGCCACCGGATCGAGTGTCAGGGTGGCGGCCGTGCCGCCTGAAACAGGGGACCTTTCAGCGCCGACGCGTTTGAACCACTGGTAGGTCTTCGGGTCGCCGCCGGTGGCGACGACGCTGAGCGTGGCGATGTCGCCGCGGACGGCCAGGGCGCTGGCCGGCTGGGTGATAATCATTGGCGGCGCCTGGCCGGCATTCACGACGACGTTATCGATGGCCCACCACCAGTCGTTGCCGGCGTTGAGCAGGGAGAAGGTGAGGACGGCGCTGGCGGCGCCGGCGGGATTCTTCAATTCGAGGGTGACATTCTCGTTTTGGCTGTCCGGGTGAAATGTCGGGTCCCCGGAAATCGACGTCCAGCGCAGAAGCTCGATCGGCGCTCCGCCGTCGTAAGAGACCGCGATGACCGCGGTCTGATCGTTGGTCGCAAGGCCGTCCGGGCCAATGTCGTCGCGTCCTTCGGGCCGCCAGCTCGTATCCAGATTGAGGAAGAGCGTGTTGGGCGCGAGGCCGGCAACGTCGATCGGACTGGTCTTCATGATCGAATTGAAATAGCCGTGGATGGGCACGGGACCGCCCTTGTCGTCCCATTCGTCGGGATCCGTGACAGCCACGTTGCCGCTGGCATTGACGAATTGCGAGCGCGTCTGGTCCCCGGCGGCTTGAACCCACCAATCCTTCTTGGCGAAGCTCCAGCCTTCCCACTCCTTCACGCCCGCGCCGTCGTCGTCCACCACCCCCTGCATGCCGCTGTTGTCGATCGACCAGCCGTCAGGAGGTGCGCTTGTCCAGACCGCGTCGCCGGCTGTGGTCTCATCGACATTCGGCCCGAGGGTCAGGCCATCGAAGCTCTCGTAGAACACGACCACATCGAAGCTGTGCGCGAAGGTGCGCGCGCCGTCCTTGCTGTCGGTGTACTGGATCTCGAGGTCATGCTTCGAGGGAACGGGGAAGGCGGGGAGCCCGGTCTTGCGCACGGTGATTCGGTCGCCGCTGCGGGTGATTTGCGGGCTGGCGACGGCCGTGCCATCGAGCTTGAGAACGATGCTGGCATCCGCGATCGTCGTATCGCCGTCGTTAATGATCACACCGACATCGGTGTTCTTCGTCGCGAACTGACCGGATGGGATCCATCCTTCGAGGTGGGAGGAGACGGCGGGGGGCGTGGTGGGGATGCCCTCGGCGGTGGCGCCCCCGTAGGCGGCGATCTGCTGTTCGGTGAGGGCCGAGTTGTGGAACTGGATGCTGTTGACGTAGCCGGTCTGCACATCGCCGTCGTCGTCGTTGAACAACTGGACCCAATAGTTGGGCGAGGGGGCCCACCGGCCCTCAAGCCCGCCGGCCGGCTGCACCCCGACCAGCAGACCATCGATGTACTTCGAGATCGTGTTCGCGCCGGCCGACTGGTCGATCACGATCGCGATCCGATGCCACACGTTGGGCTGCACCTGGCCGTGGTAGATGGCGCTGATGCCAATCCCGTTGCTGGTGTTGATGAAGAAATCGGAGTCGCTCGTGATGCGGTCATCCGACTCGAAGATTGCCCGATACCGCAGATCCGATTCGGTCGGGTACATCAAGTCCAGGATCAGCGTCCACTGGTTGAGCAGGTAGGCCCCTTCCCCCCCGTTGCCCGCGGTGGGCGTGTACATCAGGTACCCCATCGCCATCGTCGAGTCGCAGGGCGGGAACTTCATCACCTTGGCCGGTTGGCCCCCGATATCGACGGTCTCGAAGACCGTCTGCGTGTCGGTGGCGCCTCCCGCGCCGTCCATGTAGGCCAGGTCCTGGCCGATGGTCGCGGTCAGGTTGCCATTGTTGAAGTCCCATTGGCCGAAGACGGCCGCGTGGGCAATGCCTCCGGCAAGAGCGGCCGCAGCCGCGAGTGCCAGCAGGCGCGTCGAGTGAACGTGCGTTCTTGGTCTCATAGTCTGGCTCATCCTTGGGTTTGTGTTGTGCTCGGCGTCAAAGATCATCGCGGCCAGGCCGGATCGCCTGCCGGGGCTGTGTCAAGGGACCGGGACCGCGGGGGGGATTACTTGTCAAGGCGGATCATGCGGTGGACTTCCTCGGCCTCCTGGTTGCCGGTCGCGGCCGCTTCCGTGACCTGGGTGTTGATGGTGATCAGGCAGCGGGCCAGCATATCGCGCTGTTTCCCCGTCAGCGTTGTCGTTTTCGAGAGCGCTTGCGCCGCAACGGAGGCCTTGGGCCAGTCCTTGGCCTCGACAGCGTCAACCAGGTCCGTCACCAGGCCCGTCAAAGGTTCCTTTGCCGATTGGAACGTTTCGCGCAGTACGGCGGGGATCTGGGCCGCCTCGACAGGGGATGGCGCCTCATTCCTGCCGCACCCCATCGGGCCGGCCAGCAGGAAGAGCGCGGTTGCCGAGAACAAGGCCCGAGCGAGCCATGCAGATTGTGTTTTCATGTCTGATATCTACGATCCGGGTTGCCTGACGGGGTCCTGTCCGGTGTACCACCTGTAATCCACGCCGATCTTGAAGCTGTTGAACTTGATGCCGGAGACGTTGCCCGGCACCCAAAGCGTGCCGCAGATCTTGTTGTGCCGGTACCACTCGAGTTCCATCTTGAGGTTGGGGTACAGACCCGCCAGATCGTAGCGCCACTGCGTCAGAATCTCGCTCGATCCAGGCCACAACCCCAGGCTGTCGTCCGGCCCCTCCATCCGGTGCTCGGCCGCGTCCTGGGCGAAGATTGTGCTCGATGGGTTGGCAAACGAACTGATCTTGCGCGGGCCCGGCAGGCGTGAGGACGGGTTGCTGGGCGAAGGGTTCTCGCCGATGTAGGCGTTGATGCCATAGCTCGAATTGAGCCAGAACGCCGCCGGATACGTCTTGCCCTCTTCACGCCATTCATCCACGACCCGGGCGCTTGGGCAGCGAAAGATCTCCTTTGTTCCCCCGAAGTACCCGATGTACGCGATCCCCCAGTACGCCTCGCTGTCGTTGGGCGCCAACTTGACATCGGTCCGCGGATTCCTGGTCCACTGGCCATGGTTCGGCATGGCGCCGTTGACGTGGTAGAACGTGTCATCGAAATCGTCGGCGTACATGGTGGTGCCGATCGAGATCTGCTTGAGGTTGCTCTGGCACTTCGCCTGGCGTCCTTTCTCCTTGGCTTTGGCCAGCGCGGGCAGCAAGAGCCCCGCCAGGATCGCGATCACCGCGATAACGACCAGCAACTCGATCAGCGTGAACGCCGCCCCGCGGGCGAAGGCCGAGGGGACGCAACCATCCTGAGCGACTTTCTTCGTCCGGCCGTGAAGTGATCGGAACTTGGTCTTCATAAAACGGTCCATCGTAATGCCCCAATTATGCCCCCGATCCGCGGGTCGACACCAGCGACATTCCTGTGACATCGAAGCCTCCCCGGGCGGCGCGAAAGGGTCGCGGGACGGTGATTCTCTCGGATATGTGATGGTCCGAGGCTTATGCCGCGCGTCACGGATTGTCAAGCCGCGCATCAAGCCGCGCGAAAGCGCCCCTTCGCACGCAGGCGGCGAGGTCGTAAGGCGCCCCGGAGCGCCGGCTCGCAGCCGGCTTGACGCGCGCGACACACCCGGTCCGTCGGACAATGGTTCCTCTTGACCGGGCATTGAAAAGGGATGCGCGTCTGGGCAGCCTCACTGATACAAGAGACGCTCCTTGCGCCAGTCTTTGTCCTTGTCGTGGCCATAGTCGACGACGCGCGGGCGGCGCTCGCGGAGCCGTACCGATTCGAGTCCGAGGTAGTAGCCTTGGGAGACCGGGTTCTTGCCCACGCACTCGAGGCGCAGGGTGTAACGGCCGGGCTCGGGCCAGAAATCGAGCAGATGGATCTCTTCATTGGCGACCGCGGTCTTGTAGAAGTCGATCGGCCCGCCGAGCTTCACGCCGTTGAGCGAAGCCTGGTAGCGTCCGAAGTCGTTGGACTTGGTGGCATTGAGGAGGAGACGCAGCGGCTCTTTCCTGCCGATCTCGAACGGGATCTCGATCCAGGCGCCCTCGGGCTGCGTGGCCCGATACAGCAAATGCGCACCCTCGTACAGGTCAAGATCCTGCGGGGTCGCCTCGCCGGCGCCGTGATGCCGGGCGTCGGCAAAGTCGCGGGCGTAAACGGTGAGGCGTTCGAGGCTCGGCAGGCGCCGCTCGCGCGCGTGCGGGGCGCGCGCGGCCAACGTGGGTTCGCCGGTTTGATACCAAAACGCCACGCTGGCGTAATCGTCCTCGCGCTCGTTCCAGCTTGTCGACTTGAAGTCGGGATTCTCGTCGGGGGAGATCCAGCCGAAGTGTTCGAGGGTGACTTTGATCCCGGTGTTGAAGACGATCGGGTCGTGGACATGCCAGCGGTAGGCGCTTGTCTTGCCGCCCACGATGCCCCACTGATCGAAGTACGGCACGCCGAAATACGGCGTGCTCGTGGTCCGCAATCCCCACGCCGACAGGAAATAATCCTCTGTGCCGGTGCCCCAGATCGACGGCTTGGCCTCGCCGTCGATGTAGATCTTCTCGTCGCCCTCGCCGAACCAGGCCGGGCTTCGCGTCCGCACCGCCAAAACGGTTCCGACGTAGTGGCCCTTGCCGGCGGTTTCGAGCAGGAGATAGTCCTTGCCCTTCTGCACGGGGTATTCCTGGCGATACTGGGCGTGGAAATACGGGGTGTCGTCCGGGAGCGAGTCTTTTTTGATCCAGTCGATGTTGTAGTACAGCAGGCTGATCGGCTTGTCGCTTTCGTTGACGATTTCGATCCGGGCCGATTTCCGGAACGGCATGTGCCAGAAACAATTGTACGAATCGGCATCCTCGACCGCCACGGGCTGGCTGATGACCTCGCTGCGCAGCCCGAAACAGTTGGCAAAGAAATCGCCGACAGGCGCCTCGACCGCGGGCCGCTCCCGTCCGTCCCAGTACATCCTCAGCAGCATCTCCTGATGATTCGCCGATCCTTGCTGCGCCCAGGCCTGGCGCTCCGGACCGAGGAACGTGATCCAGATGTGCGTGATCGCCCCGGAGCCCTCGGCATCGAGGAGGACATGGGTCTCCCCCGGAGGGACGCGGTAGTTGTCGTAATTGCTCGCTTCTTCGAGGTCGCCCTTGGGATCGGCCTTCGGATCCAGTTTGCGTTCGCCGCCGCCCCGGCGCACTTCACCCTGACGCATCGTCGACGTCGCGCGCATCGAGCGCCCGCTCTGCGGCCTGGCCAGATCTTCGAGCCCGGCGGCCGTCAATTCGCCTGAGGCCGGCCAGAGCAGACCCAGGAAGAGGACAGTGCGCGCGATAGTTCGAGCCGACGGACGGCAGGGCGTGAAAAACAGGAAGGGTATTTGCATGGGCGATGTTTGCCACATCGCCAGCCCGCTGGCAATTCCAACAAACCAGCGCCGCGCGCCGCGGGCGCGCTCGTTGGCCCCGCGGGCGCGCGAGTGTCTCGTCGCTCTGCTGACGGCTCTGCCGCGCTGCGGACTCGACATCGAGGCGGGTCTTCCGGAGACTCGAATGCGCATGGCGCAGGTTGTCTTCGAAGGCGTGAGCAAGACATTCCCCAGGCCCTCCGGGGAGGCCGTCCGCGCCGTGAAGGATCTTTGCCTGACGATCCATGACGGCGAGATCGTTGTCCTGGCCGGCCCCTCGGGCTGCGGCAAGTCCACCACTCTGCGCCTGCTGGCCGGGCTCGAGGACCCGACGTTGGGCACAATCGCCATCGACGGGCGCGTCGTGAATGCCGTTGAACCCAGGGACCGCGACGTCGCCATGGTTTTTCAGAACTGCGCCCTCTATCCGCATCTGACGGTTTACGAGAATCTCGCGTTCCCGCTGCTCCTCCGGAAGCGCCCTCGTGACGAGATCGAGCGCCGGGTGCGAGCGACGGCCGCAACCCTGGAATTGACCCGATTGCTCGAGCGGATGCCGGACGCCCTGTCCGGCGGCGAGCGCCAGAGGGTGGCTGTGGGCCGGGCGATGGTCCGGCAGCCGAAGGTCTTCCTGTACGATGAGCCGCTCTCGAACCTGGACGCCAGCCTCCGTCTGCGGATGCGCGTGGAACTCAAGCGGCTCCACGAACAACTGGGCACGACCACCTTGTACGTCACGCACGATCAGGTCGAGGCCATCGCCATGGGCCGGCGCCTGGCGGTCATGAAAGACGGGGCGATCCAACAGGTGGCTGAACCGCTCGATGTCTACCGTCGTCCCGCAAACCTGTTCGTCGCCCAATTCATCGGATCGCCCCCCATGAATCTCTTCCCCGGCGCCATCGAGACGGGCGGAAGCGGCGTCATGTTCCGTCCCGACCCGCCCCCCCAAGGCGACATGCCGGCGAGCGCGCCGCTGCCCGTGGCTCGAGCGCACCGGGCAGCCCTCTCCGCGTATGCGGGCAAGCCGGTCGTGCTCGGTCTGCGTCCGGAGGAGATCGTGTTCGAGGGTGGACTGGCGTGCGGACCCGATGGCGTCCGCGTCAGCGCGCGCGCGGAAGCGGTCGAGCGTCTGGGCGCCGAGACGCACCTGCACGGCGCGATCGGCGGCATCCGCTTCACGGCGCGATCGGGCGCGGACCACCCGTTGACGCCCGGGCAGACTGTCAGCGTTTGGCTCGATCTGAACCGGGCCTGCTATTTCGACGGGGCGAGCGGACGGGCCATCGGTTGACGAGGCAGGGGGGAGGATCTTGGTTGCCGCGTCGGAGGGCGAGCGTAGCATGCCGCGGTCTGTCGAACGGCCGTCATGCCGCATTCTTGATATGGTGACACCGGAAGAACACGCCGCCTTGGAGCAACGCGCCGCGGACGCCATCGCGCGGCTCGGTCCGTTGCCGGCCTTCCGGGAGCTGATCGCGGAGAACGACGCGCTGATCCGGGGGCCGCAGCTCGACAACGGGCGGCTCATCACCGTGGCGCGAACGGCGGTTCACAGCGGGCTAATGGCGGATTGGGCGGCGGAGCGGCATCGGGTCCTGGGATACGACAAACCGTTTGCGGTCGTGGCCCTGGGCGGGACCGGCCGGCAGGAGGTGACTCCGTACTCGGACACGGATTTCGCGTTCCTGTTCGATGACGCGATCGAGGGAAACTCGTATCTGCTCGAACTGCAGCGCGAGCTGCTTCACACCCGGAGTTTTCGGGAGCGGTGCGGATTCGCGTGCGAAGTGTTGCCGTTCAATCTCGATGACGCGCTGCGCCTTTCGGGCAAACAGCTCAACGCCTTCCTCGATCTCCGGCCCGTGTACGATCCCGACGCCCTGGCGGCCGCGTTCCGCGAACGCATCCGCGCCACATTCGACCCGTTCGAGCACTTCCTGCACCTGCGCGGTATCTGGAAGGAACGGCTCGAGACGGCGGCGCTGGCCTGGGATCGGATCGATCGCTTCGACATCAAGAACGACGCGCTCCGGGTGTTCCTGGCCGGCATTTGGACCCTGGCCGGACGCGGCTTCCTTCACAGCCACGACGTCTATCGCGCGCTCGAAGACCCGCGCGATCTCGCCGCCTACGATTTCCTGTTGCGCGTGCGGTGCTTCGTCCATTCCCGAAAGCCGGCCCCCAGGCGGCGCCCGCCCGGCGGCGATCATCTCGAGGATGTGCTCCGATTCGACGATTTCAATGCGTTCGGCGAGCTGCTCGCACCCGCGGCCGACGAACACGCCCGCATGGCGTTCGCCGACGAGGTCCGCGCCCGGCTCATCTCCGCCCGGCGCCGCGTGGCGCGGTTCACCAGGAGCGTCATCGAGCGTGAACTCCGGCAAGGGCGGCCCGCCGGCCGGGGCAGCCCCATCGTGTACGGCGTCGGCGGTCTGTCCCATCAGGGCTCTTCCGCGTGCCGCACATCGCGGGACAAGAGCCGGGCCGCCCTCTCGCTCCTGCTTGCCTCGCAGCGTTACGGCGTGCCGATCGATCCGTCCGAGCTTGGAACGACGTTCCGTGACATCGGGGACTGGCTCGTGCCGGTGCCGGAGGTGTCGGCCCTCTTCTACGAACCGCGCGGGAGTCTCGCCGAGTCGTTTGCGTTTCTCTCGCAGTTCGACGGCGCCGAAGACCGGCTGTTCCCCGGCTACGCCAGGTTCGAAGCCTCGCTCGACGCCCGGGTGATGGCCGAGGGCAAGCTGCTGCGCGGGGCGATCGAGCGGCGGAAGATCCGGATCCTCGAGGAATGCGCGCGGCGCGGACGCGACCTGCTGGCGCGCGCGATCTCGACCGAACGCGCCGCCGGCGCGCTCGATGGCGTCTCGGTCGATGTCGAGGCCACGCTCCTCGATCCGGACCGCCTGGCTGCGGTCAAACTGGCGCTGAAGACCAAGCGGCTTCCGTTGACTGACGCCGATCTCGAGGCGCGGGCCGACACCACCCGCCCCCTGCACGAGCGGCTCTCCTCCGGCATGTCGGGCATTCCTCTGGATGACTATTACCGCGTCTACCGCACCGATTGCGACTTCACCGCCGAGACGGTGCGCACAACCGAGTTTCTGATCCGGCATTGGCGCGCCCTCAGGGAACGGGCGGACGCCGACATCAACGACGAGCGGCAGGTGGCGGAGTTCGCCGCGCTCTGTGAGAACGAAGACCTCCTCCGGTCCCTCTTCGTTTTTACCTGCGCAGACCGCGCCGAGTGGCAGTCCGAACAGGACGATCCGACCCCCTGGTTCAACATGCGCGAGCTCTACGCCAAATGCATGGCGCATTATCGCCCCGGCCTCGACGCGAAGCGCTCGATCGAGACGGCCGGCTTCACGCCCGATCAGGCCAAGGTCTTGAAGGACTTCGGACCCGACTTCTACGCCGGCGTCTACAGGCGCCACGCCAATCGCTTCGCCACACACCTGCTCCACCTGGCCGAATACCCATCCACCCAGGACGCCAAGGTCAGCATCCTGCGGGACGGCCTTTCGATCATCCTCGGCGTGGCGGCGCGCGACGTGCGCGGCCTGGCCGCCTGCATCACTGGCGCCCTTTGGCGCCAGAAGGTTGCCCTGCGCCAGGCCCACCTCTTCTCCGCCGCCAACCACGGCCTGGCGCTCGACTTCTTGCATGTCGAACCGGGCGAGAGCGCGGTCGGCCCGCACGTGGCGACCGCCATCGAGCACGCCATCCGGCAACGGCTCTTCATCGGCGACCGTGACGAGGCCAGAATCCCGTGTGTGCCCGGAGCGACAAACCTCCAGGAATGGCGCCCGGGTCAATACGGACTCCGCTTCGAGACAACCGAGGATGCTGACGGCGCTGTGTATATGTTGACCTACAAGGTCTTCCGGTATCTCGGAGGCAACATCTTCGGCCTTGCGGCCCATGCAGTGCGGGGACGCATCTACGTGTCCGTTTACCTGAGTCTGCCCCCGCACCTCACACTCGACGCCGCGCGCGCGATCGTGACGGAGCACTTCTGAGAAGGGATCCCATCCCAGTGCGCAAATCCTGAGCCCGGATACGAAACTCCGCGAAGCCCTATGTCATATCCGGGGTAAGGGCTTGTACGTAATAACTTTCGGATAGACCAGGATACGCATCCCAGCCGCGAGTTCTGTTGCAGGCACTTTACACTTGACGGCGTGGTGGACGGGAATGAAGGATTTGCGCCGTAACCAAAAGCACTCAGCGGAGAAGATCCCTCCACATGGGGTCTGCGTGTGCAGACGTGGCGTGGAGGGGGCTCGCGGAGTGGTTCGTATGCAGTACGTAATCCAACCTATGAAGATAAAGAATCTAATCGGGATCTGTGCCGCTGTCGGCCTGGTTCCCGTCCAGGCGCTGGCGGGTTCGGCGTCCTGGGATTTCACAGCCGACCCCACGGATCCCACGCAAGTTCCACACCCGATCATTCTCCTGGGCAGCACCGTCTCTGGTGGCGCCTCGGGCGGCGGCGAGTGGATTTCCTGGGATTATGGCTCCGACGGCACCACGATCGGTTTCCTGTCCATCTCCGGCCCCTCCGCGGGAACGTGGTCCAAGATCATTTTCCCGGACATCGACAATGGCGTGACGATTGCAGCGTTCACGTTCGAGTGCATGCTGCGCGTGGGCAACGGCACCGCCTCCCCGGC
>CAYPUR010000143.1:0-12239 GCA_964413865.1 uncultured Verrucomicrobiota bacterium
CGAACGCATCCACCTGCTCGTTCCACGCCTCGGCCGACAACTCGGCCCCGCCGTCCGAACTGGGCGGCGCGCCCAGGTAGTGCGTCATCACACCCCACCCGGCCTTATGCAACCAGTCGGTCGGCCGGGACTCGGCGGCCCACACCTGAGGAATGACGAATCCCTGTGCCGCCAGTCCCGCGGTGGCGGCGACCTGAAGCAAGAAACGACGACGCGGAAGACCGCTGGATGATTGAGGAATGTTCATCGGATTGCGCTGTTTCCTTCGGTTCATCTATCGGTTTCGAGTCCTCGCCGCGTCCTGCAGGAACTGGTTCAACTCGCGGTATTGCAGCCCGAGCTTCTGGTTCCCTACGTGCCAGGGCGTCTTGGGGCCCACTCGATCACATTGCCCCCGGCCACACCCTCCGCCAACGGTCCCGCCACCGTCGTCGTCCGCTTTGCGCCGTTGATGTCCTCGTCAACGGTAATGGGCCGCCCATCGCGATCCTCGATGGACTGGCTGACCCGATGAAACACGCCAACCAAGCCCGCGTCAACGACAGGGCAACGGAGCTGCGACACTGAGTCTGGAAGCGTGTAGCGGATCAAGACACCCGTCCGGCTGTCTTCGCGTTTCAGATCGATGCCGGCGGCCGACTCGACGCTGTGTTCGTCCCCGAAGCGGCTTCGCTTGGCCCCGCCCAGGAACAAGTTGTGGTCGGCCCGATTGCCCGGGCTTGCCGTCACGAAGTCAAGGCCCCGACCCACGAAGATGTTGTTGTGCCACCGCTCGTCGGCGGGCACGCCGAAGTCGGTGCCAGCCTGCTTGACGGTGTGGGGAACGTACCAGGCCGAATTCCGTTCCAGGTCGGGGTTGTGGTGGTAACCGCAGTCAACGAACAGGTTGTGGGCGAAGACGTTGCCCTCGGACTGACCCTGCAAGCCGCCGCCGAGCAGCACGTTGTTGTCGATCAACATCCCGCCGTGGTTCATCTCCAGGAAAATCGCCGCGGTCTGAGTGTCGTAGATGAGGTTACCGGTGATCCGCAAGCCCTGGTTGGCATAGTCGATCCAAATGCCGTAGGCCGCCTGCTGCTGGTGGTGGACGCCGCGGATCAGGTTGTGCCGGATCGTCGCGTCGACGGTGTTATGGAACTTGATCGCCGCGGTCTCCCACCCGCCGAACTCGCGCCGGTAGTTGGTCTCCTCGATCAGGTTGCCCTCGATCAGGCTCCGCGTGGCGCCTTTCTGGCCAGCGATGCCAGCCTGGCCGCAACGCCGGATGTGGTTGTTCCGGACGATGTGATCGCCAAAGGCGTCGATGTCGGTGTAGTCGACACCCGGCGCGTGGCCCAGGATGATCCCGACGCAGCGCGCGTGCGTGACGCCGCAGTTCTGGATGATCCAGTGCTTGCCCATCCGCGTGCCCACCGCGCCAGTTTGCAGTTCGATGACCGGTGGCGCCCAGTTGGCAGCGGCGTGGGCGAACTGGAAGCCGTCGACAGTGATGTACCTCAGGCCCGTGATCTGAGGCATGAAGATCATCTCGCGCACGTTGATCTCGGCCAACTCGCGATTCGGGTCGGCGTCGCCGAAGTTGGCGAGGATCGTCGTTCGGCTGTCCGCGACACGGCAGTGCCAGCTCTGCGGGGTGGTGGCAACGGCCTCGGGTGTCTGCTGTTCGCGGTACGCCTCGCCGTTGAGGTACACGTCCCCGCGGTGGTGCCACTGGCCGTAGTTCAACCAACCCCCGGAGAGCTGCAACGCGTAGGGGTTGTAGGCCCCGAAGAAGGCGTTGGGCAGCTCGGCCCGCCAAACGCCGCCGCCTTGCGGCTGCCAATCGACGACGCTCTCTGATCCTTTGACGAATACCTGCTCACCGGCCGCGGCGCGGTAGATGATGCGTCGTTCCTCGCCCGTGCCGCCGCGCGGTGGCTTGACCCACTCGCGGTAAGTGCCCGCGTGGACGATCACCTCGTCGCCCGGTTGTGCCTCGGCAGCTCCGTGGCCTATGGTCCGAAACGGCAGCGCCGCCGAGCCCACACCAGCATCATCGCCGGTGACGGCGACGTGGATCTCCCGACCTGTCGCGGCTCCGGTCAGGAGCGTCAGCGAAATGGCCAGCCAGAGCACGCATGAATGAGGGGGCAGCGCCGCCGGCCCTCTCCACGGAGTCCTTGGTCGCTTCCTTGCCTCCGCACTCGATTCTGTCGTTACGGCTGCGAACTCATGGGCCTTTGCGATTTGCATGTGGTGGGAGCATCCCCGGACTGCGAGAGGCTCTTCAAGGCGAAATACCACACTCAAGTCTCCATGCTCAGACCACAACGCGAGCACCATGATCAGCGCAAGTGTCATGACGGGTCCAGGATTCCTTGCCTACGTTTGCCTACACGGGCGATAGGGAACAACTGCTGCAACCTGCCAGGAGACGCAAATGGCCAACATGCGTTTGACCCTTGAATACACTGGTCGTTCTTGCGTTTTGTCCGTTCTGCGAAAAGGTTGAGACTTGTTTGTGCGGCACAACCGGCATAGCCCAACGTATCGGTGCCCGTCACTTTGAGCGCAGGCGGTAATAGCGAGCGGGATGATCCACCCACTCGGGCCAGCCGAACTGTGCTGAGCGCTGCTCGGCGTATCGCCTTCTCCACCGCCGACGAAATCAATTGATTCGGTCCGCGCAGGCTCCTACGACGACGCGGACACCTGTTGTCGCCGATCACCGAGGCTACCGGAGTGGGCGTGTGCAGTGTTCCTGGAGCCAGCGGAGATCCGGGTTACCTGGCGACGGTGCTTCCGCCCTGGGACGAGGAGCCGGAGGGGGTCAGTTTCTTGGGTATCGTGCGTGCATCCCCCCACTTCCTGGCCTCCACGCGGCCGTCGTCAAAGGAGAAGCTGCCGGCGCCGTTGTGGCCGCAGGCCGGGTAGTCGAAAGAGGCAGGCGTGCCCGGTTGGCCGGGACAATTGGCCATCGAAAGGTAGAAGACGCCGTCCCCGAGCGTTTCCACGCGCTCGTCCAGGAACACGAAGGTTTGAGACGGGCCAGGGTTGCTTGGCCGCGCTGCGCCGGTGTCGTCGATCACGGGCTCAAGTGCAGGCGGAAGAACTTCTCGCTGTCCGGCGCGAGGACGCACACCTGGACCTGACCGTTATTGGTCCGTGACCAGGGATTGGCAACGGGTTGCCAAGGACCGTCCAGGTTCGCGGCGCTTTCCAGGACAAACTGCCCCTCCGTGACCGGCCAGGAGAGCACGACGGCGTTCTGAATTGTCAGTTCCGGCGTCTCGTATCGCCACACCTCCGCGTTGTCAAATGTGACTTCGGCAGCGGTTTGTGGCGCCGCAGTGGCGTCGAGCCAGGTCATACTCAACACAATCTGCCCCGAAGCATCGACAACGGGCCAAGGCGTTCCGGGTTGGTCCGGATAGCAGAGCATTCCGTCGGGGGCCCGGCTGGGGAGAACCGGGTCGGCTTGGGGCGTGTCGGTTACGGTGCGCTCGAACAACACCGCGTTGGCGTTGTCCTTGTCCAGGACGCGTGTCGCGATGCTCACACTGGACCCGAGTCGCGTGACGGCGAGCGCCAAGGTCACATTGCCATTCTTGAGCTGGGTGTGTTCCCACAAGAAGACAGCGCCCGAGTTGTTCATCCCGCCATTCCAAAACTTGAAGAGCATAACCACATTTCGACTTTTGCCGAAGACATAGCCTTGGCCAATGCCGTCGAAATAGTGGATGCCGGCCAGGACATTGTCGTGATTGGCGCCGACCAGAACCGTGCGGAACTCCAATGTCTGCTGATCTGGAAGCGGCCCTGAAGTCGGTAGCGAATGCATGACGCCGGTCCAGGCCTCCATGTAGTTATCCGGGTTCATCGGGCCAAAGTCGCCCGACAGGACGAGATGTTGGTCGACAGCGCTGAAATGGGGTGGAAAGGGTGCCGACGTCCAACCGGGCAGGCTGGGGTCGCTGAAATCGTCCTCGAACAGGACGGTCTGGGCAAATGCGGTCGAGATGCACGCCGCCAGGGCGAGTGTGGTTCGCAGGAGTCTTGTTTTCATGGGTTTTGGATAGAAAGGTGTTGCATACGATAACCGCTGGGTCGCCGAGGAGGGCGATCAACGCCGCCACCGGCCCCTGGGCCGCCCCAAATCGGTCCCTTGAGCATTCGGAGGACGACCTGACTAATAGGTCACTGTGCCCTCGCCCGTGTAGGTGCCATAGACCGTCATGACGTTCCCCTCCACGACGTAATCCGTCGGCGAGAATACCCACGCCACTTTCCCGGTGAGATCCTGGAAGCGGCCGGTCCCGTCTTCGACGTCCAACCATGCCGGACCGTCCATAGTATAGAACGCCTTGTCCCCGTTGGCTGCAACCAGAGTTCCCTCAGCGTAGATAATTTCAAGGTCTGAGTTCATCCATCCGGTTCCGTAGCCGGTGTATCGCCCGACATGAGTGGCCACACCGCAGTTCGGGCTGGCGACGAAACTGCCATCCGTCGTGTTGAGGAAGATGACCATCTCACCCCTCATACTGAAGGGGCGCTGGACCGGATGCTTCGCGCTGCCGACGAGGGGCAGCGCCAGGGCACAAACGGCAACGGCCGCAAGCACTGTGCATTTCTTTGCGATCATACTGTGTTTCCTTTCTCTGTGTTCTGTGGCGTGCAATTCGGCGGAGGGGGACCTCCCGAAGGAATCTCGCGCGGTTTGCCGGCGACGGAGCCGTCCCTGGCACCGGTCGCGAACTTCTTGCTCTGCGCGGCCGTTCCGAACGAGCCGCCTTGAGCACCACGCCGTGAGACTGACACCACCGCAGTCATCACCCCATACACCGGAAAAACCACCGAAAGGGGACAGGGTTTCTTTGCGAAACGCCTTCCTGGCCGATTACTTCGTTCTCGCCCGCTGAGCCTCCTGCTGGGCGATCTCGGCCAGAGAGGGGGCGCACCAGAAGAGCACGTCACCCGATGAGGTTCTGGCCACGAGTTGGTTGCCGTCCACGCTGAAGAGCAACTCCTGCAGCCAGACCTGCTCGTGCGGCAGACGAATCAACTCCTGCCAGCTGTCCACATCCCAGAGCTTGACGGCGTTGTCCCCGGCAGCGGCCGTGGCCAGCCGCCGGCTGTCGGGCGAAAAGGCCAGTGCACAAACGGAATGCGCGTGCGCCTGGCAGTCGTGCCATTCGTCAAACCGGGGCACATCCCAGACCCTGACAGCGCCGGCCAGATTCGCCGCTGCGAGCCGACGTCCGTCTGGCGAAAAGGCCAAGTGGAGAACCTCTCCCGGGAATGAGAGGGTATTGGTCTGAAGCGGGTTGCCGGCAAGGCTCCAGACTCGGACGGCCTGAGCATTCCAGCGTGCGGCCAGCCACTTGCCATCGGTCGACGCGATGTCGCCTCCGAGCCCGGGAACGGTGTGGGACCCTTGCTCTTGCCAATCGCGCGCGCTCCAGACACAAACAAACTTGGGAAGGTAAGCGGTATCCCACTGCGCGGCAAGGAGCACCCGGCCGTGAGCGTCCTGGCGGAGACGTACGACCGGCTGGGCGGACCCGCGCAGCGAGCGCGTTAACTGGTGCCTGGCAAGGGACCAGATCCGAATGTCCCCGCTTCGAGTGCCGGCGAACAGGTACTGTCCGTCGGTGGAGAAGAGAAGGGAGGTGTTGTTGGTGCCCAACTCCCCAAGTCGGTCAGGGGGTGCCTGATTCTGCAGGGAGCCCAAGTACACTTCGCCCTGCCGCCGGGCCGCGTAATGCTTCCCGTCCGGGGCGATGACCGTGCCCTCCCAGGCCGCAGGCGCACGCCAGACGCCCGGCTGCGGCGGAGGCGGTTGGCTGGCGAGAGACCATTGGAGAATCGTCCCGTCGCCAGAGCCGGTGAACAGGTTCCTCCCATCCGGACCGAAGCAGAGGCGAAAGACGTCCGCCGGGACTTGGCAGATGCGACGCGAGGAGTGGGCCGGAACATCCCAGAGCCGCCACGTCTGGTCCGCAGCAGCAGACGCCAGCGTGTGGCCGTCAGGCGAGAACTTCAGAGCTGTGATCCAGCCTTGGTGGCCTGAGAGAACGCCCAGCGGCCGCATCTCCGGGACTTCCCAGAGCCTGATGTCGGTGTCCGTGTAGCCCGCCCCGGTCGCAAGGGTCCGACCATCCGGACTGATGGCCATGGCCGTGATCGGCTCGCGGTGACCGGGGGAGTAATGCGGCTCGCTCCCGGACGTCAGGTCCAACCAGCCAATCCGCCGGACCGGGTCGTTCTCCGAGAAGATGACGCTCCGGCTGTCACGCGTGAATAGCCAGGCAATCCCCTGGTCGAGGCCCTGGATCGGGGTGAGGGTGATCACCTCCCGCACCGGCTCCCGAGTTGGAAAGTCCAGGATTACCAACCTTCGCTCCTCGGGCGGGTGCTGCACTCCAAACGCAAACCGTTTGCCGTCGTCAGAGAAAGCCATGGTGAACGCGGGGCGCGGATCGAGAATGGGATCCAAGTACTTGCGCGCCTGCAGATCCCAGATGCCAAGCGAGCCAAATGCTTCTGCGGTCTGGGCGCAGACCACCAACACGCGGCTGTCCGGCGAAAAGGCGCCCCAGGCCCAGTCCACTTCCCCCGCCACCTTGACCTGCTCGCCAGTAGCGAGGTTCCAGAGCTTCGGCTCGCCCCCTTGCGAACCGGCGAACAGCCATTGTCCGTCCGGCGAGACCTCCAAGGAACGTATGCGGCCGGACAATTTCCCTATCACCTTTTCGGCCTCGTTCTGGCACTGCCGCCAGAGGTAACGCCACTCGAAACCGCGCGGGTCAGTGGCGAGGGGCAAACCAGCGGGCCGGTGGCGATTGAGAAGTTCGAGCGCACGCCTCGGATTGAGGTCCCGGAGAGCGAGTTGGGCCGAGCTGATCTCGGCGATGTAAGTCCGGCGCAGGAGAGACTGTTCACTGCCTAAGGCGCGTGCTCGCTGCACTTCTGCTCGACGCCATTGCACGGCGATGCCAACCACCCCGACCAGCAAACTCAACAGCGCCACGCCCATCGCCGCAGCCAGGGATGGTTTGCGCCGACACCAGCGCCACGCCTTGCCGGCAGGGCTCAGCGGACGAGCGCGGATCGGCTCGCCCGCCTGAAATCGCGCCAGTTCGTCCGCGAGTTCCTGGGCCGTGGCGTACCGGCGGGACGGCTCCTTCTCCAAGCACTTCAGGCAAATCGTCTCCAGGTCGCGCGGTACGCTCGGATTGAGCAAGCGCGGGGCGACGGGATCGGCGTGGAGCACCAGGGCCAGTGTTTGCGCCAGGGATTCCGCTTGAAACGGTGGCCGCCCGGTCAGAAGGTGATACAGCGTCGCCCCCAAGGCATACACGTCCGTGCGCCGGGAAACGCGCGCCCGTTGCCCGGCGGCTTGCTCGGGAGGCAGGTAGTGCGGCGAGCCCAGCACTTGGCCGGTGACGGTTAATTCGGACTCGCCCTCCAACCGCCGGGCCAGGCCGAAGTCCACAACGTGCGGCTGATCCTGTGCGTCGATCAACACGTTCGATGGCTTGAGGTCGCGATGCAGGATACCGTGCTCATGGGCGTAATGCACCGCCTCAGCGACGGTCTTCATCCACTGGACCGACTGTTTGAAATCTGAAATCCGAAATCGCAAATCGGAAATCCTTTGCGCCAGACTTGGCCCCTCGACGTAGTCCATCACGAAAAAGTGCTGTCCCTCATGGATGCCCACCTCGTGGATGGCGACAATGTGGGGATGGTGCAGACTGGCGGCGGAGACAGCCTCCGCACGGAACCGCTTGACCAGTTCCGGGCTGGAGCCGGGAGCGAAGGCCATCATCTTGAGGGCGACCACACGGTCCAGACTCCGTTGCCGGGCGCGATAGATCACGCCCATGCCACCGTGGCCGATCTCCTCCAAAAACTGGTAGTCGCCGAACGATTGGGGGAGGGGCGCGGCGGATGGGGGAGGCCGGATACTGGGTGCCGGCTCCCCGAGATGGGACGGCGGAGGCGCGACTTGCGGGGCAGCATTTTCAGGCGAAGGATCGGCCCCGGCCCCGGCACCTGGATCGAGCATGCAGACGCTGGCCTGAAGAAAAAGGCACCTCGGGCAGAACCCCTGGCGCGCATCGCCTGCCAAGGGCGCGCCGCATTTCAGACATGTGGGCTGGTTTGACATCTCAAGCCCCGTTACCGTTTGCCGTCACTCTTACTACCGGAAAAAGCCCCGCGGCGGGACACGATTTCCATTGCTATCCGGCCATGAGCAGACAGAGGTGGCGCATTTCGTCTTCCACCTCCGCCGGGGTTCCCACCGTATGGGCAATCTCCTCGCGAAAGAGCTCCGAGTAGCGGTGCCGCAAACGCTGCACAGCTTTCTTGACGGCTTCGCCGGTCATGCCCAAGTCCTTCGCCGCATCGGCGTACCTCTCCTCGGCGGTGCCAGCCACGAGGAAGCCGCGCAGTCGCTGGAACAGGGGGGCCTTGTCGACGGCGCAGAACTCCTGCTCCAGATGCGCCAGCACTTGGTCCAACAACGCCAGGGCCCACTGGCGCTCGAAGACCTTGTCGGGGCTCAAACTGCACACGGGTTCAAGGTGATAGCGCTGCTCGGCCGTTTGGGCATCTAACGAGAACGTCGCCTGGCCCCCTCCGCGCTTCTGAGCTCGGGCGCGATCGCGCTCATCGGCGAGGTAGTAGTTCAGGCCCGCGAGGAGAAACGAGCGAAACCGGCCCTTACCGGGGACTGCCCGCGCGAAGGAGCGGCGTTCCAGCAACTGAGATACGAACCCTTGGGTCAGATCTTGGGCGTCTTGGACGCCGTAGCCACGGCGGCGAATGTAGACGTAGAGCGGATACCAATATGTGCGACAGAGCCTCTCCAGCGCTTCGGACGACGCGGAGGATCCCGCCTGCCCGGCCGCCAGCACTACGCTCCAGTGCGTCGTCGCGAACAGCCCAGCGACCTTCGCCGAAGGTTCGACATCGTTGTCGGCGCCATTCATGACGGCGGGTTTGAAGTCCTTCGTTAACGACCTCGGTTCCATAGTTGAGTTGGCGTAACGCCTCCACGTAACGCAGACGCTCCAGTGGCGTGAGCGTTCGGCACGTAACTGATAGCGCTCGCCAGGCTGCTGACAGACTGCTCTTCATCATCGCAGGCCCCGACGGCCGCTCGGTCGCAGGGGGTATTCGGCGATAGGATTGCGAGGCAAATGGCCCCCCCCGAGGCGGACCTGCGGCCCGGGAAACGGGCCGATCCTGAGTATTCGCCGCCGGGGCGGCGAGCTGGAGGCTCCAGCCCGCCCCGGCTGGCTTTACCTGCATCGAGGTGTGGGTTTGGACGCATGTAAGCTCTTGGCTTCAGGCCCGTTTTCCGGTCCGAGCGAACTGGCCGGGGTGTCGCCGGGGGCGATTTGTCGGTGAAGTCACCCACAGAATTCCGGGAAGAAGGGCCGCGCGTGGCAGATTTCGGTTGGTCCGTGATGATCCCCCGGGCCATTGAGTGCGACCTCAAGGCTCGACGTTATCGCCGCTCGTGGATGCGTGGTTCTTTTATGGTTTGACCCCCTTTCTTTCTCACTCGTGGCCCAGTCGGTAAATCAGAAGTCCGGAGGACCGCGCCCCGCCCAGGGTGACCGGCAGTCCGCGTTCCATCAACTCGCGTCCGTTGAACTGCTGCGGGCTCGCTGGTTTCTCGAAGTCAGTCACCACGTAGCGAGCGGCTGCATCAAGGCCACGAAGTCTGAACCGGGCCACTTCGTAGGGGCTTTGCTCGCGCCGAAACGCCTGCACCATCCCGGCGTTCAACTCGGGCTGGTCATACTGCCACGCGACCCAAGTGTCTTCCTGCTGGCTATAGGCGGTGAGCGGGTAGTAGTCGCCGAGCAAGTAAGGTTGAACCTGGTGAAACTCGGCGATCATCCGGCGCAGCAGGGCGTAATCAAGTTCCGGCCTTCGCGTATCCCATCCGACGCGTGAGGCCGGGAAGATGCAGCTTCGGAACCAGTAGGGATCGCTCTCTCCATGCCCGGAGCCGTGGTACGGGAACCAGAGCGAAAGCCCGTATGTATGGCACTGCTGGATGGCAGGCGTCCCGAAGGCATCGCTCCGCAACAGCGGCACGGATCGTCGCAGCGTTTCCAGGTCATTGCGTCGCCCTCCAGAAGCGCACGTATCCAGCCACAGCTTCGGATGGCGGCGGAGCAACTCGTCCCAAAAGGCCAGATAGCCAGTGACGTGGCGGATTTCGGTAATGCCCTGTCGGTCGGGCGGGTCATTGCCACGCCAATAGCCCAGCGGATCAATGTTGAAATCCTGGCGATAGACGTCAACGCCTTCGCTCACGATCAGGCTGTCCACGCGTTCGACGACCCATTTCCAGGCGTCCGGGTCGCCGAGGTTCACCAGGCCGCCCTGCTTGCCGCCGAGAATCCACTCGGGATGGTTTTCGGCCAGCCACGTTCCGGCCGCGGCACGCTCCGGTTCGAACCAGAGCACGAACTGCATCCCGTTGGCCCGGGCGTGATCGGAGACTTCGCGGATGCCTTTCGGAAACCGCTTCTTGTCCACTTCCCAAGTCCCCGTGGTTTCCCACCAACTGCCCCGGCCCGGGTACCAGCCGGCATCAATGAAGTAAAACCCCAGCGGAATCTTCTCGCGCACATAGCCATTCAGAATGGTCAGCTCGGAGGCTGCGGCAGGATGAAGGTCCACGCTCCAGCACGCGCCATAGTGCGTCGGCACCAGCTTGCCGCCGGGCCGCGGGAGATTGTGGGCCAGCATCCAGCGCCGCCAGATGTTCTGCCCCCGAAGCCAGTCGCCCGCGTAGAATTGCAGTGCGACGAGCGGCGAGCGGACTTCTTCTCCCGGATGCAGAACAAAGTGCGTAAGCTCCTGGCCAGCGCGAATGCGCAGAGTCTTGTTTGCGTCGCGCTCGAACTGGGCGGACCACTGGCCCGGCCAGCCAATCACGGCCACAAAACCTCCGCCCAACGTGGCGACGTTCCAGAACGGGAACTGGAGATTGGTCGGACGCCCGCCAGCGGGGGCGAAGCGCTTCATCGCACTCGGCACGAGGACCTCGGTCAGAGGCTCGTAGCTGTCAATGGCACACGTGTCGCCCTTGTTGTAGTGAAGGGTGAACTCGCCGTCGGCGGACCGGGCGAACCCGGCATCGAGCGCTTGAATGTCCGATAGGATGGGCGTGTCGTTCGTCGCGGTGTTCTTGAAGAAGAGCGTCCATTCGACCGTCGGGAACTCGGCATACTCGACCGCGACGCAACGGACTTCGAGGCCGGTCGCCGCATCCGTCCAGGTCAAGGTCCGTCCCGTGCGTTGCGCATCGCGCGGCTTGGAACTGCGGTCCAGCTTCCAGTGGGGCAGCAATTCGGAAGATGGCTTGCCAGCATAGACGAACGAGAACGGCGGCTCGGTCGCGTAACGCTCGGCAGCGGCGTCATGCACCGGCAACTCGTCCAGCCACAGATCGCGACCGTCTTTCAGCGTGACCTTCGCCTCCACCCAGTCTGCATGATCCCAGCCGATCCCGTCTGCGGTTTCGTCGGCCCGGATGACGAACTCCGTCGCACCATCGAGGTCCACGCCAACGGGCTTGGCCGCCATGTCTTCGCGCAGCACACCGGAGCGGAACTTCTCTGTGCCCCCAATGCTGACCGAGAAGTCCACGCTGCCCCGGCCTCCGCTCGTCTGCTCGTTGCTGTCAATGCCCACACGGGCGGTGAATGCGGCACCCGGACCGGGAAGACGGATGAGCAGTCGGCTCGGTGCGTGGCCCAACAGTCCGCGCGTGAAATCCTGTCCTGCAAGACGCAAGGGTTTGCCGGCTCGTGCCTTCTTCAGCACCGGACCGTGATTGGCGAACACAACCAGGGCAGCGTTCGTCGGTGGCGGCGGCTGCCGACCCTCGAACCGGGCGGCAACCCAATCGCCTCGCACGGTCAGTTCCTCCGGCGTGACCGAAACCCCTTGAAGGTGGGAAGGAATGTGCAACAGCAAGGCGGCGATCGACACAGCGCGGCCAAACCGCAACCGCGGGAACACGGACGGAACGCGGCTGAAGAGCGAGCGCCGTGAGCGGCCATTTTTTGGTGACTCGGACCGACCCCGAGCCGAGCTCCCCTGGCTCCGGAATCTGCGTTCATCAGTGTTCATCTGTGGTTTCCCTACTGCATCGTTCCGGCTAGCGCGTATGAGTCCACCTTTCGATGACATCGGCTCCGCGTTCTTCAGAAGTTGGTGAGAAA
>CAYPUR010000144.1:0-12130 GCA_964413865.1 uncultured Verrucomicrobiota bacterium
GGATGTCGCATGGATCGAAACCAGGAACCGGGCACTGGCGGCCGCGACCTCGCCGACGACTAATCATGTCATGGCGCCGCTGTTCGAGGGCGAGTTGGCTTTGCTGGATCCTCAATTGCCTGACGGCTGGCAGATCGCCAGGCAAGGCCGCCAATTCACCCTGCACACGGACGCTCCCGGCAGCAATCGGATTGACCTGACGCTGGTCGCCCGGGTTACCCGGGAAGAACCGTGGAATGTCGTCCGCTTCACCGGGCCTCCGGCGGCGGCGGCGACACTCTCCGTCAGGTCCGCCGACCCGCACGTGGACCTCCAGCTTGCGAGCGGTGTGCCACTCGAGGGGAACGACACGCCTCAGCCGGAAATTCGCGGCGTGGTGGGAGCCGACCGCCAGGTTGCAGTGCGCTGGCAAGCGAAGGCGGCCGAGACGGCGCGCGAGGCTCTGGTCACCGTGGACACTCGATGCGCCGTGGACGCCACGCCGGCGGCCATCCGTCTGTCAACCACCTTTGCGTGTGAAGTCCTGCAAGGTCGGTGCTCGCAGATCCGGTTCGCGTTGCCGCCGGGCCAGACGCTCACCAAGCTGAGCGGCGACCTGATCAAGGACTGGCAGGCCACGTCCGATGCGGGCGTTTCAATCATCATGGTCGATTTCATCCGCCCGCTCGAAGGCGTGATCGCTTTCGATGTGGTGTCGGAACAACCGCTGCCCGGTTTGCCGGGCGCCGCTGAACTGCGTCCACCACAGCCCTTGGGAATCCAGCGCGAGACCGGCCGCCTCGGCGTGCGGACTGAGGACCTGGTGGCGCGGGTGGACCGGAGCGAGGGGCTGTGGCAGGTCAATGCCGCTCCCGGCGAGTTCGCGGCCTTTCAGTTCAATCTGCGTCCCGCGGTGCTTCACTTGCATCTCTCACCCGTGGAGCCGCTGGTGACGGCGAGCACGCGGGTGCGGGCCGCCGTCGAGGAAACGCGGCTGCTGGTCGATCATCGAGTCGATCTCAATGTCTCGCGAGCTGGCATCTACGGTCTCGAATGGAGTCTGCCACCCGACTTGACGGTTGCGCACGTCGAAGGCGAAGGGATCGAGGACTGGCAATCGAGCGCGGGCAAGCTGCGGTTGCGATTCGCCCAACGCTTGCTGGGCCCGCGCGTCCTCACGATCCGCCTCGAACAGGCGCTCAACCGCCTGCCATCGGAGATCATCCTGACCCCCTTGCGCCTGACCCACACCGCGCGGGAAACCGCGCTAATCGGTGCGGGTGCCAACGCGGGCATTCAACTGAAAACCGGCCCCCTGAGCGGCGCCCGGGAAATCCCGGTCAGTGGCTTGCCCGAGCGGCGGGATGAGTTGCTCGCCTTCCGCGCGGATGCCGGGGATTGGCGCATCAACCTGGCGGTCGAACGTCTGAGTGCGCGCATTGTGGCTGAGGTCTTCAACGTGATCACGATCGGGGACGGTCTGGTCGGAGGCGGCGCCACGATCCGGTTTGGCATCGTCAACCAGGGGGTCCAGCAATTCCGCGTCCGGCTCCCGGCGCACTGGCGGAATGTCGAGTTCACCGGCGCCAACATACGCCGCAAAGATCGCGAGGGCGACGTCTGGACAATCACCCTGCAGGACAAGGTCTGGGGCGGCTACACCCTGGTTGTGACCTATGACCATGGCTTCGACCCGCAAAAAGCGACGCTGGACGCCGGGGGCGCCCACCCGCTCGACGTCGAGCGGGAGACCGGGGCGGTCGCCATTACGAGCGCGGCCAACCTGGCCCTCGAACCGGCGCCGATCGCCGAGCCTTTGAGGCGCATCGATCCCTCCGAACTGGCCGCAACCGATCGCGCGCTGGTGGCCCGGCCGGTGCTCCTGGCCTACCGGTACGAAGGTCCCGCCTATGCGCTCGAGCTCCGCCTCACGCGTCACGAGGAGGTCCCGGTGCTCGATGCGGTCGCCGACCGCGCCCAATTCACAAGCGTGCTCACCGACACAGGCGAGATGCTGACGCAGGCGAGCTTCCTGGTGAAGAACAACGAGCGCGCGCACCAGCGCTTCGAACTCGCCCCCGGCGCGACTCTCTGGGGCGTGGCCGTCAATGGCGAACCGGTGCGCGCCGACAGGGACGGCGATTGGGTGGTGGTGGCGCTGCCGCGCGGCGAGAACCGCGATCAAATCTACGCCATCGATCTCAAGTACGCTCAACAGGTCGGCACCCTCGGCGGCCTGTGGCCCAGGCGCCTCGAACTCGCTGCCCCCAAGACCGACGTGCCCGGCACCTATGCGGAGTGGGTGCTGCACGTGCCTCCGACCCGCCACGTTTACGGCTTCGGAGGCACCCTCGAAGTCACCGGCGGCACCACCTACGGCTGGCGCGACGGCTGGGACCAGTTCATCACGACGTATCGCGGACTCTGGCACGCGTATGGCGCCGTGCTGATCTTCGGCACGGGCCTCATGGCGTTCGTGATCGCCCTGGTCTGGTACGGCAACAGGAAAGGCTTTGGCGGCGTTGTCACCGTCCTGATCGTCTTTTGTTTCCTCGCCATCCTCGCCGGGATGCTGCTGCCAGCCCTCTCGAAGGCCAAGAGCAAAGCCCAGCGCATCAATTCGCTCAATAACCTCAAACAAATCGGCTTGGCCGCCCGCCTTTACGCGGGCGACAACCACGAGCGAATGCCCGACAGCTTCGAGGCGATGAGGAGCGAGCTGGGCACCGACAAGGTGCTCGTCGATCCTGAGACCGGCCAGCGGTACACCTACGTCGGCGCCGGCAAGTCCGAAGCCGATCCCAATGCCATCATCGCGTACTCGCCCGAACGTCCCGGCGGACGCCGCGAGGTCGTGTTCGCCGACGGCAGCGTGCAGATCATGTCCGCCGACAAGTTCCTCGAAGCCACGGCCCGCGACCAAACCGTGCCGATGGATCAGCGGATGCTCGAGCGTTACGGCCTTCGCGGACGTCCGCAGGTCGCCCCAGCCCCTCCCGCGGCCCCTCCCGCGGCTCTGACCGGCCCGGCGGCTCCGCAGCCGGCACAGCCCCAGCAGGTCCAAATGGCCGCTCCCATTCAACCGCCGACCGAAGCCCTCGAGGACGCTCCCGAGGCGATGCCGGTCTTCGACGCCACCGGGCCCACGGCGGCCGGCATCAAGTCGATCCGCTTCGATCTTCCCAAGGCGGGACGAGCCTACACGTTTACGCGAGTCCTGAGCGTCGAAGAGAAGGCCCCCCGGATCAGCGTCGGCCTGGTGTCGAACCGACTCTTCACTTTTGCCCGTGCCGCCGTCCAGGTGCTGGCTTTCCTGACGGGCCTGATGCTTGTCCTGGTTCAGTGGCGGTCGGCCCATCCCAAAGCCCTCTGGTTGACGGTCGGGCTGATGCTCGCGGGTCTGGCAACCGCCGATCTCTTGATCGCTTGGCGTGTCTTGCACCTGGCCCTCACCCTGGCCGTTCCTGCCCTTTTGGCCTTGCTGCCCGCCTGGCTGCTGGTGCGGTGGCGTCAACGCGCCAGGAGCAACCGCCCGCCTCCGGCGTCCCCGCCCGATGTTCCGCCGGGAAACGAGATCGCCGCGACAACCTCGGCCGCCGGGACGGCCGTGCTGGCACTGGTGTTGCTGGCTGGCGGTGAGGAGGCCCTCGCTGCCTCGTCGACGCAGCCGCTTTCGAGCCGCGTGACGATCACACGCCTCGATCTGACCGGCAGCGCCGGCCCGCGGGCCGCCCAATTCGACGCCACGCTCCTGCTCGTCGCCAGCGGCACCAATGCGTCTGCTCGGTTGTTCGGCGCGGACGTTGCGGTCCGGGAATCGACCGTCATGACCGGCGAGGCGCAGTTCTGGCGGAACGGCAACGAATGGAGCGTGTTCATGCCGCACCCCGGCTCCGCCACGCTGCGATTGAGACTGTTGGCGCCCTTGGGCGGCGACCTGGCCAAACCGGAACTCACTCTGGCGCTGCCGCCCGCCTTGGGCGGGCAATTGGCGCTTGTGCTTTCGGAGCCGGACGCCGATGTCGAGTATCCCGACGCGCTCGGTTTGGTGCGGCGGCTCGAGGGAGAGACGACCGTGGTCGAGGCCGTTCTGGGCGGCAGCGATCGGCTGAACGTGCGCTGGACACCCAAACGCAAACGAGCCGACGAGGTCGAGGCGACGGTCTTCGCCAATCAGACCGCGCTCGTCACGCTGGGCAACGGCGCCATTCGCACACGCGCCGTCATGGATTGGCAGGTCAGCCAGGGCGAACTGCGCCAGGTGCGGGTCCGGCTCCCGTCTGGCAGTCGGCTCCTCAAGGTGCAGGGCCCGCACGTTCGTTCCTGGCAGTTGACGCCGACGAACGCCGACACGCTCGTGGTCGACCTTCTCAAGCCTGTCGCCCCCGGCTTGCGACTCACCCTCGAACTGGAACAGACTCTGGACGCCCTCCCGGTCAGCGCGCGGATTGCCGTGCCTGAGGCGCTCGATGTGAAGCGCCAGACCGGCAGCATCGGCGTCCGGGCCGCGGCGGAACTGGGTCTGAGCGTCGAGCGCGCAAGTGGCCTCGATCGGGTGGACAACGCCGAGTTCGCCAAGGCGGCCGAAGACGCCCAATTGGCTGTCTTCAGTGCCTGGCGGTTTCTCCGACCCGACTTCGATCTTGGCGTGAGGGCCGAGGTGCTGCAACCGCGCATCGAGGTGCTGCAGCGCCAGCATTTCACCGTGGGCCTCGAACAAACGGATCTCGTCAGCCAGATCGATTACACCATTAGCCGCCTGGGCGTGTTCGCCCTGCGCCTGCGCCTGCCCGCCGAAGGGCGCCTCGACGCAGTGGCCAGCGAAGCCATCCAGAGCTGGACGGAACACACCGAGGGAACGGAGCGTTTCCTCGACCTCACGCTCAAGGAACGTGCGATTGGCCGCGTCCAGGTCGAGGTCCGCTGGCATCGACCCTTGACGAACCTGCCGCCCGTGTTGGCCCTGGCCGGCGTGCATCCGCTCCAGGTGGCCAAACTCGACGGCTACATGACCGTGTCCGCCGGCCCTGGCGTTGGACTGAAGACGACCAACCTGGTCGGGGCGGTCGAAATCCCGGCGGCAACAGTGCCCGGGTTCACGCCGGCGAACGCCGGCGCGCTGGCGTTCAAACACCTGACCGGCGAGCCTTCCGCCGATTTGACCTGGTCGATCGCGCTCGCGACCGAGCAGCTCGAATCCTGGATCCGCGCCGAGATCGTCACGTTCGCGAACGTTGGCGAGACGCGCGTCATCGGCCAGACCCTGATCCGGTACGAAATCCAAAACGCCCCAACACGCGAGTTCCGACTCAAAACACCCCCCGCCTGGCGCAATGTCGAACTGCTGGGAGCCGGCATCCGCCGCCGCGACCACACCGACGGCGAGTGGCGAATCGAGTTGCAGAACAAGGTCATGGGCCTCTATCGGTTGACCGTCCCCTGGGAAATGCCGCGCGGCGACTCGAACACGCTGGTCCTCGCCGGTCTCCAGGCGGTCGGTGTCGAGCGCGAAGCCGGCGCCGTGGGGTTGCTCACGCAGGGCCAGTTGCAGTTGGCGCCGAGTGACACCCCCGACCAGTTGCTGCGCATCGACGCCCGCGAGTTGCCAGGCTGGGCAACCTCGTCCCACCCGGGGCTCCCAGTGCTCTGCTACCGCTACTTGCGCCCCGGTTGGACGATGCCACTGGACGTGCGCCGGTTTCAAGACGCCGCCGTTCTGCAAGGCCTCGTCGACAGCGTGCGGCTTCGCACGGTCCTGGCCGACGACGGCCAGCAGATGACCCAGATGGAACTGAGCATCCGCAACAATGGGCGCCAGAACCTCGCAGTCGCCCTCCCGAATGACGCCCGGCTCTGGTCCGCCTTTGTGGACGGCCAACCCGTCCGCCCCGCCCGGCGCGACGACCGGCTCCTGCTGCCGCTCGAACGTCCCACCACCGACGACGCCCCCATCGCCGTCGAAATCGTCTACGTCGGACGCGTGGATTTCCCGCGTGTGGCGGGCCCGGTCCGGCTCGATTCGCCCTGGCTCGACCTGCCTCTCAAAGACGCGCGTTGGGAATTGTTCGTCCCGCCCGACTATTCGTACCGGAGATTCGCGGGCACCATGAGTTACGAAAGCGCCGAGTTGGTCGCCGTCAGCCAGGATTTCACCTTCGCCGAATACCAGCGCCAGGAACTCTCGAAGCAGGCCAGCTTCGAGGCGCGCGCCGTGGATTTCCTCCAACGCGCCCGGACCGAATTCGCCACCGGCAACCTCGACAAGGCCACGCAACTCAAGGGATTCAAGGGCGCCCAGATTCGCGATCAACAGGCCGCCGCGGAGTTCAAACGCCTCGAAGCCGACGTCAACCGGGCTCAAAGCACCCAGCTTATCGAGGCGCAGCGCAACTACGTGTTCCTCAATAACGCGCGCCTCGGTCTGGAAGGGAGCGACCTCGCCGCCGAACAGGCCCCCGATGCGTCCAAAGACTACGACACCCGCGTGGCCGAGCAGCAAGTGGCCCAGTTGCAGAAAGTCCAGGCCCTGGCCGAAACTCAGGTCGCTCCACTGCGCGTCAACCTCCCCACACGCGGGCTGCGCTTCTCGTTCGTGCAGGCGCTCCAGACCGAACCGAACAAACCCCTCACCATTCGCCTGCACGCTCGCAACGGACGCGACCGCGGCTGGTTTCAGACCGCCGCGCTGTGGCTTGGCGGTCTTGTCCTTGTGTGGGGCCTCGCCGCCGTGGCCCTGGCCTTGCGAACCTCGGCTCGGCATGCGCGCACCGCACGCATGGAAGCGCCTTGACCCCCAACCGGGTTAAGGCTTGCGAAGCCTGTAGAAAACCGCGGCACTCGAAGCCGCGTTCGTCACAACGAATTGGTCGTGGCTGACCACGGGCGGCGGGGCAGCCTGGCGCCACTGCATCGGCGGCAGTTCAGTCGCGTATTCGAGCGTGAAGCCCGTCGCGTGGCTGGGCCAGGCGAGCACGATCTCGCCGTCCTGCCTGCTCACACTCAAAGTGGGCGGCGTCGGCGCAGGCACAGCGGCGTAGGCGACAACCAGGCCGGCCGCGGAACCCCGGACAACCGTGCCATCCAGATCGATGGCCAGATCGGGGAGGTTGATGGTGTACGTCAACTTGCGGTTCAGGCCGTCCAGGACCGTGATCGTGCCGCCGGCGGCGTTGGTCACAATCGTCGGAGCCAATTCCGCGTGCAGAAGATCCGGGAGGGGTTGACCGAGCCCCAGAGGCAGGGCAAGGCCGTCCAGGTCCACCCAACCCGTGGCGATGCCGATGCAGGTCGTGTTGGGTCCGAATGCGCCGTCGGCAATGCCGATGGCGCCGGGCGCCGCGTTCGTGATGTCGAGTTGGACGTTCCGAAACGCGAGGAAAGCCGTGTCGAAGGTGAGGAGGAGCGTCGCCCGCACCCGGCCGCCCAAGGCCGCCAGTGCGGTTTTCGTGCTGGTGTAATTCGTGGTCGACGCATCCCAGTCGGCCGGGTTGGGGCGCAGGCTTGACGCCTCGACGGCATAGAGGTTGTGGGCGCCGCCCCGAAACGAAATCGAGGTGGCATCCACGTAATCCGTGACGATCTCCCCGTCGAGCGCGGCGCGCCGGCCGCCGGCGTCAGTCCACTGGCTGTCACTCGATGCGTCGCGAATCCGAAACGTGACGTTCCCCACATCCGGCACGGGGACCGCCTGATCGGCGATCGTCAGCCGAATGAAACTCTCCGCTGGATCAACGTCCCAGGTGACCACGCCCGCTTCCGCTCGAGGCCAACTCAGCGGCGCGGTCGCGAGGACCGCTGTCAGACACCCGAACCACCACGGCGAACACGGAGTCATAACTCTGCATCCCACTTTCTCCTGAATTGCTCTGATCGGGAACATCCGGTTCAACAGGACCCGTCGCTTTCGTTGCGACTCTGCCGCGCTGCGTAATACCCGGGCGAGCGAGGGGCGCGCAATGCATTTTCCCACGCATTTTCCCGCGCGCCCATCTTCCCATTCGGTCCATTCGCGCCTTCCCTTGCGGCGGTTTTTCGTGTAGGTCCTTTGGGCCTGATGAGGAAGACGGCGCTGTTGTTTGCCGGCCAGGGTGCCCAATGTGTCGGCATGGGAAAGGACCTGGCCGAACGATTTGGCCAGGCGCGGATGCTGTTCGATCGCGCGGACGCGGACCTGGGATGTCCTCTGAGCCGGCTCTGCTCCGAAGGCCCCGAGGCGGAACTCACCAAGAGCGAGTTCGCCCAGCCGGCCATTTTTCTGGTGAGTTGGATCGCGTTTCGATTGCTGCGGGAGGCTGTCCCTGGATTCGAGTTCCAGGCCGCGGCAGGTCTTTCGCTGGGCGAATTCACCGCCTTGACGGCCGCCGGCGCCCTGGGTTTCGATGACGGTCTGCGGATCGTCCGTGAGCGCGGCCGATTCATGCAGGAAGCGTGCGACGCCACCCGCGGAAGCATGGCGGCCGTCCTTGGGTTGGACGAACCCTCCACCCGGGCCGTCTGCGCCGAAGCCGGCGTCCAACTGGCCAATCTGAACTGTCCCGGACAGCTCGTCATCTCAGGCGAAGCCGACGCCGTGACTCGGGCCTGCGACCTGGCCAAGGCACGCGGAGCGCGCCGGGCCGTGCGGTTGCCGGTGGCGGGCGCATTCCACTCGCAGTTGATGGCCAGCGCGCAGCCGAAGCTCGCCGCTGTGCTGGCGGCGTCCGCGGTGGCCCCGACCACCGTGCCGGTTATCGCGAATGTCACGGCGCAACCCCATGGCGATCCGGACGCGATTCGCTCCCGCCTGATCGAGCAGGTCACAGGATCCGTTCTCTGGGAGAAAACGATCCGACACCTGCTTGGCGCGGGGTTCACGCGGTTTATCGAACTCGGTCCCGGCACCGCGTTGAGCGGGTTTTTGCGCCGCATCGACACCCAGGCCCAGATCCTGAACATCGCCGACGCCCCCAGCCTGGAAACGACCGTGAAGGCGTTGACCTCCTGACAATCCAAAAACAGATCCATCCCATCGCATGAGCCTTCTTGCCAACCAACTCGCCGTCGTCACCGGTGCCGGACGGGGCATCGGACGCGCCATCGCCCTCGCCTTGGCGCACGCCGGCGCCGATGTCGTCTGCATCTCCCGGACCGCCGAGAACGCCGAGAAGGCGGCGGGCGACGTGCGCGCCCTGGGACGCCGCGGTTGGGCGTGCGGACTCGATGTCAGCGACGGGGCGGCCGTGGCGGCGACTGCCGAGCGCCTTCTGGCCGAGACGTCTCGCATCGACATCCTCGTCAACAACGCCGGGGTGACCCGCGACGGATTGCTGATGCGCATGAGCGACGAGGACTGGGACACCGTGCTCGATACGAACCTCAAGGGCGCGTTCAACGTGACCAAGGCCTTCGTGCGCGCCTTCATCCGGCAGCGGGCCGGACGGATCATCAATATCGCCTCGGTGATCGGTCTGATGGGCAACGCCGGGCAGTGCAATTACGCTGCGAGCAAGGCGGGCTTGATTGGCTTCACCAAGTCGCTGGCGCGCGAATTGGCCTCGCGCAGCATCACCGCCAATGTCGTCGCGCCCGGTTTCATCGACACCGACATGACCTCGAAGCTCACTGAGGAGCAGCGGGCGCAGGTGCTCCGGCAAATCCCGATGGGATGCATCGGCAAAGCGGACGATATCGCGGGAGCGGTCGTGTTCCTCGCCAGCCCGGCCGCGCGCTACATCACCGGACAGGTGCTCACCGTCGACGGCGGAATGGTCATGTGAGCCGGTCAGGCCTTGATATCTGAGTTCGTCGGCATGGCCGGCACGGCGGGCGCGGCGGGGGCAGGCGCGGCCGACGGTTGGGCCTGCTGGATCACCGACAACGCCTGGTTGACGATGAACTTGCTCATCTCCGTCCCGGTCTGATTGAGGTTGGCCAGGAATTGCAGCGTCGCCAGCGCCGGGCCGCCGAATTCCCATCGACAATCCTCGAACCGGCAGGCATCGATGCTCACCGAGGAGTACCCGCAGAAGATCAGCCGGCACTTGCGGAAGGTGCAGTGACGATACTCGTGAAAGTCCATGAGGACCGGCTCAGCCTCGAACGTGTATTTCTTGATGACCATAACGTGGGCGCAGGCTACCGAGTCGTCCCGGCAAGGGCAAGAAAAGCCGGGCTCGTCCCAGCGGTCCTCATTCTGGGTGCATGGCCTTGGCGCCGGGTGTGGACACCCAGCCGACAAAGCGGCAGACGACGATGTTGTAGGCCGCGTGCCTCCACGCGGCGGGAATCATGACACGGGGAACAGCACGGACGCCGGGTCAGGGGACCCGGCGCTCTGAACGTCGTCGAACTGAGAATTGCCGGCCGCATCCGCTGCCCGATTCGCCATCCCGGTTGTACGCCGGACCACCGATGCGGTCAGGCCTGCGCCTCCGGTCCCCGCTGCAATTCGTACGACAGGAACGACAGACAGTAGAACGCGGCGGTCTCGCTTCGGAGCACCAGCGGCCCCAGCGTGATCGGCAGCGCACCGGCGGACTGGATCAATTGCAGTTCGGCGGGCGTGAAGTCCCCCTCCGGCCCGACCCAAACAGCCACATCGTCGGGAGGCACCGGCCCGTCCTGCCGCGCGGCGCGCAGATGCTCGCGAGGATGGCGCGCGCCCGGCTGCAAAGAGGCCAGCAGCATGAGCGAGAAACGAGGCTGCATGGCCAGAAACGCGGAGGGCGTCGCCGGGGTTTCGATTTCCGGCAGCCAGGGAGCGCCGCATTGCTTGAGGGCCTCGATGGCCACGGCCCGCCACTTCTCCACCACGCGCGCCGATTCCTCCGCCTCGGGCCGGGCGACACTGCGCTCGGAGAGAATGGGCACGATGCGGGCGGCCCCAAGTTCCGTGGCTTTCTGGATGATGAGATCCATGCTCCTGGCCTTGGCAATGGCCTGGATCAGGGTGAACCGGTAGGGAAGGCGCGGCAAGTCGTTGCTCTGACGCAGGGCAAGATCAACGTGATGGCGCCCGGTGCCCGTCACGTCACACAGCAACTCATGGCCCGCGCCGTCCATGACAATCACGCGCTCGCCAATCCGCACGCGCACGACGTGCAGCGCATGGTGCGCCTCGGCGTCGCACAGCCGCAGGCGGCCTTCCCGAATCGCTTGGGGCGGAAGATAGAATCGGTGCATTATCGGAAGAAATCCTTGGCTCGTTCGAAGAAGCTGCGGCTCCGCGGGTTGACATTCGCGTCGCACAGCGAGGAGAACTCCTCGATCTTGGCGCGCTGCGCGGCGTTGAGCTTCGTCGGCACCTCGATCTGGACGCGGACATGCAGATCTCCGCTGCCATAGCCTTGCACGTTGCGCACCCCGCGCCCCCGGAGCCGGAAGACAGTGCCGTTTTGAGTGCCGGGCGGCACTTTGATGTGCGCCGCGCCTTCGAGCGTGGGCACCTCGAGTTCAGCCCCGAGGGCCGCCTGCACGAAACTGATCGGGACCTCGCACAGCAAATCGTCGCCGTCGCGCTGAAAAATGTCGTGCGGCTGCACGTGCAGAACAACGTACAGATCCCCCGTCGGCCCGCCGCGTCCGCCCGCCTCCCCGTTGCCGGCCGAGCGCAGACGCGTTCCCGTGTCGACCCCGGCCGGAATCCGGAGTCTGACCGGCACGGTCGCTTTGCGTTGACCGCTGCCGCGGCAAGCGCGACAGGGCTTCTCGACCACGCGCCCGGCGCCCTGACAGCGGGGGCAGATCTGGCGCACGCGCATGAAGCCGCCCAGAACCTGTTCGACCTGGCCGCGTCCGCCGCACGTCGGGCAGTTCTTGTGGCCCGAGCCGCTTTCCGCCCCGCTGCCGTGGCAGTGATCGCACCGGTCCGGCTTGGTGATCGTGATCTCCTTCTCGCAGCCCAGCGCAGCCTCCTCGGATGTGATCTCGAGGTCATACCGCAGATCCGCCCCGCGCTGGGGGGCCGCGGGATCGCGCCGCTCGCCGCCGCCAAAGAGCTCCTCGAAAATCCCGCCGCCGCCGCCGCCGAACACCTCGCGGAAGATCTCGAAGGGATCGTGAAACCCGCCGCCCGCCCAGCGTCCCCCCGCCTCCGCGCGCTGACGAGGGTCGAAGGCGGCGTGGCCGTACTGGTCGTAGGCCGCGCGCTTCTGGGGGTCGCTCAGAACGTCAT
>CAYPUR010000145.1:0-12075 GCA_964413865.1 uncultured Verrucomicrobiota bacterium
ATTTCGAGCTTTTCTTTTTCGCGGCACGATTAGATCACGCTTGTTGCAGGTCTAGTGCGGCCTGTCTGCATTCCTCGATCAAAGCATCTGGATCCAAACCGGTCACCGCAATGTTCCTGCCAGCGCAGTCGCGACAGAGCACGTGATGGACACCGACCGCTACCTCGGTCACATCGAAGACCCATCCTGGGAGTTCCGGGAATACTTTGGTCACAGACGACTCCAGAGTCATCGCCTTGTTCGGTTCATTCATCCCTGCTCAGTGCGACACATGGGGGTGAATCATGTGCGGCCAGATGAATGGATAAGCATCTTCAGTGCCACAGCCCGCGAATCTGTGTTCTCGTCCCAGCTTGAGGTTTCCGGGCTGAGGCATCGCCTAATCCGGACCTTTCGCTAGAATCTCTTGGAGCCCCCGGAAGGCTGCCATAGACCGCTCGCAATCCTCGTGAACCACGACATACAAGTCCATGCCGTACCCCTCCATGTAACGCACGATCTTCTCGGCGACCCGTAGGATCTCGTCAGGGGAAAGAGAAGTTGATGTTCCATCCAGGCGCCATCCGTCATCAGGGCAGAGTGATAGCGTGAAACCCTCCTTCAGTGACCTACTATCAATATGCACACTCATGGTACGATCCTTATAGACTAGCTTGCTCTCCTTCCAGGCATAGAGCACACCGTATCGCCATTTGCACAAGCGCACGACAATGTGCCGGATGCGCCATAACAGCGAGCGGCGGCGTGTCACTAAGAAGTGCGCGCCTTGCAGGGGCGCCTCACCCCTAGCGTAGTGATAATAGTCTGTATTCACTCTTTATAAACACTAGGTAGTGAGGCGCGTTTGGCAAGACAAATGGACTGCAATACTGGTGCGACTGGACGCTCTTTCATGCTGCGGCGGAGGTGCACACCATGCATCGGTAGTGGAGCGATGTGTTAATCGTCACGGTGCTGTAAAATACGGAACAACAACAGGCGTGTTAATGGGGTTCATTCGAATGAGTGTGGATATTTCTTCAGTGCACAGAATGCTGCTATTCCGCCAGGGAACCGGCAGGAATATCCTGAAGCGTGCGTAGTCCGGAAAGCTCTCAACAAAGACCTGTGAACCTTTAGCCCAAATGGGCCGATACAGATTCTTCCACAAAAAGGACGGAAGATACCGAGGTGTGAGCGCATCGACAAATCGTGCACCTGACGTTGAGCCGATTGTCTGCCCTGCATTCGCAGCTGCCCAACGCTCTGCCAGTTGCCTGCCGCGCTCCCCGGACCATAGAGCGGCGTTTGGATGGGTGGAGTAGAATGCCCGGCATGCCACGCTTGACAAACTGCCGCAAGTGACAACGCTAAGAGGCGTACGATTCCAGTAAAGACATACCCTGTCTCCACTGAGCGATTCGATGTTCTGAGCTACAAGATCTCCGACCATCGATCCCACAGCGCCTCCTGCTACAGCGCCGATAGCAGCCCCGGCACCCAGGGCGTCAGCTGCCGCCATTGTGCCTGCAGCAGCAAGGCCGCCGGTAAGACCTATGAGCCCACCGGATATGGCACCTACGTAGGCGCCCTGCCAAAAACCGTCTCCTCTAAGGTGAGAGCTTATGCCACCGACGACGCCGCCAATAATCATCCCAATGCCACCAAGAAACACTGTGGGAGACTCGCCATTTGGGTCAATGTACTTGAGCGGTGCATTATCAGCAAAGCGAGTGAGGTTCAACCCTACCATTTCCTCCACTGGATCCTGGTTGATCCAGCGTTGGAGGTTGGGGTCGTAGAAGCGGAAGCCGAAGTATGAGAGGCCGGAGGGTGAATGAAACTCTTTGGATGAGAAGCGGATGCGGTTGGCCTCGGCGAGGGGGCCGGCGAGGCCCTGGAGGTTCCCGAAAGGATCGTAGCGATAGCGGGCGACGACGTTGTGTCGGGAGTCAACGAGAGCGGTGACGTTGCCGCTGCCGTCGGCGTGGTAGTAGTAATGCCGGGGGTCGTCGGGAGTGTGCAAGGTCATGGCGAGGAGGCCGCCGATGCCGCCGGCCTGGTCGAGGTCGCCACTGAGGTCGGGTCCGCGGGTGTAAGTGACGCGCGGCTGGTTATCGGCTCCGCGTTCCTGGAGGACAAGCAGGCCGGCGTAGACGTATCGGGTTTCGTCCGTCTGGATCCACTGGTTGGTTTGCCACGTTTTCTCGCGGAGGATGCGCTTTCGTCCGAAGGCGTCGTAGAGGAACTCGGAGAGGGTCGACTCGTTGATGCCGTTGGTGACGATGAGGGCGACGAGTTGATCGTGATCGTCGTAGGTGAAGAGGCGGCGTCCGTCGCGGATCAGGTTGCCGTTGGCGTCGTAGGCGAAGGCGACGGAGCCGGGCAGCGTCACAGTGAGAGTATCGGTTGCGGATCGTCCGAGGGCGTCCCGGGCCACGGCGGTCAGGGTGGCGGGGCCGGTGGGCAGCGAGAGGTTGGGTCGTGCGAAGGTGCGGTCCTGATAGAGAGCGGCGGCCTGGCCGTTGACGGTGACGTTGGTGGCGGCGGGTGTGGTCATGCCGGCGACGAGCGTGGCCGTTCCGCGGGAGGCGGTGGCGAGCTGGTTGAGGAGGTTGACGGAGAGGGTGAGTGTCGAGGCGCCGTTTTGGCGGGAGACGAGGTTGCCGGCGGCGTCGTAGCGGTAGGTGAACTGCTCGTGCTGGCGCGTTGTGCGGTTGGGTTCGTAACCGCGGGCGGAAATCACCTGGCCGAGCGCGTCGTATGCGTAGTCGATGGTGTTGCCTTCCGCGAACGTTTGTCGGGTGCGTTGATGGGCGGCATTGTAATCGTAGTGGTGGCGGTTGAGCACATCGCCCTGGGGATTGGACAGGGTGGTGCGCAGCAGGCGGCCCAGGGCGTCGTGGTCCTGAGCGATGGCGGCGCCGTCGAGACGCGCGATGCTGGCGAGCAGCATTTGGCTGCCTCGGTAGGCATAGGTGAAGTCGCCCGCGGGGGAAACGAGGCGCGCGAGGCGGCCGTCGCCGTCATAGGCAAAGGTCTGCAGCCAGTAAGGCGCATCCGGTTGTTCGAGGGCGAGGGTGCGCAGGGCCAGGGTGGAATCGCGTCCGAAGAACACGTTGTCATTGGCCCAAGGGCCGTCTTCGCCCGCCAGAACGCCGGAAGGATCCCAGGCGAATCGTGTGGTGCCGATGCCGTCCGTGGCGGCTGTGAGGCGTCCGGCCGCGTCGTAGGCGAAGGCAAGGTCGGCGGTGCTTGGGGCGCTGAAATCGACGCGGGTGAGACGTCCCAGGCTGTCGTAGGTGCAGGTCGTGAGATTGGAGCGGGCGGGGGTCCAGTGGGCGACCAGTTGGTGATGGGCGTCGTAGGCGTTGGTCCAGGCGACGCGTCCGGCGGCGTTGACTTTTTTCAGGGTGTGCCCGGAGGAGTCGTAGGTCCAGGTCGTGCGGCGGTTGAGGGGGTCGAGGATGGACAGCAGGTCTCCGGCGGCGTTGTAGGTGAAGCTGTTGGTCGTGGCGGCGCGCAAGGAGCCGCTGTCGACGGTGCCCTGGATTTGGCGGGTGATGCGTCCCAGGGCGTCGTAAGCCAGCAGGAGGACGTTGGTGCCGGTTTGGTTGGTGTAGGTGGCGGGCCAGGGGACACCGGGGGCATAGCCGACCGATTCGGATCCCTGGCTGCGGCGTTCCGTGCGTCGGATGAGGCGTCCGAGCCGGTCGTAGGCGAACTCGTACTGGGCGCCTGTGGGCAGATCGACCAGGCGTGGGCGATCCATGCCGTCGTATTCCACGCGCTGGATCACGCTGGTTGCCGTGGCGAGCGTGGTGTGCAGGCCCTGGTGATTGTAGGCGAGAGCGAGGGAATGGACAGTGTCGGTCACATTCGTCGGGCGTCCCAGAGAGTCGAGGGCAATGCGGAGCGTCGAGCCGCCGGGGAGATGGACGGCGACGGGCCGTCCATCGAGGTCGTGTTCGAGGCTGGTCGTGTGGCCCATCGGGTCGGTCAGCGATTCGACCGTGCCGCAGTTGCACCAGGTGAAGCGGGTGGTGTGGCCGAGGGCATTGGTGATGGCGATCGGCTGGCGAAGCGCGTCGCAGGCGAAGTCGGTGAGGTAGCCGAGGCGATCCTTGAACCGGGTGCGGTCGAGGAGGGTCAGGCCGCCGGTGCCATTGGTGAACGGGACGCCGTCCAGTTTGACGTACCAGTTGGAAATGGTGGTGCCGTCCGGGTAGGCGCGCCCGGTCAGGCGTCCCAGGGCATCCCAGAAGCAGGTCGTTTTGAGTCCGCGCGCATCGACCGTTTCGCGGACGCGGCCCTGGCTCCATAGGCAGGCATTTGTGGCGAGCGGCGCGCCGCTGGCGGCGATCCAGACCCGCTGGGTGAGGAAGCCGATCGAATCGAGCCTGTTGGTGATGGTGAGTCCGAACGGGTAAGTGACGCTGGTGAGGTGATGGTTGAGGGGGTTGTAGGTGGCGGAGGTGGTTTCGCCGAGGGCATTGACGGCGCTGGTGATCTGGCCGTTGAAATTGTAGGCGTAGGATCGGGTGAGCATGGGCCATTGCGATGTGTCGGACTCGGGGCCGTAGACCTCGGTGAGGCGGCATCCGGTGCTGTCATACCAGAGCCAAGTCTGACGGACGCCCAGAGCGGAACCGTCTGAGAAGGTGCTCTCGATCGAGAAGGGCAGGCCCCACTCATTGCGCTGCCAACGGACGTAGCGAATGGTGCCATCGGGCAGGCGCTCGGCCTGCTGCGAGAGCCAGGCCGTGTCGTTCCCGGTCCAGTAGTCATAGAAATAGGTGTACCAGCGTCGGTGGCCTTCGGCGATGCCGTCGGGGCTGGGCGCCCGTTCGAGCAACAGGCGTGTGCCGATCCGCGGTCCGTTGCCGACGATCTTCATGTTCCAGTGGCGCCAGCGGGCCAGGCGGAAGTCTTGCGGACTGAATATGGGCCAGTCATTGGTCACCAGAGCCAGTTGACGGCTGCTCCAGAAAAAGCTGCCGCGCAGATTGAGCGGGCCCGGTGCGACCGGCTCGGGCACCTCATCGTCCAGTCGGGGACAATCCGGGTAGTAGTCGGGGACGCACTCGGTGTCGAGGCGCTCGTAATAGGCATAGGCCTGGCGCTCGCCGTTGGGGAGTGTGATCCCGAGAGAGCGCGACGAGGGCAAGTCCTCGAGACCCGTCTCGACCGACCATGTGCGGAAGCGTGTCCTGCCGTACGGGGTCATCATGGCATCGAGAAAGCCGTCCGAGCTGTAGCGGAAGGTGTTGGTGATCCCGGCCACATCGACGATGCGGACCAGGTTGCCGTTGGTATCGTACTGGAATCGGGCTTCGCGTCCGTAGGGATCCCGGACCGAGGTGACGAACCGGGGGAACTGGCGGTTGGTGTAGAACAACTCGGAGACCTTGCCGTCGTAGTCGATGACACGGCTCAACAGAATCATCGTGTCATTGGTGCTGTAGACGAACCGGATGACGCGTCCGTGGGGATCCGCCTTTTGGGAGAGCAGATGGAGGGTGTTGGTCTGCGCGCCTGGGAACGCCTGGGCATACTGATTGGCGCAGAGCGAACGGTGGGAAACCGTGTAACTGACCGAACCGTCGCCGTGGACGGTGGCGGCGACCAGTTCGCAACCAGCCCCCCGCACCGGCCCGCCCAGGACGCCGTCGTAGCGGCGTTTTCCGCCGCCCGGAACCCGCAACGTGACGCTGGAGTCCGCGGCGGTGTCAAAGTAGCCGAGCCAGGAGCACTCCCAGGAATTGCCGAAACCAAAGACATTGGTGCTGAGGGGTGAGCCGCGCTGTTTGTACCGGAGCACCAGGGGCATGATGCGCCCGTTGGACATCGTGTAGTAGAGGGGAACGTCCTTGACCCAGAGGTTGATGAGGGGTTCGGAGACGCGCCAGACGGGCATGCCCAACCCGTCGCATTCGTCCCCCCCGTGCCCGGGCGGGCATGTCTCGGGAAGCGGGCAGGCTGTGAGTTCGCCTGGATTGGGCGCCTCGGGATCCATGGGCTGGGATGTGATTTCCTCGTCGGTGGGGCATTCCTCGTCATCGTCGTCGTAGAGCGTGGGAGGGTAGGTGCGCTGGCCGCCCCGGATGCAGGCGGCCTGGTCGGAACTGAGAGACGGCCAATTGGCATCAAGCCGGTCCGCGGGAACAAGCCCATAGCCGCTGGCGTGGCAGTCCAACCAGCGGGCATCGCGCCAGACCTTGCCTCCGAGCATCGGATCGTCCAGGAGCACGCGGCTGCCAGCGCGGTCGATTACGGCGGAGAAGTGGCCGACGCGCCAGTGCACGATGGACGGCGCTGGCCAGGGATCCGTCCCGGCGCGGCGCACGGATTTCATGTCGAGGCCGATCCGTGCAGCGGTCCGTTCGAGATCTGCGAGAGTGGCGCAGGGCGATTTGGGGTCAGGCGCGGGCGTTGGGAGACTCGTGTCGATTGTCGCCCCGACTCGATTTGCCACGGCGGACAGGGCAACACGGCCGCAGGGTTGAGCACCCGGACCCTGGCCCGGCGGCGGGGCGGTGTCCGCCGGGCGGTCCGCCGGGGCGGGGGGCGGGTTCGAGATCGGGGCGGTGGAGGTGAAAGCGGCCTCGTGCAGCAGGGCGAGCGTGCTGGCGAGGGCGATTCGGTGAAGCTGGGCACTGAGACGCATGGGATACTCCTTGGTTTGAGAGGCATGGATTGCAGGGGGATCAGGGGACGGGGGATGATCGCCGCGGGCGCGTGATGCGCACTCCGAGTCCGAGATCGCGCGCGTCACGCCAATTCGTTTCGCCCGAGTCGACCCGGCCGTTTCCGTTCGTGTCTTCGAGGTAATCCGCGACGCCGTCGGCGTCGGTGTCCTGGGGGAGTTCGGAGTCGCCGCCCGGACCCAGGGCCAGGTAGTGGAATCCGATATCAACGGTCGTATCGGCCTCCTTGGTTTGATTGGCGTGGACCGTGTGATGCCAGAGGCCGGCGTCCCGGGCCAATCGACTGCCGGCGTTTACCAGACTGGTCGTGGCATGGTAGCAATCGCCCAACGGCGCGCTGGCGTAGAGGAACGCAGACAGGACCTTGTTGGCGGAGCTGCTGCCGAGGAGTTGCTCCTGCTTGGGGCCGAGGTAGGCGTTGTGGCTGTGGATCAAGCCGCCATTGATGTCCTGCAGATCCACGTCGTGGAATGCGGTGTCACGCATGACCCAGTCGCCCGCGGGCCTGATGCGGTCGAGTTGGAGGCTGCCGCCGCGGAACAGGTTGTTGAATGCGGTCAACTGGATCCCTCCCCGCAAACCGACCTCGGCGCGCCGGAAGAGGTTGTTGTGGAAGCGAACGATGGCCGTGGGGTCGCCTGACATGTCGAGTCGGCCGCCGCGCACCTGGCAGTCCCTGAGCATGATCTCGGCGAAACGGCTGGTGCTGGCGTCACTTTGGATGTGCCAGGCGCGATTGGCCAGATCGAGGAACTCGACGAAGCGAAAACCTGCGGATGAGGCCGCGGGAGAGGTGGCGGCGCTTTGATCCGTGCCCAGGACGGAGACCGGGGCGGCGGTCGGGGGTCCCCAGACGGACGATTGTTCCTGGACCAGGGGGTAACGGAACAAGCGGATCGGGCGCAGGGGTGTCCCCTCCGCGCTGAGGCGGGCCCCGGGTTCGAGGCGCATGCCATAGGCGCCATAGGTGGCCAGGCAGGCGCCGGGCAGGACGGTCAGGGTGCGCATTCCGGCTATGACGAGTTCGCTGACCGCATAGTCGATCGGGTCGTAGTGATAGCCCGGATCTGGGATGTCGGAGTCGCGCGGAACGCGCGGGGCGAGGACGAGGTCGGCGCCGTTTGAAGCGGTGCAGATCGCCGGCGGGCTGGTGGTCTTCTGTCTGAGCTCGCGGGCGAGGGCGGCGTCGATTTTGCTGGTGCCGAGGTTGCGAAACGAGGATTGCGCGAGGTAGAAGCCGCCGGCGCCGACGGTTTGGAAGACGCTGTTGCTTTGAGCGGCGGATCGGCAACAGAGCTGGCTGACCTCCACGTTGCCCAGGGTGGGGACTGCGACGAGCAGACTGTTGACGAGGTCAAGCGAACTCTGGGTTCCGTAGGAGGATCCCCAGGCGTCCGTGGCCAGTTGGGTCGATTGACAGACGGTGAGATGTTCGGCCCTGGCACGGAAGCTGTAACCCGCAAGCGCCTGAGGCGCGTCGTGGATGAGCAGGTTGTGGAGGGCGATCTCTTGAAAGCGGGTGCCGTATCCATTGACCTGGAGCGCGGTGCCGCACCGGACAAACTGCACGTGTCGCACACTGTTGGTGCCGGCGCTGTAGTCGTGGAAGTAGATCCCTGTCTGGGCGTGGGCGATCCTCAGGTCATGGAGAGTCTGGCCGCTGACCAGGATCTTCAGCGCCGGCTGTCCGTAGTAGCAGCCTGTGGGGTTGCCCGTCGATGCGGACGGGATCTCGCCGACCGAATCATCGTCCTGCGCCGTCAGGACGGCCGGATGATAGGGAGCGGTCCGGCAATCCACCGGCCCGTGCAGGACGAGACTGGTGGATGAACTTGGAGCGAATTTGATGACGCAGCCGCCTTCGATCGTCGTCGTGCCGGTCAGATTGAAGATGCCGGCGATGTAATAGGTCGAGCCGCTTCGGAAAGTGTAGTTGGTCGCACTCGTGACCAGCGTCAGCGCGTAGTCGATCACCACTCCATCGGCCAGCAGACCGGCCGAGGACGGTCCGGGAGTCTGCGCCGTCGATTGCTGGAGAGGCTCATTCAGGGGGGATTCGGCGTCGATTTGGGGCGGACGGCTGCTGGCCTGGCGGGGTCCCGGCAACTCGAGGCCGGCTCCTGCGCCAGGCATGGGACGGCCGGGCGTGCCGACGCCCGCGGTGCGGCGCACCCTTGCCCGGAGAGATTCGAGGCGGCGTCCGGAGATGGCGGGCAGGGTCTCGGAGACACTCAGCAACGCGAGGTAGGGCACGGCTTCGATCAGGAGATGGCGGCCGTCGAGGATTTCCCAGGACTTCTGCACTGGAATTCCCGGCCCATCCACACCGGCGGCCGACGCCTCGCCGGCGGCCATAGACATGGCGCCAAAAGACAGTTCTTCGTCAGCCAGGAGACGTCCGCCGGCGAGCGGAAGGTGCCGGACTTTCCTGGCCGGGTGGGGCGGGTCGAAGAACTCGGTGAGCACAAGCAGCCGGGTCTGGGTCGGATCGAGCCCGAGCTCGCTGACCACCTCGGGCGGGATCCGCTCCCTGAGGATGACGTCTTGTTCGAAGCGATCCAATCGGACGAGCAGACGGACGTCGGCGGTCAGGCCGTCGAACGCGCTTGAGTAGACGATTTCGCCGGGTGAGATCTGGGTGCCTTGACAGCTCTTGATTTCGGCCAGCAGCACATTGCGTCCGGAGCCGGCGTCGACGAGGGCCAGCCCGATGATGGTCGAGCGCAGCCGAACCCCGTCGGGCGCGAGCAGGTCAACGGCGGCCTCCGAGTTGAGGTCGGGAGCGAGGATTACCTGGTGTTGCGTGGATCGGGCCACGAAGCAGCCGTCCCGCTGGGCGTCGAATCGAGCTTCCGCAGGACGCCAGGCCCGGCGGCCGGCATCCCACCGGTTCAAGCCCGACGCCAACTCGATGTAAGAGCCGGCGGATCGCGATGGCCCGGCAGGACCTCCACCGGGGGCCTGAACTTGCCAGGCCGCATGGTGCGGTCCGGCTTCGATGAGAGTCGGGGGTGTGCCCCTGTTTTGGGGTCGCTTGGAGAGGCTGGCGCGCGGCGAAAGCGCCGCGTCCTGTGCCGCCTTGCCAGTCCCTGTCGGATTCACGGCGAGGATTGCAGCAGCGAGAGAGATCGCGGCCCAACCTGGGGGCGAACCGGCGAAGGGATTGCGCGCAGTGGATCGGATTGTTTTCATGGTCTCCTTTCGACTTCGTGTGTCTGGCATCGGCAGACGGGACGGGCGCTGTTCGCCACGCGGGGTTTCGGCCGACCAACCGGCTCCAGTTTGCATCGAGCCGGTTTGTTCCCCACCCCCACCTCTTGGTGTCCCTCCTTCGACCGCCCTCCTTGGCAGGCGGTCGCTGGGTTTTTGCGGCGTGGCGGGAAACCTCCCAGTTCCCGACCGCGCCCTTGGCGAGAGGAGCGAATGCAACCGGCGTGCCAAGCCTCAAGCGAAGTCGAATCGGACGGCGGATCGGGGGGTCGGAAGAGGCTTCGGGTGTCGATATAAGATTTTGCTCATCAAGCACTTCAAGGCATTGCGCTGACGGGATCGGGGGTGTGAATCGGCAGGCCGACAGGTGAGCGGAGGACGGAGGGGGGGCAGAGATCGAGGGCCGGACAGTGTCTCGATGCTGGATAGACTGTCCGGCTTTGAGCCGCCGCACGCTCCTCGGGTGCTGGGAGTCAAGCGCGGTTGGGGGAGGAGTGGTGCGGCGGGCAGCAGCGTCGGCTGGCGAATCAAGGCGACTGGATTGGCTCTTCGAGTTCATCTCCATCCTCGATTTCGCGTCGCATGCGGCGCGAGATGCGGGGTCGGATGAATCCGTACACCAAGTAAGTGGTAAAAATGACGGGGAGGACCAGCGGGAGGATCTTGTCGCGCAGGACGATGAGAACTCCAATGAAGACGGCGGCGACGGCGAGTTTGGCGAAGGGCCGCTGGACGCTCAGGTTAATGGATTTGAACGAAGGGTACCTGACATCGCTGATCATCATGACCGACAGGAAGATGAGGATGAAGGGCAGGACATAGCGCCAGCGCCCGACTGGGAACTCGCGGTCTTCCCACCACATGATGAACAAGGTTAGGGACGCGACCAGGGCGGCGGCGGCTGGGATGGGGAAGCCGAGGAATTCCCTCGCGCCGCTCGCGCCGGGCAGGCTGGCCAGGCAGTTGAAGCGAGCCAGGCGCAAGGCGCCGCAGATCAGGTAGACGGAGGCAATGAACCATCCAATCTCCTGATACTGGATAAACACGTCTTTCAACACGATCCGGTGGACGAGAAAAGCCGGGGCGGCGCCGAACGAGATCAGATCGGCCAACGAGTCGAACTGCCGGCCGAAAGGGCTCTCGTGACCGCCCCACCGCGCCACGCGCCCGTCGAGCAGGTCGAAAATGCAGGCAAGCAGGATGAAGAAAAGCGCGTGGCGGACGGCTGTGTTAAAACTCCCCGCGGCCGCGTCCGCCTCGACGATTTTGGTCAAGGCGACGAAGCCGCAGAAGAGATTCCCGGCCGTCATCAGATTCGGGAGAAGGTAGATCTGGATCCGGCTGGCGGGCTCCGGGTTGCTGGCGGGATGTTCGTTTGGGTCGGCCATAGGATCAGCCATACGCTTAAGGGCGGTTGGCGACGACGGTTTCGCCCGCCCGGACCGATTGGCCCAATTGGACCGTGAGTCGGGCATCGAGGGGCAACAGCAGATCGCAACGGGAGCCGAACTGAATCAGGCTGATGCGTTCTCCCCGAGCCACCTTGGTGCCGCTGTCGGCCCAAACCACGATCCGGCGCGCGATGGCACCGGCGATGAGCCGGACCCCGATCCTTTCGCCGTCACGTTCGGCGGACAGGAAGCCAAGGAGGACGTTCTCGTTGAACGCGGCGGAATCGGTGCGCATTGCGTTCAGGAACTGGCCGGCCGTCCGTTTGTGGAACGTCATCCGGCCGGCAACCGGGGCCCGTTGGACGTGCACGTCGAGAACCGACATGAAGATCGACACCCGGCGGCATCGCCCACCCATGAAACCGAGCTCCTCGATTTCGTCGATGGCGTCCACCTTGCCGTGCGCGGGCGCGAGGATGGCCTCGGGAGCGGACGGGATGGCGGGGTTTGGATCGCGGAAGAAGTAGAGGCAGAAGAGTCCAAACAGGACCCACAACCCGGCGAGGCCGCCCGCGACATAGATCAGGATGCTGCCCAGGAACTTCGCCAGCACGCTGGCGAGCATGAGGGCCAGGACGAAAAACAGCGGCCAGTAGATCAGGCGCAGCGCCGCCTGTGTCGCTTTGCCGGCGTGTTTCATGCGCCCAGTCTAGACCAAACGGCGCGCTTGAAAAGCGCGCATTTCTCACCAACTTCTGAAGAACGCGGAGCCGATGTCATCGAAAGGT
>CAYPUR010000146.1:0-246 GCA_964413865.1 uncultured Verrucomicrobiota bacterium
CTCGCGCCCCGATGGTGGTTCAACCCTCAACCTGGGAGAGGAGGTGAGACGACGTGGCCGCAGCCAAGAAACCTGCCAAGAAAACAGCCAAGAAGCCAGCCAAGAAGGCTAAGAAGAGGTAACCTCATCCACGTTGGTCCAACTCCAGGCCGCCAGGGTGCGGTCCCAATCAAGCGACTGCCGCGGCTTGGAGTTGGCCTTCTTTTTTTATGGCGACTCTGGTCTTCGATATCGAGACAGCGGCTT
>CAYPUR010000146.1:256-11946 GCA_964413865.1 uncultured Verrucomicrobiota bacterium
ATGCGCAGTGGGAGTTCCTGCATCGCGATGCGGAGCGCCTTGCCGATCCCGCCGCCCGCGAGGCGCGTCGCGCCGAGATCCAGCACCAATTCAGTCTGTGGCCTCTCACGGCGCGGGTGGTCTGCATCGCCATGCTCAACGCCGACACCGCGCGCGGCCAGGTGCTGTTCACGGCGACCGATTACGACCCGGGCGAAGGCGAGGGGGGCGCCGAGCCGGTGGAGTTTGTCGCCTGCATTGACGAGTCCGAGACGCTGACTGCGTTTTGGGATGTGGCCAGGCATTACGATCAGATCGTGACATTCAACGGGCGCGGCTTTGACGTCCCGTTTCTCTATCTGCGGTCGGCGCTGTTGAACGTGCCGATCACCCGCAAGGAATGGCTGGGGTACCGATTCACCACCGAACCGCACTGCGATCTGGCCGAGCAGCTCACCTTTTACGGGGTGAGCGGACGCGACGGGGCGGCGCGCCGATTCAACCTCGATTTCTACTGCAAGGCGTTCGGAATTGATTCGCCGAAGAGCCACGGCGTCACCGGGATGGATGTGGGACGCCTCATGGCGGAGGGGCGCCACCGCGAGATCGCCGAGTACTGCCTGCGCGACGTCCAGGCCACCGTCCATCTCTACAAGATCTGGCGCCAACGCCTGGCGGGGATCAAGTGACCGCGCCGGGCGGCCACGGTCAGACGTTGACAACCGGGCGCCCGCTGGTCTCCTCGACGCCATGATTCGGCCGGTTCTGCTGTGCGTCGCGCTCGCAGCGCTCGCGCAAGCCAGTCTTGAGGCCGCTGATGCTCACGCAACGGGGTCCGGCGACATCGCGGTCCGCAGCGCGGAGGTCCGCCCCGAGCCAGGCAAGAGCCCCGGCTTCAGTCTCACCGATTCGCGCCGCACAGGCGTGACTTTCACGAACCTTCTCGAAGGAGACGCCTATCTGACGAACGCGGTCGCCCACAACGGGGCAGGTGTGGCCATTGGCGATGTGGATGGCGACGGGTGGGTGGATTTCTACTTCTGCGCGTTGCAGGGGCCGAACCGGCTCTACCGCAACCTGGGCAACTGGCGGTTCCGGGAAGCGGATCCCGGCGACGCGGCGTGCCCGGACCAGGATTCGACCGGCGCGGCATTTGCCGATGTGGACGGCGACGGCAGTCTGGATCTGCTGGTCAATTCGATCGGCGCGGGGACGCGTCTCTTTCTCAATGAGGGCAAGGGGCGGCTGACGGAGCGTCGCGATTCGGGTCTTTCGCGCAGTGCGTCGGCCACGTCGCTGGCTTTGGCGGACATCGACGGGGACGGGGATCTGGACTTGTACTGCACGCACTACATCGACGTCATGCATCTGGCCGATGCGACAACCCGGTTTTCGCTGGCCAGGCGGGGAGGCCAATGGGTGGTGACGAAAGTCAACGATCAGCCCACGACGCTGCCGTATTGGAAAGACCGGTTCCAGGCGTTGCCTGACGGGAGCGTGCGCGAGTTGCCGGAGTATCACGGGCTTTACCGGAACGACGGGCAGGGCCGGTTCGTGTCGATCCTGTTCGATCCGGGCGTGTTTCTGGACGAGGGAAGCAAGCCCATCCCGCCCACGCGCGACTGGGGGCTTTCGGTCATGTTCCGGGATCTCAATCAGGACGGCGCGCCCGATTTCTACGTGTGCAACGACAACGCCTCACCGGACCGCGTGTGGATGAACACGGGCCGGGGAACCTTCCGCGCACTCCCCCGCGTGCAATTCCGCCACACCAGCCGATCCTCGATGGGGCTGGACTTCGCCGATGTGAACCGCGACGGGCGGGACGACATCTTCGTGCTGGACATGCTGGCCCGGGACCATGCAAAGCGGATGACGCAGTTGTCACGGGACCGCCCGAAGCCGCGCGAAATCGAGCAGAGCGAGGAGCAGCCGCGTTTCAACAGAAACATGCTTTTCCTCGGTCGCGCGGACGGGTCGTACGCCGAAATCGCCCTGATGGCCGGAGTGGCGGCGACCGGCTGGTCCTGGTGTCCCATGTTCGTCGACGTGGACCTGGACGGCTACGAAGACCTGCTCGTCACGACCGGGTTCGGGATGGACGTGATGGACCAGGACAGCCACGACCAGATGTTGCAGGGGATGCGCCGGATGACGTTCGAGCAGCGCAAGCGGGCCCGCCGGCTGCACCCTGCATGGCCCACGCGCTCCCTCGCTTTCCGCAATCGCGGCGATGGGACCTTCGATCTGGCGAGCGCGTGGGGATTCGACCGTGAGGGCATCTCGAACGGTGCCGCCTTGGGCGATCTCGACAATGACGGCGACCTGGACGTGGTGGTGAACAACCTGAATGCGGTGGCGAGCTTGTACCGGAACAACGCGTCCGAAGGACGGATTGCGGTGCGTTTGAAGGGAGAAGCGCCCAATACCCAGGGCATCGGAGCCCGCATTCGGCTGATCGGACCCTCGCTGACGCAATCCCAGGAGATGATGTGCGGCGGACGCTACATGTCGGGCGATCAGGCGATGCGCGTGTTTGCGGGCGCGTCCGATCCCGGAGAATCGCTTCGTCTCGAAGTGCAGTGGCGCGATGGAACGCGGAGCGTTGTCAGCCATGTCGTCGCCAATCGCGTCTACGAGATCCATGAGCCGCCAAACGGCACCCCGACACGACCTGCCGCCCCGGTGTCCGAAGATCCTCTCTTCGCCGATGTGAGCGGGATGCTGAACCACGCCCATATCGAGGCGCCGTTTGACGACTGGGGCCAACAGCCTTTGCTCCCTCGGCGCCTGAGCCGGTTGGGGCCGGGCGTAAGCTGGTATGACGTCAATGGCGACGGGTGGGAGGATCTGCTGGTGTCTGCGGACCGCGGGAGCCGGCTGGCGGTTTTTTTCAACGAGGAAGGGCGCGGCTTTCGCAAGCTCGGGACAACCGCGGAAGCTTCGTCGAATCAAGGGGCTCTAGTCGGCTGGCCCGACGGCGTCGGCAACCGCCATGTGCTCGTGGCAGCATCGCACGACGAAGCCGCGGCTTCGCCGCAGAGCGCCATTTTCGACTCGGCGGTTGAGAACCTGGGCGCTGTTCGGTCATGGCCGTCCGTCAGTGCCAGCCTCGGACCGATGACCACAGCCGACATCGACGGGGACGGCGACCTGGACCTTTTTGTGGGCGGCCGGTTTGAACCGGGGCGCTATCCCGAGCCGGTCTCGTCGGCGCTGTGGGTGAACGAAGGCGGCAAACTCGAGTCTGGCGGGGCGCTCAACCAACCATTCGAGCGGATCGGCCTCGTGAGCGGCGCCTCGTTTGCGGACCTGGATGGAGACGGCGACAGCGACCTCGCGCTTGCTGTCGACTGGGGTCCCATTCGGGCGTTTCGGAATGAAGGCGGGCGTTTTGTCGACGCGACGGAGTTGTGGGGGCTTGCCGGGATGACGGGCTGGTGGACGAGTGTGACGGCGGGGGATTTTGACGGCGACGGCAGACTCGATCTGGCGTGCGGCAACTGGGGGCGCAACACGATCTACGAACTGCATCAACCCACCGCGTTTCAGGTTCTCTGGGGCGATTGGAATGACGACGGTCTCATCGAGCTGGTCGAGGCGTGGCGGAGCGGGGACACCTGGCTGCCGGTGCGCGACCGCACGTGGCTGGCACGGGGTTTGCCGGACCTGGTCCACCGTTTCCCGACGCATCAAGCCTTTGCTGAAGCGACAATCGAGGACATCCTCCCTCCGGGCGCGGAGAGACCGCGCCGTCTCGAGGCGGCGCATCTGGCGTCGACTGTCTTTCTGAATCGCGGCGCTCGCTTCGAACCGGTCGTCCTCCCCCTGGAAGCCCAGGCGGCGCCTGTCTTTGCCGTCAGCGTGGGCGACTTCGACGGCGATGGCTTCGAGGATCTGTTCCTGGGCCAGAACTTCTTCGGCTCGGGTTCCGATCTGACCCGAGACGACGGCGGCCGCGGATTGTGGGTGCGAGGGAATGGACAGGGGCGCTTCGAGGCAGTCGACGGCTCGCTGAGCGGCATCAGGATTCTGGGCGAACAGAGAGGCGCGGCGGTGTGCGATTTCGACCGGGACGCGCGCGCCGATCTGGCCGTCGCACAGAACAATGGCGCCGTCTGCCTGTTGGCGAACCGTGGCGGACGGCCCGGGTTGCGCGTCTCGCTGCGCGGGCCGCCCGGGAATCCGGACGGCGTGGGCGCGCGGCTGCGTGTGATGTACGCCGGCGATCGGAGGGGTCCTTGCCGCATCATCCAAGCGGGATCAGGCTACTGGTCGCAGGACGCCTCGACGCAGGTGCTGGGTCTGCGGGAGCAGCCGGTGGGACTCTGGATTCGCTGGGCTGGCGGCAAGGAACAGACTGTGTTGTTGAAACCTGGAGACCGGCACGTGCGCATCGATTTTATGCCATGAGAACGCATTCACCCCACATTTGGGCGGCAGCCGCAACGACGTTAGGGCTGGCCGCAGTCTGGTTGATCTCGACCGGCTGCGAGAAGCCCGGCGTGACCTCGAGCGGTTTGGCAAACGACACACTGGCACAATCATCGACCGCCGGGTTGGTTCCGCTGACCAACATGGTGCCGATCAAGGCCGGTTCGTTTGTCCGAATCCGGCAGCCAGTCACCATCACGCGGGATTACTGGCTCGGGAGGCACGAGGTGACGCAGGCCGAGTACGCCGCCCTGATGGGCAGCAATCCGAGCCATTTCCAGGGCGATTCGAATTGTCCGGTCGAGAAACTGAACTGGTTCGAGGCGGAGGCGTATTGCGCGGCGTTGAGCGAGCGGGAGCGGCAGATGGGTCGGCTGCCGGCGGGCTATGTGTATCGCCTTCCGTCCGAGGCGGAGTGGGAGTATGCGTGCCGGGCGGGCAGCACGAACCTGTTCAGCTTCGGGGACGACGGCCAGGCTGCGGACGCCCATGCGTGGACTCTCGAGAACAGCGAATCGAGGAGCCACCCGGTCGGGCTGAAACAGGCCAATGCATGGGGGCTGCATGACATGCACGGCAATGTTTGGGAATGGTGTCTGGACTGGTTCGCGCCGTACCCGGAGACGCCGGCAACCGATCCGGCGGGGCCGGCGAGCAGCAAGTTCAAGGTGTTCCGGGGCGGGGGGTGGAACCAGGAGGTTCAATACGCCCGTTCAGCCAATCGCTTTATGATGTCGCCCTCGAATGGCATTCACTTCGTCGGGTTCCGTGTCGCCCTCGGCCCGCCTGTGGCGAGGTCAAACCCTTAGCCCGGATTTCTCACCACCGGGAAGATGACAACGAAATCCGGACATTTACAGGGCTGCGCGTGATCTCATGTCCGGGCTGTCTCAAGCGCGGCGCTGGGCGAGGCGATCGAGGAGTTTCTGGTGCAGCCCGCCAAAACCGCCGTTGCTGAAGACGCAGACCACATCGCCTCCCTGAACGTTGCCGGCCAGGTGCTCGATGATCGAGTCGACGTCCGGCAGGTACGCAGCCGTCTTGCCCGCGCCCTGGAGGTCGGCCATCAGGCGCTCGGGATCGAGGCGTTCGTGGGGCGCCAGCAGTTCAAGTCGGGCCACCTGCGCGATGACAACGGCGTCGGCGCCCAGGAAGGCGTCGGCCAGCTCGCGCTGGAACACGTTGCGGCGGGTGGTGTTGGTGCGCGGCTCGAACACGGCCCAGAGCTTTTCGGTGGGGTGCTTGAGGCGCAGGGCCTTGAGGGTCTCGCGAATCGCCGTGGGGTGATGGCCGAAATCGTCGATCACCACGATGCCGCCCGCGACGCCGCGGACTTCGAGGCGCCGCTTGACTCCTTTGAAGGTGTTGAAGGCCGCCTGGATCTGCGCGTTGGTCAGGCCGCAGTGCCGGGCGCAGGCGATGACCCCGAGGGCGTTGCGCACATTGAGTTCGCCGATGAGGTTGAGGTGGTATTTGTGGTTGGGGGTTTCGAACTCGGTGGCGGTCGCTCCGAGCCGCAGCTTGAAGGCCCGCAAGTGATTCTCCTCGCCGAAACCGAACCGTTTGATCGGGCAGTGCTTGAATTTGAGGAGCGGCGCGAGATTGGCGTCATCGCCGTTGGCCAGGACCAGTCCGTTGCGCGGCACCAGCCGGATCAGATGCGAGAAACTGGTCTGGATCGATTCGAGATCGCGAAAGATGTCGGCGTGATCGAACTCGAGGTTGTTGATGATTGCGACCTCGGGCAGGTAATGCACGAACTTGCTGCGCTTGTCGAAGAAGGCCGTGTCGTATTCGTCGCCTTCGACGATGAACCAGTCGCTGTCGGTGAACCGGGCGCCCTGGCTGAAGTTGTTCGGGATGCCGCCGATGAGGTAACTGGGATTGAGTCCGTTGTGCTCGAACACCCAGGCCAGCAGCGCGGTCGTCGTGGTTTTGCCGTGCGTGCCCGCCACCACGAGCGAGCGTTTGCCCCGGATGAAGTACTCGCGCAGCAGCTCCGGCAGTGAGCAGTACCGCATTCTGTGGTCGAGCACCGCCTCGGCCTCCGGGTTGCCTCGCGAAATCGCATTGCCGATGACCACCAGGTCTGGCTTGTGCGCCAGATTCCGCTCGGCGTAGCCGTTCATGACCTCGACACCGCGCTCGGCCAGGAACGTCGACATCGGTGGATAGACGTTCTCGTCCGAACCGGTCACCACGCATCCCTGGTCCTGCATCGCGGCCGCCGCCGAGGCCATGGCCGTGCCGCACACGCCGACAAAATGAAACGAACGAATCTCGGGCCGAAACATGCTGTCCATGATGCGTCCGCGCCCGACAGTGAAAAGCAGAAAACGGAGAATCTCTTTGACTGGTGCCGCCGCCTGCGCCGGCATAACGGCGTGGCAACTGTTTTCTCGATTGCGGTGGCGTGGATGATGCTGGCGGCGATGATCTACATCGTCGCCGATCGGCCCGAGAACCTGCTGCGATAGAAGGATCGAGTCCGAGTCGGGTCAGGTCGACATAGACGACATGGTATCCGCGCGCACGAGGCCGGGGGCGTTCACGGCGCCCGCATGCGCTCGCCGCAGAGGTTCTCGATGAGGCACAGCGCATTGGGAGAGCTGACGCGGACGTAGTGAATGCGGTCACGGAAGCTCCGCAGCGTCACGCGCTGGCTGTCGCTGCCGGGGCCGATCAGCTCGGCGCGGGAGATGATTGCTCCGAGGGCGCCCACCGCCTCGAAGAGCACGAGGCCGGAAGTCTGGAACACGTCCAAGTGCAGCACCTGGCATTCATACTCGGGGTGGATGCGAACGGTATGGGCGACATCGAGTCCGGCATGGGCGTCACGGGTCACGAGGGTGTTCTGCGGCTGCATCGCGCCGGCGGCGTTGAGGGCTTCGAACTTGAACCCGGTGGTTTCCCACGGATTGGGCTTCGGCCCCAAGCCAAGACCGACCAGCGAAAGGCAATTCGTCACCCCGGCTCGCACGCGGAAGAACCCGGTCGGCGCATTCATGCTCACGCGGGCCACACGGTCCGCGCCTTCGGTGGTGAGGGCGGCGTCGGCTGGCGTCCAGACGGGGCTTTCGAGGGTGTTGGCGACTTCGAGGGTTTCCTGGCTGGCGGCCTGGCGCCAGCGGAGCGCGAGCCATCCGCCTTCGCGGCTGGGCCGCAGCGAACCGCGCGCGGGCAGGATGTCGGCGGTTTCGGGAATGTTGTCGTTGTTGGCATCCAGTTCGCGGCGGAACCCGGTGTTGCCCGGCAGCGGGCGCAGACGCAGCGTGGCCTTGGCGGGCAGGCTCGCCTCATCGGAAGAAATCTCGAACGTCGAGAACACCTGGGCGGGCGTCTGGTCCGAGCCGGACAGGCCGAAACGGAGGTTCAAGGTTTCGGAGGATTGGTTGCGGAGCTTGAGGCCGTCGAAGCCCTCGAGTTCGAGGTGCAAATCGGGCTTGGCAAGGTCGGGGCCGGCGTCCAGCACCCAGATGCGGCAGGCGCCGCTTTCCTTGCGCACGGAGGTCATGGCGCTGAAGCCTGCGACCGGCTCGGAGATGCGCACGCCCAAGCCTTCGAGAGCCTGGTTCGGGCCGATCCGTAGGCCATAGAGGTCGTTGCCGGGGCCGGTGTGGGGGGCGCGGAAGCCAAAGGCGACCTCGTTCCAGCCGGACGCGGCGTGGATCATGACATTCGAGCCCGCGGAGGTGAACCTGCCGCCGGCGGGCGAATTGGTGCTCGGCAGGAAGAGCATGGTGGTGTCGAAGCGGTCGGGCTCTCCAGGCAGGTAGCCTACAGGCAGGTAAGGCAGGGCGCCCGGGTAATCGAGCGTCAGGCCGTTGGTGGTCCAGCCGGCCGTGGCTCCGGCGACGTTGGTCAAGGTGGCGCTTGCCGCGCCGACCATCAGCATCCGAAGGGCAGACAGCCCATACTCACCCAGGAATTCCGGGCCGGGCGCGTGCCGGGGATCCGTGAAGATGGAGAGCGGCATCGAGAAGAGTCCGGGGCCGCGGTACTCGTCGCGCTCGGGATCTTCGACGGGGAAGCCTTTGGGATTGTAGCGGAAGGAATTGAACCCTCGGTCCACCTCGATGAAACACTCCTGATTCGGGCGGTTGTTGTCATAGACCTTGATGATCGAGCGGTCCTCGAGCGGGATGATGCGCAGGCCGGCGGCATCCAGGCCCGCTCCGTCGAGGACCGCATAGGGTGTGACGCAGTGGCCGCGACCCCAGTTGCGCTGGTAGATGCACATGACATGCTGGTCTGGACGGGCACGGACCCGATCGAGGACTGCGTTCGGGTTGCCGGCGGCCCGGCCGCGCCCCGGGCCGAAGACGCGGATCAGAGTATGCTGGCCCAGGTTGGCCGCGATGGCTTGGGCGCTGGTCTGGGCGGCTGCGAGCGAAGTGATGCGCGACCACAGGTTTACGGGCCGGGTGGGCTGGAAGAGGTCGAAGCCGGTCCAGCGGGCCGGCTTGGGGGCGTCTTCTGGATCGTCGGGGTGCCCCAGGAATCCATTCCCAAAGAGCACGCCATGAAAGCCGCCGGCTTCGGGGGAATCGTAGGTGCTGAGGGGGATGTTGCCATTGGCCAGCAATCGCGCGGTGCTGGCCATGCCAACACACGACCCGCGCGTTTCCTCCATCCAGATGCCATAGACCACCGACCAGAGGGCGTAGTGGGGATTGCGCACGGGCACGGGGGTATAGACGAAGATGCTGTCGCCGTAGCAGGCCTCGAATTCCTCGAGGCTCGGATGGTCGTCCGCGTTGAAGAAGGCGAATCCGTGCAGTTGGGGCCAGGTGGGCAAAGTGAAATGCAGCGTCGGGCCGACGTTCCAGCGCTCGCCACCCACGGCCAGCCAGGACGGATCTTCGACGACCACCCGCCAGCCGCCATCGAGGCCGACGGGGACTTCCGCCGTCAGGGAAGTGCCGTCTGCCGCGACCTCCACCACGTTACACGCCAGAAAATCCCCGGCGCAGAGCGTCGGCGGCCAGACGGTGCAGCCGGGCCCTTGAAGGAACACACGGAGGCCGTCGCGAAATTCCACGCCCGTGACAGTGATGCGCGCCGCCTCGTTGGCGGGCTGGAATTTCGGCGGGTCGGCCCGGACCAGCACCCGCGTTTCGATACTGGTTGGCGAGACGCCGGTGACGCCGATCGGCCCTCCAACGCCAAAGATGAACCGGACATCGGAATATGCCTCGGTGTCCGGCAGGGCGGTGGGCGGGTAGGTGACCGAGAACGGGCTGTTGATCGCGATCCCATGAACAAGATTGTTGGATTCAATGGACGGGGATCGGAACACCAACGGCCCCGCGGGCGGGTCATAGGTAATCGTCACCGGACGGTTCGTCGGGACCGCCGGGTGATGGATGGTGAACGAGCCAAGGGGGCCGGTGGTGGTGCGGCCCAGCAGGATGCCAGTGGTCTCCGAGTGGCCGCTGTAGAGCGACACCACCAGGCCGACGTTGCTCGGGCCTGGCGGACCCCAGCGTTCGACAAAACCCGAAACCGAGCGCGGGCGGGAGCCGCGGATGGCCTCGCCGCACCACTGCGCCACCGCATACGTGGCTGGTTGGTCCGCGAGCCCCGTCGTGGGCGCGGTCAGTTCAGGCTCTCCGGGTCCAAGCTCCCCATAGCGGACCAGGAGGCGCGCATACTTCGCAAAGTCGTTCAAATGCCCGGCGTGGATGCGGAACTCGTAGTTTTGGAGAAACTCCTCTCCAACAACCCCGGCGGTAGCCCCATTCCAACTGGCGGGTCCCTGCGGCCACGGTTGCCACCTCGGGTCCGGGTAGAGTGGCGGCTGCGGGGGCACCAGCCGCGTTCCGCCTTGCAGCGTGTTTTCGCGGTAGCGGAATTCCCAGTCGCCCAGCTCGAACGTGCCACCGCCGGGCGCCAGGGCGGCGCGGACTTGCACCACCGGGTTCGAGCCGCCCTGGCCCTGCGGCAGGCCGGGGATGCCGATGAACAGGTGGTTGTTCGTCGCGTTGATCGATCGGACGAGGTAGGCGGGCTGATCGTAGACCGTGCCGCCGGTCCCGGTGCGGAGGACCAAGGTCTCCGCGCCCTGGTACTCGCCGAGCGGGTCAATCACGCCGTCCACCGTGAGAGCGTTGGCGGTCCACGGCACGCACAATTGCGCCGGCAGGATCCCGAACCCGCTGAGACGGTTCGCGGGCGAAACGCCCGAGCACAGGCCGAGGTCCCCCGAGACATTCTCCTCGGAGCCGCCGTCGCCGAACGCGGCCAGCAGCCACGGCTCGAACCGCAGTTCGCTGTGCATCCCCGCCGCGATTTGCGCCTGCGTCCGCGCCGCCGCCCAGACGCGGACCTCATCCAACATGCCGTCGAAGGGGTATCCCGCCGCAAACAAGTCGCCGAAGGTGGTGAAGTCGCGCTGGCCGCCCAGGCTCAGAACGTTGGTGCAACCGTTGCCGGCGTGGGACAGCGGGGCCTGGCCCGCCGGTTCGCCATTGAGATAGAAGCGCGCCGTCAGGCCGTCGTAAGTGGCGGCCACATGGGACCATCGCCGGAGCGGGACGGTTTGGGCGGATTCGACCCAGGCGCCGCCGCTGCGGGCAAAACGGAGTCGGTTCGAGCTCAGACCGAACCAGAGGTTGGTGGACAGCGCACGTGCCACGAGCGCCTGGGTCGAGGTCAGGCTGCGCGGATAGACCCACAACTCGACTGTAAGATGGATGAGGTTGGTATCCATCCACGGCCCAACCGGAAAGTGGACGACGTTGCTGTAGGTGCCGTTGAAATCGAGGCTGCGGACGACGGGCGGCGTTTGTGCCCGCGCGCCCGCCAGGGCCAGGAGGAGAAAGGCAAGTCCATGCAGCAGGGGGCCCAGCGGCCGGTGAGGCGGAACTGTATCCCGCGGAAGGCGAGGTTGCAGGCGGTCCTTCATATCTTCTTTCAACTAGATAAAATCTTATCATAGTCATTAGATGTTGCAAGTTTCTTTCGAGATGTTCCGTTCGAGCGGGCAGGCGCTTTTGGGCTGCTGCTGGGCTTGCCCGGGCGAGGGGAGGGAGGGCAGCCTGCTATGTTGTGGACGGTGTGCAGCAAGGCCGCACGGTGTTCGGCACGGCCGCGTCGCTGAACACGCTGGTGGACGGCGCCACGCCGAGCGAGCAGGTGCATATCGGCAACGGCGGCTGGTCGCTCGGCGCCCATGAACAGGTCATCGCACATTATTCGGCTTCGGGTCGCGCCCTCGAGGGCAGCAGTTCTCATTTTGGGTGCAGGGGCTTGACGCCGGGTGAGGGCACCCGGCC
>CAYPUR010000147.1:0-1187 GCA_964413865.1 uncultured Verrucomicrobiota bacterium
AGCGCCGTCGTCGGCATGCTGGCCAGTTCGCGCGCGGCCGAGCGGCTGACGGCGATCGATCTGATCGGACGCCGCCGCATGGAGGCGTGCGTGCCGGCCCTGTTTCAGGCCGCGACCGACGCCGATGCCTCGGTGCGTCCGGCGGCTTTGAAACGCCTCGGAGAACTAAGCAGTCCCGCCCAATTGCCTCATCTGCTCGATTTGCTCCTTAAGGCCGGCGATGCCACAGATCGCGATGCGGCTGAACAGGCTGTGAGCGCCGTGTGCGCGCGCGCCGAGGCGCCGGCCTCGTGCGTGAACCAGGTCACGGAACGGCTCGCCTCGGCACAGCCCGACGCCAAAAGCGCGCTGCTGCGCGTTTTGACGGGCGTGGGTGGAGCCGACGCCCTCAAGGCGGCTCGGGCCGCCGTCAACGATCCCAATGCCGGGGTGCGCGCCTCCGCGATCCGGGCGCTGGGCTCATGGAAGACCGAGGATGTCGTCCCCGAATTGCTCGCCCTGGCCCGGTCCTCAGCCAACCCGACCGAAAAGCTTCTCGCCTTGCGGGGCTACTTCGGATGGGCGTCGAACGCCGAACTGCCTGCCGAGCGCCGTCTGGCTCTGTGCCAGCAGGCTGCGGGCGTCGTCCAGCAGGCCGAGGAGAAGAAGCTGCTCTTGGGCGCGTTGGGGACCATCAAGACGTCCGGCGCGTTCGCCGCGGCGGTGCCCTATCTCGACGATGCGGCGGTGCGGGCGGAGGCCGGCACGGCGGTGATTGTCATCGGCGAGGAGTTGCTCAAGGGGCGTGAAGCGGCCGAGGTGGCGTCGAAGCTGGTGGCGCCCCTGCAAAAGGCCGCGCAGTCCATCTCGAATCCCGATCTGGCGCGCAAGGCCAACGCCCTGGCTGAGCAGGCGCAGAAGAAGGCCGCCCAGTAGGGCCTCCATGAACCGCTGTTTCGTAGCCGCGGACATGTGTCCGCGCCATCTCGCTCCGTCAAGGACAGAGATCAGCGGCGTCTCACGACGGCGGCTACGGCGTTCACGTCCACTGGGCAGTGCGGCAAGGCACAGGTCGCGACCCTTTGCCGATGACGCATGTTGAGCGTTTTCTGGCGGTGATGGGTTTCCAGGCGGTGGACCGCCTGCCGCGCTGGGAATGGGCCATGTGGTGGGACCAGACCATCGCGCGCTGGCATGGGGAAGGCCTG
>CAYPUR010000147.1:1197-11907 GCA_964413865.1 uncultured Verrucomicrobiota bacterium
CTTCAGCCAGGTCTTCGACATCGCCGCGCACTTCGGCCTCGACCCGTACCAGCAGTTCTGGTTCAGCACGACCGACCCGACGATCGCCGCGACACAGCACCACGTCGAAGGCGTGGTGGCCACGATGGACGATTACGTTCGGATTCGCCCGCGGCTCTTCCCATCGCATGCGGCGGCGATGCGGAGTTTGGGGCCGTGGGCGGGCCGGCAGCGCCGGGGCGAAGCGGTTGTGTGGGCGACGTTCGAGGGTTTCTTCTGGTTCCCGCGCACGCTGATGGGATTCAGTCCCCTGATGCTGGCGTTCTACGACCAGCCGGAGTTGATTCACGCCATCAACCGCGATCTGCTCGCCTTCAACCTGGATCTGTTGGATCGGATGACGCGGCTCTGCGTGCCGACGTTCATGACGGTGGCCGAGGACCTCTCGTACAACCACGGGCCGATGATCTCGAAGGCGATGTTCGACGCCTTCGTGGCGCCCTATTACCGCGAGCTGATTCCGAGGCTGCATGAGCGGGGCATCCTGGTGTTTGTGGATACCGACGGCGATGTCACCCGCGTGGTGCCCTGGCTGCAGGAGCTGGGGATTGCCGGCGTGCTCCCGCTCGAACGCCAGGCGGGCGTGGATGGTATGCAACTGCGCCGCCAGTTCCCCCGGTTCCGGTTTGTCGGCCATTTCGACAAAATGACCATGACGCGCGGCGAGGCCGCCATGCGAGCCGAGTTCGAGCGGTTGCGTCCGCTCATGGCGTCCGGCGGCTTCATCCCGAGCGTCGACCATCAGACGCCGCCGGGGGTGTCTTTGGACCAGTACCGGCTCTACCTGCGATTGCTCGACGAGCACACGGCGCTCTGAGCCGGCGCCCCGTCAGCCGTTCCAGGCCAGGGCCCGGTCGAGGCGCTCGAAAACCTTGTCGCGTCCCAGGACTTCGAGCAGGTGATACAGGCTCGGTCCGACCGTCTTGCCGGTGCAGGCCAGGCGGGTGGGATGCACCAGGGCGCCGACCTTGACTCCGAGTTGCCCGGCGAGGTTCTTGAGACACGCCTCGAGGTGGAGCGCCGTGAACTCGGGCAGCGCGCCAAACGCCTCGCGGAGCTTGCGCAGGCGGTCGCGGCCCTCAGCGGTGAAATCCTTGGCCGCGGCCTGCGTCTCCCATGAGATCTCGTCCGTGAAGTAGAAGCCGGCGTAACCGCCCAGCTCGGCGAAGGTCTTGAGCTTGCCATGGCAGGTGTTGAGGGCGGCCTTGACGTACGACAGGGGGAACCGATTGGTGTCGATGCCCGCCTTGGCCAGCGCATGGACGCAGAGCTCGTAAAAGCGGTCGGGACTCATGGCGCGCATGTACTCGGCGTTCATCCACTGGAGCTTGGCCATGTCGAAGCGCGCATTGTGCCGCAGGATCTGCAAGAGGTCGAATCGCTCGATGATTTCCTTGATGGGGAGGATCTCGCGGTTGTCCTTCGGAGACCAGCCCAGGAGACAGAGATAATTGACCACGGCCTCCGGCGTATAGCCTTCATCCAAATAGGTCGAGAGCGACGCGCCCTGATCGCGCTTGCTCATCTTGGTGCCGTCGGGATTGAGGATGAGCGGGATGTGGGCGTAGGCGGGGGGCGCAACCCCAAAGGCCCGGAACAGCGCGATGTGTTTGGGGGTGTTCGACAGGTGATCCTCGCCGCGAATGACATGCGTGATTCCCATCTCAAGGTCGTCAATCACGTTGACCAGATGAAACACGGGCTGCCCGTCGGACCGGACGATCACGAAATCGGGATCGCGCGCCTCGCGGTCGGTCAACTCGCGACGCACCTCCCCCACGATCAGGTCCGGCACCACGATCGGCTCGCGGGGCATGCGGAAGCGCACGGCGCCCTCGTGCTCGTAGGCCATGTCGCGCGCAAGCAGCGCCTCGACCCGCCGCCGGTAGTTCTCCTGCCGCTGCGATTGATAGTACGGGCCGCGGTCGCCCTTGTAGGGCCCGGTCGCGTCGCTGGTCAGCGGACCTTCGTCCCAGTTGATCCCCAGCCAGCGGAGTCCTTGGAGAATGACGTCCACCGCCTCCTGTGTGTTGCGCGCCGTGTCCGTGTCCTCGATGCGGAGAATCAGATGCCCCCCGACGTGGCGCGCGTAGAGCCAGTTGAACAGCGCTGTGCGCGCGCCGCCGATGTGGAGAAAGCCGGTCGGGCTGGGGGCGAATCGGACACGAATGCTCATGGGTGAATCAGCCTATGGTTGCGGTCAAAATGACAGAAGTAACCTAGCGCCGGCAGACGGCCTGTGGCAAGGGCGCTCGAAGGATGTTCGTTGGGCCGAGCTTTGCCAGGCCCTGACTGGTGACGTTTCCCAGCGGACTACTTGGCCAGCTTCTTCACCACCTCGGCCAATCCGCCCGCAACCGGCTCGATCTCGATCATACGCTTCGAGCGGGAGCCGGGGACCGCGCCGGGCGTGGCCCTCAGGGGCGTCTCGTGCGGGCGCCCGTCCTGCCCGGGTGCGGCAGGGGGCAGGGGAGAGGGGATCATGGCCGGCTCGGCGTCCGTATCGGCGGTCTCGGCTGTGTTCGGCAGGGACCATTCCTTGCGCTTGTCGAGCCAGCGCTGATAGCGATCGAATGTCCACATGCCGTGGTCGCCGCCAGTCTCGATCATGGGGAAGATTTTGAAGAACTCGCCCTGGCGGATGAAGCTCTTGACCGCATGTGTGCCGACCAGGATTTCGCATTCGGGGATTCGCAGTTTGAGGTCGGGTCGGTAGCGCAGGCGCTGGCAGACGACGGCCTGGAGGCAATCGGCCAGAGCGGACCGCACGCTTCCCTGGCTCTCGGGCGCGAAGGCGGAGACGATGCGCTGGAGGGCCTCGGCCGTGGTCGAGGAGTGCATGGTGGCAAAGACGAGGTGGCCGGTTTCCGAGGCATTGAGCGTGAGCCGCATCGTGGCGGGCTCCCGCATCTCACCGACCATCAGAACATCGGGATCTTCGCGCAACGAGTCGAGCAGGGCCTGCTCGAACGAGGGCGTGTCGCGCCCCACCTCCCGTTGGCGGATGAAGGAACGGCGCGGCTTGAACGTGTATTCGATCGGGCTCTCGACTGTCACGATGTGACGCGCCTCGGCCAGGTTGATCTCCTGGATGAAGGCGGCCAAGGTCGTCGACTTGCCGCATCCGGTCGGCCCGCAGACCAGGACCAGTCCGTGCTGGAGGCGGGCGAACTTATCGAGATCGGGATGGAGATTGAGGCGTTCGAGCGTGGCGGCGAAGGAGGCCAGCAGGCGAATGGCAAAGCCGATCCCGCGCGTGCTGTTCAAGACATTGATGCGGCAACGCACGCCGGCGATGGTCCGGGACATGTCGAACGAACGCCGTTCGAGGAAGGTGGGCCAATGGGCCTCGCTGATGAGTTCCCGTGCGGCCTCAATGAGGTCCTTGGCGGGCACCGGATCGTCCTGCACCTTGAGGACACCGTTGATCCGGAAGGCCGGAGGCAGGCCCGGTTCGAGATGCAGGTCGCTGGCGCCCTGCGCCTTGGCTGTGGCGATCAGGTTCTCAAGTATCATACGATGTCTTCTTGGCGAGGCTCCGCCTCGGACCGTCGAGGCATTTCACCGGTCAAGGATTCTGAAGGATGGCCCATCGCCGCCGCGAGCCTAAAATGCGCCCCGGGCGCGCGGTCCACCTATTTCGCGAATTCGAGAACGCGACTAATCCGCCAGCGGCTTTGTGATGCCGAGCGTCTTGCCGGTGTCTTCGAGCAGGAAGAGGCGGCAGCGTTCGTCGGGCTCACGGTTCGGACTGTGCAGCGCGAGGATCAGGCGGCCTTCGAAGTCGCGGAAGACCATGGCATGACCGCCGTCTTTGCGGAACAGCGGTTCCATCTGATGCGTCCATGGGCCATGAATGCGGCCCGATGCCGATTCCGCGATCCCGGTGGTGTACCCGCTGTCGGTGAAGCTCGACCAGACCATCAGCAATGCGCCGGCCTTGGTGCGATAGATGGCCGGGCCGTCCGTGACGTAGCTCTCGCGTTCGCGCGGCGTCCAGTGCGCCTCTCCGGCACGGAAGAGGAGCTTCGGTTCTCCGATCGTGCCCGACAGATCGTCTTGCAGCCGGATGACCTTGATTGATCCATCGCGGATTTGGACCCACTCGTGGCAGTAGACCATGTAGGGCACGCCGTCCTCGACCCAGAGGGTGCCGTCGAGGGCCATCTCCTCTTCCGGAGTGTGCGGGCGATTGGCAAAGATGCGGAACGGTCCGGTCGGTGCGTCGGCGACGAGGATTTGCGTGCCGCGATGGATCCGTGCCGGCCAGTCCGGCCACTGCTCTCCGATCGGCTTGTCGTTCATGAAAGTGGCAAAGATGTAGTACTTGCCTTTGTGCAGATGCATCTCCGGCGCCCACACGCTCGACCCCGCCCAGAAGTCGGGCGGACGCGTAAAGACATCGACCGGGTCGCTCCATTGCGCGAGGTCGCGGCTGGTGCGGACACAAACGCCTGCGCGCGAGCGCGTCACGAGGTAGTAGGTGCGGCTCGACGCATCTGGAAGAATAAATGGATCACGCGCACGGAATTCATCGAGGCGGCTCCCCTTGTCCTCGGCACGCGCCGCGGCCGTGGCAAGCAGGCAAACCGTCAAGGTGAGCAGGGCATACGGAGACGTGGATTTCATGGGATGGTTTTTAGATGCGACCCCATTGGCATCAGTCCCCCGCCACGCAGAACAGGTGGCTGTCGCCCCGAAGCAGAAGACGGTTGGCCACCGGCACGGGCGAGGCCACGATGCGTTCGCCCATGGGATTCGCGCCCAACAACTCGAAGCGCTCGTCCACCCGGGCGGCGAAAACCACGCCGTCCTCGCGGGCGGCGTAGAGAATCCCGTTGGCGATAATCGGCGACGCGTAGTAGGGGGACTTGTCCTCGGGCAAAGCGTCGCTCCAAACGGTCTTGCCGGTCGCGGGGTCCAGGCACACAACGCCGCCCCGATGGCGCAGGAGGTAGATTCGGCCCTTGTAGACCGCCGGGCTGCTGACAAACACGCCGAGGTCTTCGCGTTTCCAGAGGCGATGGGTAGCCGTCACGTCGCCTTCACCGCCGAGCTTTATGCCATGCACACGCGATTGCCCGCTCCGATCATCGCGTCCGACCGGGACGACCGCCAGGTCCCCCGCAATCACCGGTGTGGCGATCGCAGGCCAATAGCCCGTGGCGTCCGGATTGAAGCCGCCGCAGGACCAAAGTGTCTCGCCGTTAGCGGCGTCGTGGGCGGTGAGGTGATCGGCGCCCCAGACGAGGAGGGCTGGTTTGCCGGCGTGCCGGTGTGGCATCGGCGTGTTGTAGGCGTTGTTGTTCTCGACCGGCGTCTCGAAATTCCGGGATTGCCGCCATCGCAGTCCCCCAGTGGCCTTGTCGAAGCCGGCCAGCCACGAGTCACCCCCATGCAGGCGGACCATGACCACTTCCTTGTCCGTGACGACCGGTGAGGAGCCCTGGTCCCAGAAGAGTTGGTCTCGACCGAACTGTTCCACGAGGTTGAGTTTCCAGCGCACGGTCCCATCCAACTCGAGGGCCGCGAAGGTGCCGCTCCGGAAGTAGACGAAGAGTCCCTTTCCATCAGTCACCGGCGAGGCATTCGCGCTGGATCCCAACGTCCGGTGCTTTGGGCGGCTTTCGGCGCCGAGCTCCGTCCGCCACAACGCTGCGCCGTCGAAGTCAAACGCCAGCAGCGTGTCTTGTCCGTCGGCGGGCGCCGTCACGTAAATGCGTCGGTCAAGCGCAATGGGCGTCGAACTCCCTTTGCCAGGCAACACCGTTTTCCAGAGAACATTGGTCGCGTGCCACCGGGTGGGGTACTTCCCTGTTTCGATGCTGCCATTGCCGTGCGGTCCGCGCCAGTTTGGCCAATCAAGCGGGCTGGCTGTCAGTCCCGGCGCGACGGCGAGCCCGACGAGAGCCGCCAACAGGCCCATCCACCGCCCGCCACTCGCCGCGCCTGTCACCCCTGGTTTCATTTCGTTCATGAGCTTTACAGCGGCGCTAAAAGTACTCCGTCCGATCCTATCCGCCAAACGAAAACACGGCGTCGTTTCGGTCGGACTGTCGGCAGGGGCGGTCCGTGTTCAGCCCTGCCGGGAATCGTTGGCATTCACCGGTCGAATGCGCGCGGGGAGCATGAAGCAGAAGCGTTCAACCTCAACGCTCAACGCACTCTCGAGTCTCTCTTCAAAGAACCGCGCGGTGAAGGGGAGCAGCGAGCCTGCGCCGGCCAGGTAGAGCCGTTTCGGAGCCGAGCCGCCCCTCTGGCTGCGGTAGAAATGGGCTGTCTGATGCACTTGCGCGGATAGGCGCGTCATGAATTGGCGGGTGATCCTGGCGAGCATCGCCTCATGCCCGCTGCCTGCGCCTTCGCGCCCACCGCCCAGTCCAACCAAAACCTCTCGGATCTTGCGTTGCTCTGCTTCTTCTGGCGGCAAACCGGCTTCTTTCGAAAACTCGAGTGTCATCGCGTCTCCGCCCAGGTTGACTGTGCGAAAGAAGTACTTCCCACCCTCGAACAGGAAGACGGTGGTTGTGCGCGAGCCGATATCGAGCAGCAGGCTGCATCCCGGCAACTCGCCGTAGTTGTAAAGACAGGCATTCGCCAGCGCCGTCGGTCCGGCATCGAGCACGTCGACCCGGCGTCCCGCCGATTCGGACGCTTTTAGCCATCGCTCGGCCGTGGCGGATTTGATCGCGGTGAGAAGGGTGTCGACCTGGCCCGTCTCCTGCGGTTCGAGCACTTGGTGATCCCAGGTCAGGCCCTCGATGGAGACCGGGACATGCTCCTTGAGCTCGAATTCCAGGACCTGGTGAAGCCGGGCCTGATCCATCGCAGGGAATCTGAGAAACCTGGTGAAGAGGTGCGAAGCCGGCGTGCACAAGAAGCAGTGGGAAGCATGTGGGGTGTTTGTAAGCCGGGCCAGGCGCGGCCTGCAGCGGGTGCGGACTCCCGCCGGAGGGGCGACGGCCTCGTCGCCCGCAATTCGCCGCGACGCATCGCGTGTCGATCGCGATTGAAGCGGGGGGGCCAGTCGCATATCGTGCCGCAGGAACTGGAGACGAACCATGCAATCCAAAGCTGAAGTGCTGACTCGGATCAAAACGACAGGAGTCGTTGCGGTGATTCGGGCGGAGCGTCCGGACGATCTGATCGATGTGTCGCGCGCGTTGGTCCAGGGCGGCGTCTGTTGCGTCGAAATCACCCTCACCGTGCCGGGCGCAATTCGAGTCATCGAGCAGGCTGCGGCAGCCCTCGGGGATGACGTGGCGATCGGGGCCGGGACCGTTCTTGATGCCGAGACCGCGCGCGCGGCGATTCTTGCCGGGGCGGGGTTTGTTGTATCCCCGGCGTTCCGACCGGCCGTGGTGGAAGTCTGCCGGCGCTATTCGATTGCGTGCATACCCGGGGCGATGACCCCGACCGAAATCCTGGCTGCATGGGAAGCGGGTGCGGACGTGGTCAAGGTGTTTCCGGCGGGTGTGGGCGGTGCGCAGTTTTTCAAGGATATCAAGGGGCCGTTCCCGGAAATCGATCTGATGCCCACTGGGGCGGTCAATCTCGATACGGCGCTCCAGTTCATCAGGGCAGGGGCGTGCGCCGTGGGGGTGGGGGGTGAACTGGCCGGCAAAGCCGTCATCGCCGCCCGCGACTTTGAACGCATCGCCCAATCGGCGCGCGCGTTTGTTGATGTTGTGCGCAAGGCGCGCGGTCTCCAAGGCTAGCGAGGCGCGCCTCAGACCAATCCCAATGCCTTCCCCGCCCTCTCCGCCCGCGCCTTGTTGCGGAGAATCCTTGACCCCGTTACGGGAGGAGGCGAAGAACCGGCTTGTGCTGGCCGGGTTTTGCTTGACCCGAAGGATTGCAGCGTGTTTGGTTTCAGCGCGAGAATCCATTGTGAATCGTGCTGTGCCATTGCGCGGGCCGCTGCCTGATCCAGGGTCTTTTCCCAACGCCCAGATCCCTCACATTTCCCGGAGCGTGAGCGTGCACGCCACCCAATGAACAGCGCGCTGCAATCATGGGTGCCGGTGGCATTCATCGCTTCAGCGGCCGTCTTGGTGTTTGATCCGCTGCCCCCGCACGTGCCGATCAGCCTTCCCACACCCGTGCCGTCATGGGCGGTGGACCCGACCCCGGTGCGCCAGCCCACGATGCGCCCGATCTATTTGTTGGCCGGGTACACGTACGAGTGCATGGAGTGCCATCGGATCATTCCGTCGCCGGAGGAGACGCTGCGTCCCTTGACCCAGCACACGGAGATCGAGTTCAATCACGGCATCAACACGCGCTGTTTCAACTGCCACCATCGCCAGAATCGCAACGCGTTTGTGGACGATTTTGGCGCGGAGATTGCCTGGGGACAGCCCCAGCTCCTGTGTGCGAAGTGTCACGGGCCCGTCTACCGCGACTGGCAGGCCGGATCGCACGGCCGGAGCAACGGTTATTGGGACACCGCCCAGGGGGAGCAGGCGCGCCTGAGGTGCATCCAGTGCCACGATCCCCATGCGCCGCCTTTTGGCTCGATGGCGCCCGCGCCGGGCCCAAACACGCTCCGCATGGGCGTGCCGGCGCCGCCCGCGCACGGCGGAAAGCGCGATCCGCTGCGGGTCTACTCCGGCGCTGAAGGAGCCGCCAATTCCCACTGATTATGGCCCAGACCGACACACCGCGCCGACCCGATCCCGCCTCCGCGGGGGCCGCGGCCGTGTCGCGTCGGGGCTTCCTGGGCAAGAGCGCGGCTGCGGCCGCCGGGTTGGCGGCGCTCGCCGCGGCGATGTCGCCGCTGCGGCATCTGAAAGAGGGCGATCTGCCGTCCGTCGAGGAGTTTCTCCAGAAGCACTACAAGGAGATGACGCCTGCGCGGAAGGCGCGGGCGCTCGAGCGGATTCGCGAGCGGGTGCGATTGCGGCATCGGGTCGACGCCGTCGTCACGGATCCGCCGCCAATGGACGGAGTCGAATACGTGTACGGCCTGAACATCAGCCGGTGCATCGGGTGTCGGAAGTGCGTGCACGCGTGTGTGGCCGAGAACAACCAGTCACACGCGCCCGAACTCCAGTACATCCGGGTGCTCGAGATGGAGAAGGGGAGCATCGACGTCGAGACGGCCAACCACCATTACGATTCGCCTTCGGTGCCGCGTCCGGACAAGTGGTACATGCCCGTCCAGTGCCATCAGTGCGCCAATCCGCCCTGTGTGAAGGTGTGTCCGGTCGAGGCGACGTGGCAGGAGCCGGACGGCATCACGGTGATCGACTACGACTGGTGCATCGGGTGCCGGTACTGTGAAGCGGCGTGCCCCTATTGGGCGCGGCGATTCAACTTCGCGGAGCCGCGGATTCCTGACGACGCGATCAACCCGGAGATTTCCTATCTGTCAAATCGTCCGCGGGAAAAGGGTGTGATGGAAAAATGCACCTTCTGCCTGCAACGGACGCGGGTGGGGCGCCTGCCGGCCTGTCTCGAGGTCTGTCCGACCGGGTCGCGCAAGTTCGGCAACGTGCTCGATCCGGACAGCGAGGTGCACTATATCCTCAAGCACAAGCGTGTCTTCGTGCTCAAGGCCGATGTGGGCACCCTGCCCAGGTTCTTTTACTACTTCGACGAGCGGGGCAGCCGCTATCACGATCCGATCGAGCCCGGGCCGGAGCAGGCAGCGGGGGAGGGCGCATGAAGCGGTACTTCACGTTTCTCTGGGATTGTTTCCGACTGAGCTTCGTCGGCGACTGGCGCTACCACGCGTGGATGACGGCGCTGAGCCTTGTGGCGCTGGGCGGGGTGTACGCCTATTGCCATCAGTTTGTGCATGGTCTGGCGGTCTCGGGCATGACGGACCAGGTGTCGTGGGGAATGTACATCGCGAACTTCACCTACCTGGTCGGCCTGGCGGCGGCGGCGGCGATGCTCGTTATCCCGGTCTATGTCTACCGCAATCTGCATCTGCACGACGTGGTCATCTTCGGCGAGTTGCTGGCTGTGTCGGTGATCGTGATGTGCCTCCTGTTCGTGATGGTGGATCTGGGGCGTCCGGACCGTTTCCATCACCTGCTGCTGCGGTTCAACTTTCCGATGTCCATGCTCACGTGGGACGTGATCGCGCTCAATGGTTACCTGCTGTTAAATCTGCACATTTGCGGATACCTGATCCACTGCGCGTACTGCGGCCGCACGCCGTCGAAGAAGTTCTACATACCATTCGTGTTTATTGCGATCGCCTGGGCCATCAGCATCCACACCGTCACGGCGTTCCTCTACGTCGGTCTGGGAGGCCGCCCGTTCTGGAACTCGGCCATCATCGCGCCGCGGTTTCTCGCCAGCGCGTTCGCCGCCGGGCCGGCGTTCATCATCCTGACCCTCCAGATTGTCCGGCACTTCACCTCGCACAGGGTGAGCGATGACGCGTTGTTCACCCTGCGCCGGATCGTGCAGGTGGCGTTGATCATCAATCTGTTCCTGCTGCTGTGCGAGTTGTTCACCGAGTTCTACGCCGACACCCATCATATCGCCTCCGCCCAGTATCTCTTTCTGGGGCTGCACGGATACAACGCCCTGGTCCCGTGGATCTGGACGGCCATTGCCATGAACGTGGTGGCGACAACCCTTTTCATGCTGCCCTTGTCTCGGGCGCTCAAGACCCTCAATATCGCCTGCGTGCTCGCCATCGTCGGAATCTGG
>CAYPUR010000148.1:0-4454 GCA_964413865.1 uncultured Verrucomicrobiota bacterium
ATCGTCCACCGTCAGCCGGGTGTCTTCGATGTCCTGCTGATAACGCTCGTGCTTGAGCCCGTGAATCACCACTTCGAACGGGTCGTGGTCTTCGTTGGGGCGCTTCTGCACACCCATCACGACGTCGCCGTACATCTGCACAAACCGGCGGTAACAATCCCAGGCGAACCGCTCGTTCCTGGTGGCGTTGACCAGGGCCACCACCGTCCGGTCATTCAAACCCAGATTGAGAATCGTATCCATCATGCCCGGCATCGAATCCCGCGCGCCGGAGCGGACGGAAACCAGGAGCGGCATGGCTGTCTGGTCGTTGAACCTGGTCCCCATGATCTTCTCGATGAACCCAATGCCGTTCTTGATTTGGGCCTGGAGTTCCTTGGGGTACGTCCGCTTGTTCGCGTAATAATACGTGCAAACTTCGGTCGTGATGGTGAATCCGGGAGGCACCGGCAAGCCGATGCGGGACATTTCCGCCAGATTGGCGCCCTTGCCGCCCAAGAGCGGCTTCATGGACCCGTCGCCGTCGGCCTTCTTGTTGCCGAACAGATAGACGTATTTCTGCGATTTTAGTGCTTTTGCCATAAGTTGTTCTTTGTCGTTTACTCAGTTTCGCTGGTTTATTGATCGCGAAGGTGGCCGTGACGCTAACAAAGGAAAGGGGCGTGTCAACGGCGCTTTTGACGCAGCCGGATGCAAACAAAGCTTCTCGCTGCGGGGCGGATCTGCTCAAATGCATCCCATGCAATACGGCTTGAGAATTCATTCGGAAGGAGCGCTCGACCTGGTCTCACTGGGCGCTCTTGTGCATCGACTTGATCCTGGCATCATCCCGTTTCGAAAGGCGGCCCAGTGTCAAATTCACGTCAGCGGCGGAGAGTTCAACGTGGCGGCGAATCTTGCCGACTGCTTCCGGCTGAAGACCGGGATCGTGACGGCGATGGTCGATTATCCCATCGGCGATTTGATTGCGGAGCGGGTGAAGGCAATGGGTGTTCGGTCGTTCTACAAGGAATTCGCCCATGACGGCGTGCAGGGGCCCAACATGGCGGCGGTCTACAGCGATCGCGGCTGGGGGGTGCGCGCGCCCGTGGTCTTCTACAACCGCTGCAACGAAGCCGCGGCGCGTCTGAAACCCGGCGACTTCGATTGGAAAGGCATCTTCGCCGGCGGCGTGCGGTGGTTCCACAGCGGCGGGATCTTCGCGGCCCTGTCCGAAACCACGGCCGAGCTGATCATCGAAGGCATGCAAGCGGCGAAGGCGGCGGGCGCCGTGGTGTCGTTCGACCTCAATTTCCGCGAGAAGCTCTGGAAGATTTCCGGGGGCAAGGATCGCGCGGTCGCGGTCCTGCGGCGCATTGTGAGGAACGTGGACGTGCTGATTGGCAACGAAGAGGATCTCCAGAAGGGCCTGGATATTCCCGGACCCGAGGTGGCCGCCAAGTCGAAGCTCGATCCGAGCGCGTTCTTCGACATGATCGGACGCGTGCTCGATCAGCAGCCGCAGGTCAAGGTCGTCGCCACCACGCTCCGCGAGGTCTGCTCGACCAACCGCCATGTCTGGGGCGCCGTGGCCTGGATCAACGGACAACACCATGTCTCGCCCACGTGCGAGCTCGATGTGCTGGATCGGGTCGGCGGCGGCGACGGCTTCGCCGCCGGATTCATCTACGGCCTGCTGTCGGGGCAATCCCCCGAGAACGCCCTGAAGCTCGGCTGGGCCCACGGCGCGCTGCTGACGACCTTCCCCGGCGATACCACGATGGCCACGCTCGAACAGGTCCGTGCGTTCGCGTCCGGGGGTTGCGCGCGCATCCAGCGCTAGCCTGCATTTCTCACCACGTTTTGCCACCGCGAAGCCGGAGTTCACAGGAGAAGTCAGCATGCAGCCTAGGAAAAGCCCGGATTTCGTTGCCCTCTTCCCGGTCGTGAGAAATCCGGGCTAGCCGATCTCCATCATGCTACCTTGGGCGATGCCTAGCGAATTGGCCATCGGGCTCGGACTCCTGTTCATGGCCATCCTGGTCTGGCCGCGACACGGGTTGGCCGCCCGGTGGCGTCAGGCGCAGGAACTGGCCCGGCGCACGCGCCGCGAGGACGCCCTCAAGCACATCCTCAAGTGCGAGGCCAACGGACGCGTCGCAACCCTCGACAGCATCGCCGGGGTCCTCCAGATCACAACCAGCGCCGCCGCGCGTCTGCTCGAGGAGTTGGAGGCGGGCGCGCTCCTGACCTTCGAAAGCGGACGTCTCCGTCTGCGGTCGGCCGGACGCGAACTCGGACTGCACATCGTGCGGGCGCATCGTCTTTGGGAGAGCTACCTGGCCGAACAGACGGGCGTGGCGGAAGGCGAATGGCATCATCGGGCGGAACGGCAGGAGCACCTCCTGACCCCTCAGGAGGCCGACGCGCTCGCGGCCCGCCTGGGCCATCCCACGCGCGACCCGCACGGCGACGCCATCCCGAAGGCGAACGGGGCGTTGGAAGGCGAGCAGGGGCGCACGCTCAATAGCGTCGATCCCGACACCCCGGCCGTGATCACCCACATCGAGGACGAGCCGGACACAGTCTATCGCCAGTTGATGGCGACGGGCCTGCGCCCCGGCATGAGGGCCTTTGTCATCGACAAATCGCCCACGCGCATCCGGTTCTGGGCCGATGGCAACGAGCATGTCCTGGCCCCCGTCCTGGCCGAGAACGTCTCGATCGATCTGTTGCCCGACTTCCGGACCGAAGAGTTGATCGAGGAGGAGTTCCTCTCGGGCCTCCAACCGGGCGCGCCGGTCCGGGTCATCGGACTCTCGCCCGCCTGCCGCGGCCCCGAACGGCGGCGCCTCCTCGATCTCGGCTTCGTTCCCGGCACCCGGGTCGAGGTCGAGATGGTCAGCCCCGGCGGTGATCCGACCGCGTATCGCGTGCGCGGCACGGTCGTGGCCTTGCGGCGCGAGCAGGCCAACCTAATCCGCGTGAGTGCGCGCGATGTGCCGGACCGATGAGCGACTCCGTTCCGCATGCGACGCCCGGCTCGATTGCCCCTTCGGGCGAGGCCTGCGCCGCGTGCCCTGTGCGGCGGGCCGCGCAGCTCAGGAAACTGGGCATCGCCCCGGACCGCTGGGATTACATCGTGGCGCTGGCTGGCAATCCCAACACCGGCAAGAGCACGGTCTTCAACGCCTTGACCGGCTTGCGCCAGCACACCGGCAATTGGCCCGGCAAGACAGTGGCCCGTGCCGAGGGCGGTTATGAATACGGCGGGAAACGCTTTAAGCTGGTCGACCTGCCCGGCACGTATTCGCTCCTCTCGACCAGCCTCGATGAACAGATCGCCCGCGACTTCATCCTGTTCGGCCAGCCCGACGTCACTGTCATTGTGGCCGACGCGACCCGGCTCGAACGGAACCTCAATCTCGCGCTGCAAGTCCTCGAAATCACCGACCGGGCGGTCGTCTGCCTGAATCTCATCGACGAGGCGAAGCGCCACGGTTTCAGTGTGGACGACCGGCAACTGGCGCGCGATCTGGGGGTGCCGGTCGTCGCCGCCTCCGCCCGCTACGGCAGAGGTCTGCCGGAGCTCATCGAGGCCATCCGCGGCGTGGCCTCCGGCGAAGTCCGGTGCCGCCCCAAGCGGCTCGAGACCGAACCGGACGCCCTCAAGCCTGCATTGGCCGAGTTGATGGCTCAACTCGCGGCGGCCTACCCCGATCTGCCCAATCCGCGCTGGGTTGCCGTGCGGCTCCTGGGCGGTGACGACTCGATCGTCGCCGCTCTCAAGAGCGGGCGCCTGGCCGATCTCGGCGTGCCTGGGCGCTCCTCGGCGACGTCCTGAAACTGACGGCATGGACGCGAATCCATCATCCTCATCCGCGGCACGCCCGACAGCCGAGGCGATCCTGGCCACGGCCGAGCGATGGCGGCAACAGCTTGCCGGCGACCTCCACGAACAGGTCGTCGAGGGCCTCTACCGCCAGGCCGCCGGCGTCGCGGACCGCGCGGTGTCTCGTGCGGGCCGGGCCGCCAGGCCGACCATCGACCGCACCATCGACCGCCTGGTGACGAGTCGGGTCTGGGGGTTCCCCATCATGCTCCTCCTGTTCGGCGCCATGTTCTGGCTCACGATTTCCGGCGCGAACGTCCCGTCCACCCTGCTGGCTTCCCTGTTGGTCGACACCGTGCACCCCGGGCTCAAGGGCGTGTTCAACAACCTGGGCGCGCCCGGGTGGCTCACCGGGCTGGTGGTGGACGGGATGTACCTGGCAACCGCCTGGGTGGTGAGCGTCATGCTCCCGCCCATGGCGATCTTCTTCCCGCTCCTGACATTGCTCGAGGACTTCGGCTACCTGCCGCGGATCGCTTTCAACCTTGACCGCCTGTTCAAGCAGGCCGGCGGCCACGGCAAACAAGCCATGACCACCATGATGGGCTTCGGCTGCAACGCCGCCGGCGTGGTGGCCGCGCGC
>CAYPUR010000148.1:4464-11877 GCA_964413865.1 uncultured Verrucomicrobiota bacterium
GCCGTCGCGGCCGGCTACCCCGGAACCTTCGCCACAGCCCGCGCGAACGCCTGCTGGCCATTCTCACCAACAACTTCGCGCTCTGCAACGGGCGCTGGCCCACCCAGTTCCTGATCGCCACCGTCTTCGTCGGCACGCTGGCGCCCGCGCCGCTCGCCGGCCTCGTCTCCTCAGCCGCCGTCACCAGCGTGGCCCTTCTCGGCGTGTTCATGACCCTTGCGGTCGGTTGGGCGCTTTCGCGCACGGTCTTGCGCGGAGAGGTCAGCACGTTCAGCCTCGAACTGCCTCCGTACCGTCCACCTCGCGTCTGGCACGCGCTCTATACCTCGCTGATCGACCGGACGCTCTTCGTCTTGTGGCGCGCGGTGGTCTTCACGTTGCCGGCCGGCGCAGTCATCTGGCTCAGCGCCAATCTCCACGTGGGCGGCGAAAGCCTCGCCGTCCACTGCATCCGCTTCTTCGATCCGTTCGGGCTCCTGATCGGGCTCAATGGCGTGATCCTCTTCGCCTACATCATCGCCATCCCGGCCAATGAAATCGTCATCCCAACCATCCTGATGCTGACCGTCATGATGGCGGGCAGCCAGGGGATCGGCGAAGGCGCCGGCGTCCTGTTCGAACTCGATTCCAGCCAGGCCATCGGCCAGTTGCTGGCCGCCGGCGGCTGGACGGCCCTCACCGGCGTGAACCTCATGCTCTTCAGCCTGCTCCACAACCCGTGCAGCACGACGCTCTACACCATCTACAAGGAGACCGGCAGCGGCAAATGGACGCTCGTGGCCGCCGCCTTGCCGCTGGCCCTCGGATTCGCCGTCACATTCCTCGTCGCCACCCTCTGGCGCATGACGTAAAGACACAATGGGTGTGCCAAGTGCCCAGTCAAGCGATTGGCGTCGCCTTCGGGTCTTCGTGGTGAATCCCAGTCGCACCCAAACAGCCAAGCCGATGATCGGGGGCTTGAAGAACCGGCTTGAAACCGCGCAGGAAAGGGGCATAGTTGCGGGCGTGTCAGACATGGTAGTTCCAGCCGCCTGCCGGGCAGCCCCATTGGCCGGCCAATGACTGCGCCTCGTGCCCCACGGCGTGTCGGTTTGTTTGGAGGATCGTTCAATCCCGTCCACGTCGCCCATCTTGTGGTCGCGGACGCAGCGTTCGAGGAGCTCGAACTCGATCGCCTCTTTTTCATCCCGGCTGCGCAATCGCCCTTCAAGCAGGGGATTGCCCTGGCGCCGGCTTCCCTGCGGCTCCGCATGTTGCGGTTGGCCCTGGCCGGCCAGAGCCACGCGGAGGTGGATGACCAGGAAGTCCGGCGCGGGGGCGTGTCCTACGCCATCGACACGGTGAGGGACTACGCGCGCAGGCACCCGATGGCGGAGCTGTTCTATCTGATCGGCGCGGACCACGTGCCGCAGTTGTCCAAGTGGCGGGATGCCTCGGCCCTCGCAGGCCTGGTGCAGTTCGCGGTGATCCCGCGCCCCGACGAACCGCCGGTTGCGGCGCCGGCGATCTTCCGCGTCCATCGCCTGCGCGGAATGCCGATTGGCGTGTCTGCGTCGCAGATCCGCGGCCGGGTGGCTGCGGGACTTTCGATCCGCTGGATTGTTCCCCCGGGGGTTGACGAGGTGATTCGTCAGCACCGGCTTTACCTCTAACGCATGGTTGCCTCTGTTTCTCCTGTCATGGACCCTCGCAAACTCGCCCTGCAATGCCGAAGACTGGCCGACGCCAAGAAGGCCGAGAACATTGTGATCCTGGATGTCCGCAAGGTGTCGAGCGTCACGGACTATTTCGTGATTGCCACGGGCACCAGCGAACCGCACTTGCGCGCCCTGATGGCCGACATCACGGAGAAACTCCGCGAGGAGTTCGACGTGCGTCCCCACGCGACCGATGGCACGGCCAGGAACAACTGGATCGTTCTCGATTACTTCGACGTCATCGTCCATCTCATGCGGGCTGACGCGCGGGAACACTACGGTCTCGAGAGCCTTTGGGGGGACGCTCCGCGCCTGCGTGCGTTGCGGCTTCGGGCGCCTTCAACCGCCCGCCCGCGCACCGCGCGGGGCAGCCGGGCGGCCCGCTGACCGTCCGAACCGCTGCGCCTTTGGCGCCCAGGGAAGACGCCATGGCCTCCGTGCCAGGACGGCGCGAGATCAGGGGGGCGGGTAATCCGCGGACTTGATCGAAGCGGTCAGGGCGGGGGCGGGCTCAATCTGTTCGATCATGGCCTGCAGGGCCTTGAGGAACTCATCGAGGCCCGAGGCTGGAATAATGATGGTGTCGCGGCGTCCGCCCACATCCTCCGTGATTCGCAAGAACTGCCCCCGGGGATTCTCCTTAAGCGCGAGCAGGAACGTCTTGCGCTCGATCTGCAGTCGCTCGCTCCGGAGGGTTCTTTCCTCGCCGTGCGCTTTGGGGCTGTATGCGGGATCGTGTTGGCCCGGTTCAGGCGAACAATCGTGATGCGTCATGGCACCCCCCTAATGGGTGGTCTTACCGTTGGATTACAGGCGGTTGTGTCAGCCAATTGCCCGGATTTGTCAAGCGCGGAATTTGTCCGCCCCTCCAAGTCCGAACCGCATCGCCTGTCCCAGTCGGGTGAGGCGCCAGAGATAGTAGATCAGGCCCGCAATGATCATGAAGTTCACGAAATAGGAGGCACCGTGGGTGACGGCGAATCGGCTTCTGGCAGCCTCCTGCTGCGCGATGGTGGACGTGACCGAGTACATGATCTGGTGTAACTCGTGCGTGTGTGGCAGCACCCAGTAGCTGCCGATCAATGCGAGCAGGAACATGACCGACAACAATCCAAGACACCAACGGTCAACCTGCCGGCCCGAATAGAGATACTCAACCAGAACGTGCAGCAGCGCGATCGCGGCGCACCACTGTTGGAGAAGCAGATAGCGCTGGACAATCACCTCCGCCGTTCGCCGCGCATAGGATTCCTTGAGGAAGCTGAGCATTTCGGCCGAGAAAAACGCCGGTCCAGCCGCCACGGTGAAAAAGACTGCCGCACCCAACCACACCGTGATATTGATGATGCCAACGAATCGGATGAATGGCTGCACGGTGGCAGCATAACTCCAGTCCCGCCCCCCTGCCAAGTCGCGAATCCGCAGTTCTCATCCTGACCCGGCGTTCACCCTGGCGACGCCTCTTCACCCTCCAGCGGAAGGACTCGGGCCGAGGGTTGCGCTCACCGATCCGCCTCGATAGTGTCTTGTCTGTGATCGCCCCGATGCCATTTGGACACCTGATGTCACGGCTCATGAATCTGACTGGTCTGAGCCGCGCCTTGCTCGCTCTTGGCTGGCTTGCGCTCTCGGGCCCGGTCGCCCTTCGCGCCGATCAGCTCTCGCTTGAGGGCGCCTGGCGGCTGCAGTTGGACCGCGCGGACGTCGGGATCGCCGGGCATTGGTTCGAGCGGACGCTCCCCGACACCGTGCGTTTGCCCGGGTCATTGCCTGGGCAAGGCATCGGGGATCCCGTCACGGTGGACACGCGGTGGACCGGCGGGATTGTGGATCGATCGTATTTCACCGCGCCCGAATTCGCGCCCTACCGGGAGCCGGGGCATGTCAAGGTGCCGTTCTGGTTGCAGCCCGAGACTTACTATGCCGGGGTGGCCTGGTACCAGCGCGACGTCCAAATCCCTCGGGCGTGGGCCGGGCGACGGATTGTCTTGCGCCTGGAACGTCCGCATTGGGAGACGCGCGTCTGGCTCGACGATCGCCTCATTGGGACCAACGACAGTCTCTCGACGCCCCACTTCTATGACCTGGGAAGCGTCGATCCCGGACGCCACCAAATCACCGTGCGGGTCGACAATCGCATGGTCGTCGACATTGGCGAGAACTCCCACAGCATCAGCGACCACACCCAGGGGAACTGGAACGGCATCGTCGGAGCCATCCGGCTCGAATCGATGCCGCCCGTGTGGCTCGACGACGTCCAATTCCACCCCAACGCCGCGCAGAGGTCGGTCCGCGTCAAAGGCCGGATCGGCAATTCCTCCGGCGCCCCGGGCGCCAGCGCGCTGAAACTGAGCTTTCGGCCCATCCGGGCAGGACGTCCGATCGCCGGTCAACCCGCCCAGAGCACCCAATGCGAGGTCCGTTGGGAAGTCGAGGGCGGTTCATTCGAGACCGATGTGGCGCTGGGTGCCGACGCCCCGTTGTGGGACGAATTCGACCCGGTTTTGTATGCGGTGACCGTGGAACTGGAGACGCCGGCCCACCGCGTGTCCGGACGGTTCGGGCTGCGAGAGTTTGGCGTGGACGGCACGCAGTTCACCGTCAACGGACGCAAGACATTCCTGCGCGGCACGCTCGAATGCGCCATCTTTCCGAAGACCGGCCACACGCCGACCGACAGTCAGACGTGGCGGCGGGTGATGCGGGCAGCCAAGGCGCATGGCCTGAACAATCTGCGCTTTCACTCGCACTGTCCGCCCGAGGCGGCGTTCGCGGCGGCGGACGAACAGGGCGTCTATCTCCATGTCGAGTGCGGCACCTGGGCGAACCAATCCACCACACTCGGCGACGGCAAGCCGGTCGACGCCTGGGTGTACCGTGAAGCCGAACGGATTCTGCGGGCTTATGGCAATCACCCGTCGTTTGTCCTGTTGCTATACGGGAATGAACCGGGCGGTGATCGTCACGCGGCCTTTCTCAAGGCGTGGGTCGAGCATTTCAGGGCCCGGGACGGGCGCCGGCTCTATTCGAGCGGGGCGGGTTGGCCGCAGATTCCCGAGAACCAGGTCCACGTGGTTCCGGACCCGCGCATCCAGGCCTGGGGCGGCGGCATGCAGTCGCGCATCAATGCGCGCCCTCCGGAAACGGCCACCGACTACCGCGACTTCATCCGGGCGCGTCCTGTGCCGGTCATCAGCCACGAGATCGGCCAGTGGTGCGTCTATCCCAACTTCGCCGAGATGCCGAAGTACACGGGCTATCTCAAAGCGCGCAACTTCGAGATCTTCCGCGACTCGCTGGAGAGGCGCGGCATGCTCGATCAGGCCGAGGAGTTCCTGTTCGCGTCGGGCAAACTTCAGACGCTCTGTTACAAGGAGGACATCGAGTCGGCTCTGCGCACGCCCGGGATGGGCGGCTTCCAACTGCTCGATCTGCACGATTTCCCCGGGCAGGGCACCGCGCTGGTGGGCGTGCTCGATCCGTTCTGGGAGCCCAAGGGCTACGTGACGGCAGACGAGTATCGCCGCTTCTGCAATTCGACCGTGCCGTTGGCGCGGCTGGCCAAGCGCGTCTTCACGACGGACGAGGAGCTTGTGGCCGGTCTGGAGGTCGCCCACTACGGCCCCCGCCCGATCGAGGGCGCGACTCTGGTCTGGCGACTGGTCGATGACAGCGGCCGCGCGCTGGCCGAATCGGCTTCGAGTTGCCCCGAGATTCCGCTGGGCAGCGCCACGCAGCTTGGCAGTGTCCGCGCCCCGCTCGAGTCGATGCCCGCCCCGGTCCGCTGCAAGCTCGTTGTCTCGATCGAAGCGCGCGGGAATCAGGCGGCGGCCCGCCGCGCTTCAGTCCCTCTTCGAGGGGCCCATTTCGAAAACGACTGGGATATCTGGATCTACCCGCGGGCCGTGACGAGCGCGCCGCCGGCGGATGTCACGGTCACGGAGACGCTCGATGAGAATGCGAAGGCCGTCTTGGCGCGCGCTGGCAAGGTGTTGCTCCTCGTGCCGCCAAGCCGGGTGCGCCCCGATCCGAAGCTCGGACGCATCGCGCTCGGTTTTTCGAGCATCTTCTGGAACACCGCCTGGACGGGGCGCCAGCCGCCTCACACCCTCGGCATTCTGTGCAACCCGCGCCATCCCGCTTTGGCCGAGTTTCCCACTGACGGCTACAGCAACTGGCAGTGGTGGTACCTCGTCAGCCGGGCCGGTGCGATGATCCTCGACGACCTCCCGTCGGACCTGCGCCCGACGGTCCAGATCATCGATGATTGGTTCACGAATCGCCGGCTCGGTCTGGTTTTTGAAGCCAGGGTCGGCTCGGGCAGGCTGCTGGTCTCGAGCATCGACTTATGTTCCGACCTTGAATCCAACCCGGTTGTCCGCCAGCTCCGACACAGTCTTTTGAGTTACATGGCCAGTCAGGCCTTCCGCCCGAAGGCCGAGTGCTCGATCGCGCAAATTGAAGGCCTCATGGCGCCCGAGTCCGTCATGCAGAAACTCGGCGCCAAGGTGCATCGAGCGGACAGCGCCCACACCGGCCACGACGCCGCCCTCGCTCTGGATGGCGATCCCCGCACCATGTGGCACACGCCCTGGGGCGAAGGCGCCCCAGGATTTCCGCACGAGATCCAGATCGTCTTCGAACAGGCCGTGCGGCTGGGCGGGATCCGCCTGACGCCGCGCGGCGACGGCAACCCGAATGGGACCATCAAGGACTACGCCCTCTACGTCAGCCCCGATGGGCGGAATTGGAGCGAACCGGTCGCGCGCGGGACGCTTCCGCCCGGCGATGCGGTGCAGGCGATCGAGGTCGCGCCGACGCCGCCGGTGCGATTTGTCCGGCTGGTGGCGCTCAGCGGCCACGCGCGCGGTCCATGGGCCTCGCTGGCCGAGTTCGATGTGTGGCTGGCTGTGTCGGAGAAGTAGAATTGCCGCGTTTTGCCTTTGCACGCTGCGCGGCTGGGGGCATGATTGCGCCGTCACGCCATGAAAACATCTGTTCTCGTCCTGATTGGGGCCTTTCTTGCGCTCGACGCCCTCGCCGCCGAGCCCACCCGGAGCGTCCGGCTGTTCGACGGGCGCACCTTTGCCGGGTGGGAGGGGGACAGCAACACGACTTGGCGGGTTGTCGAGGGCGCGTTGGTGGGCGGTTCGCTGAAGGCGCCCGTGCCGCGCAACGAGTTTCTGTGCACCACGCGCGCGTACACAAACTTCGTTCTCAAAGTGAAATTCAAGATCCTCGGGGCCGGCGCCAATGCCGGTGTCCAGATCCGTTCGCGCAGGATTCCGAACCACCACGAGATGATCGGTTACCAGGCGGATCTGGGCGATCCGGAGTGGTGGGGCTGCTTGTACGATGAATCGCGCCGGAACAAGGTGCTGGCCAAGGCGGACAAAGAGCGAGTGGACAATGTGCTCAAGCGCGGCGACTGGAACGAGTACGTCATGCGCTGCGAGGGCCGGCGCGTTCAACTCTGGATCAATGGGGTTCAGACCGTGGACTACACGGAAACCGATCAACGCATCGAGCAAGCGGGTCTGATCGGGCTCCAGATCCACGGCGGCCCGCCGAGCGAGGCCTGGTACAAGGACATCATCCTCGAAGAGCTGGACTAGCCCGCAGCGGACCGCGTTTTGGAGTCCTCGGCTTCGCCTTGATCACAACTCCATCAACCATGCGGGCTAGCGGAAGTTTACAAGTTACGGCAGCGGATTCT
>CAYPUR010000149.1:0-11761 GCA_964413865.1 uncultured Verrucomicrobiota bacterium
GGCAGTACATCTCGCCGTCCTTGGTCATGCCCAGCGGCAGGGAAGCATACGGATGGATGCCGGGCGCGCTGCCGAAGAAGTCGCCCAGCGGGCTTGCGATCGTCGCCTGGCCGTCGAACGTGACTCTCAAGATCAAACCCCGCAGAGCGGCTTCGAGATCGCCAGCCTGCGCGCGCAGAACGACCCGGGTGATCGCCGCAGGGCCGTAGAACGTCTGGCGCAGTTGATCGCCCGCACCGACAACGATTTCAAAAGGCGTCACTTGCCCATTTGCCACGGTGGCCGAGCGCGGCTTCTCGAGCTGGGCGGCCAGACGATCCAGGCGCGACGCCAAAGCCTCCAGATCCCTGCGCTCGAAGGTCTTGACACTCGTCCCCTCCGGATAGGTGCGGTAGTTGACATGATAATAAAAGCCGCCCTTGTCGCTGGTCACCTTGCAGCTCCGCGCGTACGGGATCGGCAGGTAGAGATTCCACCCCTTGCTGTATTCGCCCGCAATGGGGCGCGGCAACCCGGGAAACGTGCCGCCCAGAAGATCGGGCATCGCCGCTTCAATCACCGGCTGCTCGGCGCCGTCCAGGTATATCCGCACTGTGCCCGCCGGGTTCGCCGACCAGATCCGCACCAGGGCGCCCGGACCCGCCGTGTCCACCATGACAAACTCCTCGCGTCCGGCCCGTTGCTCCTTCCGCAAAAAATGCCCCGCGTCCGCATTCGCAAACCAATCCTCGGTCGGCGACTTCGATTTCCGGTCATACGACGAGAACTGCTTGCAGGTGTAAGCCGGATTCGGGAACTCCGCCAGACCCGCCAAGTCGGTCATTTCATCGACCAGCGACGCCGTCGTGATCCGCTGCGAACTTGCCGCAACAATGGTCACGGACGCCAGGCAGGCCGCGGCGGCCAGAAGCCCCCCCGCCACAACCCGGTTCCGGCGGCGGCGCAGTGTGAGAACGTGTCGGTGCCCCACGCCGGACGCGGCGGCGGCGAATGCAGCGAATGGATTCATAGTGGGCGCGAGTCTGCGGATTCGAGCGAGGGAATCAAGACTCGAGACGCGTGTCGAGATCCGCAACATTGGGGAGCCCGTGCGGCTCGCGCCGGGACGCCGCCATGTCGGCCAACAATCGAGTCTCGAGATCCTTGGCGGGATTGTGGCCCGCGAGTCGAAGCTTCACGAGGAAGGCCGCCACCTCGACCAGCCGGGCCAGATCCCGGCCCGGAGCCACGGGAATGGTCACATGCGGGACCTCGATGCCCAGCAGGGGGATCTTCTCCTGCTCGAGGCCCACCCGCTCGACATTGGCCACCTCGTCCCACGGCTTCAACGTCACCACCAGATCGACCCGCTTGTGGGTCCGAATGCTCTTCACGCCGAACATGTCCGCCACGTTGATGATGCCAATCCCCCGGACTTCCATGAACTCGCGAATCCGCCGGTGCGCCGTTCCGATCACCTGGTGCCCGCCGCTGACGTGCAGATGCGTGATGTCGTCCGCCACCAGACTGTATCCACGCTCGATCAAACCCAGCACGCACTCGCTCTTTCCGATCCCGGCCGCGCCCCGGATGATCACCCCGATCCCCAGAATGTCCACCATGCTCCCCATCTCGGTCCCCTGCGGCGCGCACAGCACGTCCAGCAAGAGCGTGGCCTGGTTGATGAACCGCATCGTGACCTGCTGGCTCCGAAAGACCGGAAGGTTCGAACGCTCCGCCATCTCGAGAAAACCGCCGTCCGGCCGGTAGCCGCGGCAGAACACAATGCACGGAACCCGGTGCGAGAGAAGCTGGGCCAGGCGCTCGTTGCGGTCCGCCTCGGGCAGAGACTTCAGAAAGTGCATCTCCGCGTTCCCGAGGACCTGCACCCGGTGCTGCGCAAAGTACTTGGTGAATCCCGCCAGCACCAGCCCGGGCCGGTTGACCGTCGGCTCGCGGATCACCCGCAGCAGCCCCCTCTGCCCCGCCACAAGATGAAGATCCAAAGCCTGCTGGTGCCGCTCGTAAAAATCGCGCACCGTGGCCTTCGGACGATGGGTCTGGCTCAACGATTCCATGGTCGCCTCCACTCACAGGTTGAACTCGGGGCCAAGATAAATCTCCCGCGCCTTGGGATCATTCACCAGGAACTCCGCGGAACCCTCGCACAGCACTTCCCCCCGATGAATCAGGTACGCCCGATCCACCAGCTTGAGCGTCTCGCGCACGTTGTGATCGGTCACCAGAATGCCCAAGCCCCGCTCCCTCAAACGGCGCACGATCTTCTGCACCTCGTAGACCGCAATCGGATCGATCCCGCTGAACGGCTCGTCCAACAACATCAGCTTCGGGCTGGTCACCAGCGCCCGCGTGATTTCCAGCCGCCGCTTCTCGCCGCCGCTCAGCGTGTAGGCCTTGCTCCTGGCCAGCGGCGTGAGGTCCAACTCGTCCAGCAAATACTTCAGCCGCAGCCGCCGCTCGTCCGCCCCAAGACGACAGGTCTCAAGGATCGCCAGCAGATTCTGCTCGACGGTCAGTTTGCGGAACACCGAGGGCTCCTGAGTCAGGTAACCAATCCCAAGCCGCGCCCGCTGGTGCATTGCCAGACGCGTGATCGACCGCGTCTCGAAACGCACATCCCCAGCCTCCGGATACACCAGTCCGACCACAATGTTGAACGTCGTGGTCTTCCCCGCCCCGTTCGGCCCCAGCAAACCCACAACCTCGCCCGCGTCCACGTGAATCGAAACCCCGTTGACCACACGGCGCCCCCGGTACTCCTTCACCAGCCCTTCGGTGCTGAGCAGACGGCCCCTTGCCGCCTGCGCAACTGCGCTCTCCGGCTGCGTCTCAGTCGTCGTTGCGGGCGTCATGGAATCATCGAGGGCAGGTTGATGAGGTTGGTGGCGCCAGGCAAGGCTTTCCACTGCGACTTGAAACGCCCGGCAATCCGATACAAACCCGTCGCGCGATTCCAGGTAATCGTCTCGGCCTCCGTGATCCGCCCCTCAGGCAAAACCACCGTCGGCCGCCCAAACAGGCTCAGCAGGTCATTGGTCCCCGTAAAAACCGCGCGCTCGGCCCGGACAACCCGGTCGTCCTGGCTCACCACGACGTTGCGCTCCGCCGTCGCCAGCTCGACGAGATTGCTTCGGCCCCAGAACCTGGCGTCGAGAGCGTCGCACTGCAACCGCTTGACAACCGGATCTCGCCGCCCCTCCCGTATGTCCGTCTGCCGCGCATCCACGCCTCCCTCCGCCTTGAACCGCTCGAGTTCGCCCTCCGCATCGAATCCCGCCGTCATCGCGTCGCACTGCACCAGCTTGGCCGTAGTGCCGCCCCCTTTTCGAACCGCCGGCAGTTGCTCCAAACGCACGCCTCCCGCGGCCCGGACTTCACGAACCGAATTGCTGTAAAGCACCCCGAGAGCCGCGCACTGCAGCTCGCCCAGCTTCGTCCGCTCGTCCAAATACTCCGCGCGCGTGCCGCCCTGGAATTGCAGCCAGGGCTCCCGATACTCGAGTTCGAGGCTGCGGATCTCGACCACCTGGTTCGTCGCCAGCCTCAGGCCGCCTCCCGGCACCGCGTCTTCCAGGCCCCGGACCGGCCCCGTCAGCGCGGTGACCGGCAGCCGCACAAGCACCCCGTCGGTCACACGAAACACCTGCCCCGCCAAATCATAGCGCATCGTCCCGCCCTCAAGGCTCTGGCCGCCAGAGGACCAGACCGGATCGCCCGTCAACTCGAGTCCGATGCCTTCCTGATAACTGGCGCGCCCCGCCGTGGCGCGACCTTCCTGCTCAGGATCCAACAACACCACGTTGGTCTCGGCCACAACACCGCGCACCGGCCCGTTGGTTGCCGGCAGGAGAATCGTGATCAGATCCGCCGAAAGCTCGATCAGCCGGTTTGTCGCACCCTCGCTCGGCCTCGGACCGGGCCCCGGAATCGCCAACAGCCCCGGCGCTCCCTGCCCACCCAACGGAAAAACGATGCGCGCATTCCCGACCGCTTCGAGCACGTCGCGCCTGCGATCGAGGACAAACCGGTCCGCCGTTCCCTCGCGCACACCCTCGCGATACCGCGGGTTGCCGCTCAACTCGACCGTCTCCCGCTGCCCATCAACCTGGTAAACCGCCGTGCGCGCCGTGGTCTCCCCGCCCGTCGACCGGTCCACGATCTTCACATCCTCCTCCGCCACCATCCGGTCGATCCCGCCCGCCGTCGACGGCACAATTGTCAGCCGGCCGCTGCTCATCCGAACTCGCGGGTCCTCGACGCGCACCTGGCCGGAATAGACGATCAGATTGGACCGATAGTTGAACCGGAAACGGTCGGAGGTCACACGCAAGTCCTGCCCGCCCAGCGGATCCGCCACGCCGCCCACCGACTCGGGGCGCCGCACCCGCGTCTCGACCCGGTTCGAGATCACCAGGTCATTGTTGGTCTGCCACCACGTGAAGCCCTGGCCTTCGAGATCCAGCCGCCCGTCCCCGCTCGTCACCCGCAACGTCCCGGGCGACTCCGCAATCCTCCGACGCGCGTCGTACACGCAGTTTGTCCCCACAAACACCAGGTTCGTCCCGCCCTTCCCGTCATAGTACTCGACCCGAACGGTCTCGAGTGGTTGCCGCCCGCTCAGGTCAAACTCCGCCATCGAACCGCTCAGCAAAGCCACCATCCGGTTCGGATCGTCCCGGTCGTAAACCGGCACCATAAAGGGCGCCGCCTTCTCCGTCCCGGTCTGGACCTGGCACCATACCGTGACGCCCCAAAACGCCAGGGCCGCCCCGAGGACCACCGGTCTGAGGGCGCCAGGGCATCGCGCGGCACATGCCGCCCCGCCTTCCGATGCGCCCCGGCGGCGTGCGGTTCGGTGCCCCAAGGAGGCGCCCCCGCCGCCGGATCGCGGTGTTCGGTCGCATGACACGCCCGGATGTGTACCATCCCGCACGGCCGATGTAAAAACCCGATTCTCGAATCTTCAGGCTAGGCAAACCCCATCGCTCTGTCTATCTTCCCCGCCTCATCGGCGCGGCGCGCGGAGGCGGCAGCCCCAAAACCAATGCGCCGAACCGGCAAATTCATGGCCCTGATCGTCCAAAAGTATGGCGGCACGTCGGTCGGCAGTCCCGACCGAATCAAGAACGTGGCCTCACGCGTCGCGCGGTACCGCGCCCGCGGAGACCGTTTGGTGGTGGTCGTCTCCGCCATGAGCGGAGTCACTGACAACCTGATCAAGCTGGCCAGGCAAATCATGCCCCTCCCCAGCGAGCGGGAAATGGACATGCTCCTGGCGACCGGCGAGCAGACGACCATCGCGCTGGCCGCCATGGCGCTCCAGGCCCTGGGTGTCCCCGCCGTGTCTCTCACCGGCGCCCAGGCCGGCATCGTCACCGACGGCGTGCACACCAAGGCCAAGATCCGCAACATCACCCCCAAACAGGTCCATGCGTGGCTCGATAGCGGCTACGTCGTCATCGTCGCCGGCTTCCAAGGCCAGACCCCCGAAGGCCAAATCACCACGCTGGGACGCGGCGGCTCGGATCTGACCGCGATTGCGCTGGCGGCGGCCTTGCGGGCCGATCTGTGCCAGATCTACACCGACGTCGAAGGCATCTACACCGCAGATCCCAGGATCGTCCCGGGCGCCCGCAAGCTCGATCAGATCGCCTACGACGAACTGCTCGAACTGGCCGGCGCCGGCGCCAAGGTCATGCAGCTCCGCTCGGTCGAGTTCGCCAAGAAATTCTCGGTCATCTTCGAGGTCCGTTCGAGTCTGAGCGACAAACCAGGCACCATTGTGAAAGAAGAAAACAAGAGCATGGAGGACGTCGTCATCCGCGGCGTTTCTCTCGACAAAAACCAGGCCAAGATCACCCTCATCGGCGTGCCCGATCGCCCCGGCATGGCCTCGCGCGTCTTCAAGGCCCTTGCCGACGCCGCGATCAATGTCGACATGATCGTTCAGAATATCAGCCACAGCGCCGCAAGCCCCACGACGGATCTGTCGTTTACGATCGACAAACCCGATCTGCTCAAGTCGCAGAAAGTCATCGACGGCCTCAAGAAGGAAATCGGCTTCAGACAGGTCGTCCCCAACGAGGGCGTCGCCAAGCTCTCCATCGTCGGCGTCGGCATGCGCAGCCATTCCGGCGTCGCCGCCCGCATGTTCGAAACCCTCGCCGCCGAGGGAATCAACATCGATATGATCTCCACCAGCGAGATCAAGGTCTCGGTGGTCCTCGACCTCGCCAAGGGCGAACAGGCCATGCGCGCCGTCCACACCGCCTTCCTCGAGAGTTGAGCCCCGCGCCCGCCCGGGCTTCCCGCATCCAAGGATGCTAACGGCATCATGTGAGCGCGCACCCCGACACGCCAGGGCCCGACCGCCCCTTCGGACATAACCCGTTCGAAGACCTTGAGTCCGCGGGCCTGCCACAAGGCCCCAAACCGCCAAGCAACTCGCCCGCCGCTCCCGCCCCCAAACCCAAATCGCGCGGTCGCGTCGAAATCCGCCGCCAGAAAGCCGGGCGCGGCGGCAAGACAGTCACCGTCGTCAGCGCCTTCGTCGGCATCGGCTTGCCGGAGAAGGAACAACTCGCCCAACGCCTCCGCAAGGCCTGCGGCACGGGCGGCACGGTCAAAGAAGGGCGCATCGAAATCCAGGACGATCAGCGTGAAACGGTCGCGCGTATCCTCGCCGACGCCGGGTTCCGCCCCGTTTTCGCCGGGGGATGACCACGATCTCGGGAGACACAATCCCCAAGGGAACAGTGCGCTGCATGTCTCCATCTTTCACGCCCGCCCCGGTTTTGCTTTCCTAACCGCCGTCGCACGATCCAGGACCGAGCGTTGGCTTTAGAAGGCTACGGCTTCGTAAAGAAGCCGGAATTGTTTTCCGGCAAGGACGCCCAGCCGTGGCGGAGGACTTGCGGAAACACGCCGCCAAACAAGGCCCCGCCGAGGAAGCGGCGCTAAAGAAAGGGATGGAAGAAAGGTCCCGCGAGTTCACCGAGAAGGGCAGCGAGCTTTACGCGAAGGCGTGAAATGGATGGAAGGGGAAATCCGTGTAACCTGCAGCGGTCGGCGCCGACCAGACTTTCATGTCCGCCGGCGGGTTCAATTCCCAGTCGTGGGCGAAGCGTTCCACCAGGTCCGGATTGCTGAGGTAAGGCCGGCCAAAGGCGATGAGGTCGGCCTGGCCGGAAGCGATGGCGGCTTCGGCCGTTTCCTGCGTATAACCGCAACAGCCCATCAGCGGTCCTTTGAACACGGCGCGAAATTCCGACAACGTCATCGGCTGGCCCAGTTCGTGGAAACCGAAGGCTAAGCCGTCCACGACGTGCAGGTAAGCAAGTCCATAGGCGTTGAGTTGTCTGGCGACGTACGTGAAGGTCTCGCGGTAATCCGGCGAGCCCATGTCGTTGAAGTTTCCGTTGGGCGACAGGCGCACGCCCACGCGGTTGGCAGGCAGGATGCTGACGACAGCCTCAACGATTTCCTTCAAGAAACGGAAGCGGTTTTCCAGGCTGCCGCCGTACCGATCCGTCCGGTGGTTCGTCCGCGACTGAAGGAACTGGTCAATCAGGTAGCCGTTGGCCGCGTGAATTTCCACACCGTCGAAACCCGCCGCCTTCGTCCTCTCGGCCGCCCGCCGATAATCCTCCACGACAGTGGCGACTTCCGCGGTCTCCAGGGCGCGGGGCGTTTCGTAAGGTTGCTTGCCCAGCGGGGTGTGGATGTAGTCGCCGTTGAGCTTGATGGCCGAGGCCGACACGGCCGGTTGGCCGCCGTGAAAGCTGCTGTGCGAGGCGCGACCGCAGTGCCAGAGTTGGACGAACACCGGCGTGCCTTTGGCGTGGAGCGCGGTGGTGGTCTTCTGCCAGCCCACCACCTGCGCGTCGCTGTAAATGCCCGGAGAATCCACCCAGCCGCAGCCCTGCTCGGAGATGACCGTGGCTTCGGTGATGATCAGCCCGGCCGAGGCGCGCTGCATGTAGTATTCGGCCATCAGGTCGTTCGGCAGACGCTCGCGTCCGGCGCGGGCGCGCGTGAGCGGCGCCATGACCACGCGATTGCGTAAGGCCAGTCCACGCAGATCATAGGGGGAGAGCAAGTGAGATAAGCGAGATTCGTTCATGGTGGTCGTCATGGTTGGTTTGCGCTGCACGTCCGTGAGCGGGCGCGGCTCAAGCCAGCGCTTCCAGCACGAGGTCCAGATGCTCCGCAGGCTGCACTTTGCGAAGCACGGCTTTCACCTTGCCGTCCGGGCCAATGATGACGGTGCTGCGCTCCGTGCCCATGTATTTCTTGCCATACATGGATTTCTCCAGCCATACGCCGTAGGCCTGCACGATCTCCTTCGTTTCATCACTGATGAGCGGAAAGGGCAAGCTGTGTTTCTTGATGAACTTGGCGTGGCTCTTCAGCGGGTCCACACTGACCCCGAAGACAGCGGCTCTTTTCTGGATGCGGCTCCATCCGTCGCGCAGGGCGCAGGCTTGTGCGGTGCAGCCCGGTGTGTTGTCCTTCGGGTAGAAGTAGAGCACCACCGTCTGCCCCTTCAGATCAGTGAGGGAGACGGTCGCGCCTTCTTCGTAGCTGCCGCCGATGACAGGGGCTTTGAATGCAGGGGCCTTTTTCCCGGTGAGGTCTGTCGTGTCTTTCATACTGGGTATGGTGTCAGTGATTCGACTGAGACTGAAGGATATTCAGCGCGGCAGCGGCGCGCCGTGTTCATCCAGCACCGGCGCGGTGATGCGGCAGACCGCCTCGCCGCAGGCTTGCTGCACGGTGGCGGAGAACTCCGGATGCCGCATGGTGAAATACTGTGCGCCGTGATCCACGGTGTGGCCTGCCCAGCGTTTGGTGGCGCAGCGTCCGCCGCAGCCACGCGACTTTTCCAGCAGTGTGACGTCGTGGCCTCGATCCGCGAGCAGGCGGCCCGCGCTGACACCAGCCATGCCAGCTCCGATCATGGCGATGCGCAGGCTCATGTGGCGGCGGCGAAGGCAGCGCGAAGGCGGGCGGCGTGGTCCGTGATTTCGCGGCGTCGAGCGGGAGGAAGGCGGGCGGCGTTGCGCACCTGCATGACCGTGCGCGGGTTCTTGGCGAGCACGATTTCGTGGCGGAAAAGGAAGTCCCAGTAAAGAGTCGTGAAAGGACATGCCTTCGGTCCGGTCCGTTGCGCGGGATCGTAACGGCAACCCTCGCAATAGTTGCTCATGCGCTGAATGTATTTGCCGCTGGCGATGTAGGGCTTGCTGGCCATGAGACCGCCATCGGCGTATTGCGACATGCCCAGCGTGTTCGGCAATTCCACCCACTCGACCGCGTCCACATACATCGCCAGATACCATTCGTGCACCGCCTGGGGCTTCACGCCCAGCAGCAGAGCGAACAAGCCCGTCACCATCAGCCGCTGGATGTGATGCGCGTAACCATAACGCAGCGTCTGGCCGATGGCATCGCGCAGGCACGCCATATCGGTGTCACCGGTCCAATAGAAAGCAGGCAGCGGATGCTGGGCGTCGAGAGCGTTGCGCTCCAGATAGCCAGGCATGTGCAGCCAGTAGATGCCGCGCACGTATTCGCGCCAGCCGAGGATCTGCCGGATGAATCCCTCCACGGCGGCGAGCGGTGCGCGTCCGCTGCGCCAAGCCTTTTCAGCGGCGGCGATAGCGCAACACGGGTCGAGAAGTTTCAGGTTCATGGCCGCGCTGAGCCGCGAGTGGAGGAGCCAGGGTTCGTTGGTCCACATCGCGTCCTGCCAGCGACCGAACTCCGCCAGCCGGTGTTTGATGAAGTCTTGCAGTGCCAGTTGCGCATCTGCCTTTGTGACCGGCCAGTCGAAGTCGTCGAGTGTGCCGGGATGCTTGGCGAACTTCCTGTTCACCAGCTCAATCACTTCGCGCGTGACCGCATCGGGCTCGAGGCGCCGTGGCGACGGGCGTAGGGTGTCCGGACCGTTCTTGCCGAAGGCCTCCCGGTTCTCCACATCGAAGTTCCACCTGCCACCTGAGGGTTCGTCGCCATCCATCAGCACGCGATGCTTGCGCCGCAAGTCGCGGTAAAAAAACTCCATCCGCGGTTGCTTCCGGCCCGCCGCGTGGCGGGCGAACTCCTCGCGCGAACAAAAGAAACGCCGGTCGGATCGGACCTCGAAATCCACGCCCAGCGCGCGCGCGGTGCTTTCGAGGCACGTCTGCACGCGCCATTCGCCCGGCTCGACCCAGATCAGGCGTTGCGGACAGAGGCGGCTGGTCGTGGCGGTCAACTCGCCTCGGAAGTTGCCGCTGTTCGCGGCGTCATTGAGTTGGCGGTAGTGAACCGTTACACCCCGGCTGCGGAGCGCATCGCGGAAATGCCGCATGGCGCTCAAGAACATCGCAATGCGCGCCTTGTGCGACCACACACGGGTGCTTTCCTCGGCGACTTCCGCCATCCACACCGCATCGCGCCCCGGGTCGAAGCCGTCGAAGGCGGCCGAGTCCTGATTCAACTGGTCGCCGAGAACCAGCACCAGGTGACGCGGGCGAGCTCTAGGATGAGAGTTCACGGGCGCTATGATATCGCGATCGCGGATTGGAGGCCATTCGCGACTGCAGGGAACTCACCCCGCCATCCACAGCCATCACATGCCCGGTCACCCAGCCTTGCTCGGATGAGAGGAGCCATTGGATGGCGCTGGCCACTTTGGTTACGATTTTAGCCGTATTCTCCCACCGCTCTTTGCCGCGGGTCCAACCCGGCAAGATCCTGATCGAGGACACCCAACAGGCGATTTGGCTGGCGCGGTACTCCGCCGAGAATGTCCCGGTTGTCGAGGTGCCCCGGCCGCAGCCCAGAAGGAGCAAGGCTGCGGCGATCGCCGCCACGCAGTTGGGGATGCTCCTGCGATCCCGTTCCGAGGCGGCCTTGTGGAAGTGGAGGGCTTCCCGTGCGGCCATGCAGGCTCGATGGGGCGGATTCTGCTTCATAGTGTGGGCAAGCTTGATCTGACTTCGCTTCCCGGACTGCTTCTTTACGGCATGATCGGACCGGCTCCTGAGCCATTATCCACATACCGGCAAACACCTATAGAGCACCTGCCACGCTCCATTGGACGGTTACAATTCGGTGACGGTCTCTCCGACCGACCGATAGCGGGTGGAGGGAGGCCTCAGCGCTGCCGAAGCTCCGCCGAGACCAGCCGGAGGAGCCGGACACTCCAGCTATTCAGGAGCTCGGGGCGCGGGAGTGAGCCGGGCCGGAAACCGGCGGAGAGTGTGCGAGAACGTCCACCAAGTAGCGCAATTCCTCCTGCACCTGGGCGGGTTCGTCCACCGTCTGGGCAATCTGGGCCCGGACGACTTCGCGGAACCGTTTCCGCAGTCGATGGACCGCCACCTTCACCGCGCCCTCGCTGAGGTCGAGTTCGCCGGCGGCCTCGGCTTGGGAAAGCGAGGGCACTTCGCCCAGCAACCAGGGCTTAAGCACGCAGAATCGCCTGCCCTTACCCTCCGCCTCAGCCTCCGCACCCAAAGCAGCCACCGCCCGGTCCACGACAGTTGTTGCCCATTGACGATCAAACCAGGTGTCTGGAACCGAAGCCGCGGGATCCGCGATCTGCAGCTCGCTGGTCGTATCGGTACCCGGCGCGGCGTCGAGGGAAAGCGGGGCCTGACCTCCGCCCCTTTTGGCGGCGGCAGCCCGCTGGCGTTCCTCACCCAGGAAGTGTTTCACCGTAACTACTCAGGTCAAAACTGACGTCCGAGCAATGGATTTGGCGACAGAAAAT
>CAYPUR010000150.1:0-1786 GCA_964413865.1 uncultured Verrucomicrobiota bacterium
GGAGGCGAAAAACCCGTGCGGCGAAGCACCAGCCAATTGTGAGACACCACACTAGGCGGGCTTGAAACGAAGCTTCTGGATGCGGGCGTACCAATCGGCGAGGCGGTCCAGTTTCGAGGGCAGACGGTGATGACCGGAATAGAGGAAATTCGCCAGCATGCCGTACAGGTCGAAATCGACGAACAGCGGGCGGTCGCCGAGCAGGAAGGAACGATGATAGAGCATTTGCTCGCACGGGCAGAGCCGTCTTTCGAGCTGGGCGAGGAGTTCCTGCTGCTGAGCTCGCCATTGGCTTAAGCAGCCAGGCCCGAATCTGCGCTCCTTGTGCCGGATGAAATCGAGCCATTGAGCCCTGGGCAAGTTTTCCCGGTAATAGATGTCGTTGAGTTTGAATCCGATTGGCTCGATTTCGTTTTCGAAGTAGCGCCAGAGCACACTCTGCGTGCCGTCCCATTCGCGCGGGAACAACCCCAGCCCCAGCTTGGCATCGAGATACTTCGCAATGACTTGCGAATCGGCATCCGTCTCGAACACAACCGAGCGTCCGTCTCGGACGATCGGCACCTGGTAGTAGCGCTGCTTGGTCAGGCGCCAGACCAGCGACCGGTCGCCGTTGGGGACGTTGACGGCCCGAAAGGGGGCGCGCGCGTAGTCGAGGATGCGGCTTTGGACGAGGCAGAACGGGCTGTAGGGGAGTTGTATGAGTTCGATCATGGAGAGCGTTGACATTCAACAGGTTAATGCGCGTGGGAGATCGGGTGCGGCATTCGGCTGTGCGCGACCATCCAGTCTGGGGAAATGCCAGTGCCAACAAACACACTTCGAAATTACGTCCGGTCCGCAGACGCTGACAAGCGGAATTACCTTGGGCACACGAGGGACTCGAAGGACTCGAAGGACATCAAGCGGTGCGGCCGAAATCAAAGATCGGTGGGACGATCCCGCGGCGGCGGGATTGTCCACGAAGCGAGATCGGTGCGGTTAGCCCGGATGTTTCGTAGAGCTGCGCGGAGTCTCAAACTCGGGCCAGGGGAGCATTTGGGTCGGCGGGAATGGGCTTGCTGACCGTCGGCTGCGAGACAACACTGGCGCGCACAAACGCGACGCAGGGCCCATGGCGAATGGTTGTCATGGGCGGAGCGTTTAAACTGAATTCTGAATTCAAATCCAATCGACTATGCAGACTGTTACGCGCAGAGGGTTTCTTGGTTCGACTGCCGGCGCCATTGGGGTGGTGCTGGGCGAGACGGCGGGCCGGACGGTTGCGGCCGCAACCGAATCGGGCGCAAAGCCGCAGGGGTTGCGGGTCGGGATGTTGACCGCTCCGTTTGGCGAGAAACCGCTTGTCGAGGTCCTGGATTTTGCTCGGGACGCGGGCATTCGGTGTCTCGAGGTGGTTGCCGATCCCGGCAGCAAGCACATCGATCCCGTGACCTTCGATGCCTCCAAGGCGGACGACGTCAAGCGGATGCTGGCCGAGCGCAAGCTCGAGATCAGCGGTCTGGCCAGTTTCGGCAATGCGTGCGAGCCGGGAGGCAGCGAGGCGTTTCAGCGCCATGCCCGCAAGATGGTTGACGCGGCGGTGTTGTTGGGTGTGCCGACGCTTTGCATGCAGACGGGCATGCCGCTGCCGAACATGGGGCGAATCGAGCAGATCAGGCAGGTCGTCGCGAAGGTGTATGCTCCGATCATTTCCTATGCGAAGGAGAAAGGCATCTGGATCGCCATCGAGAACTGGTACGAGACCTGTCTCCAGGGCATTGACACCTTCGAGTGTCTGTTCGAG
>CAYPUR010000150.1:1796-11727 GCA_964413865.1 uncultured Verrucomicrobiota bacterium
ATCAAGGACGACCATTTCGGCCTCAACTATGATCCGTCGCACCTGGTTCATCAGGAATGCAACCACCTCCAGCCGGTGCGCATGTTCGGCCCGCGCATCTTCCACACGCACGCCAAGGACACGCTTGTTGACGCCGAGGCGCGGGCACGCGTCGGCATTTACGGGCGCGGTTGGTGGCGCTACGTGATCCCCGGATCGGGCAGCATCCATTGGGGTGAGTACATCAATCACCTGCGCATGGCCGGTTACAAGGGCGTCCTGAGCATCGAGCACGAGGACAGCGCTCTGGGGCGCGAACAGGGCTTCATCCTCGCTGCGCGGCACCTGGAACAGTTCTGCTGAGGCGGGTCGGGGGCGGTTGTGCTCTCTGTGCCATGGACCTGAATGGTTGAGAGTGCCGCGCGTTCTGGTCGGACTCGGGGAAATGGCTGGCGTACACCTCGACGCGCCGCAACGGCAAGGTCACCGATTTGTACGTGATCGATCCGTCGGACCCGAAGAGCGACCGGCGCCTGATCGAACTGTCGGGCGGGGGCTGGAGCGCGATGGATTGGCCTGGCACTCGAACGGCCGACACCTGGCTTGCACTATCAGCTCGGCCCGATCGCCGAGCGACGCGTATGCGCTCGACATCGCGACCGGGCAGGTGGCGCGCTGGACCGAGAGCGAGACAGGCGGCCTGAATCTCGACTCGTTCGTCGAGCCGGAGTTGGTCCGCATGAAGAGCTTCGACGGGCTCAAGATCTCGGCCTTTGTCTTCCGTCCGGATTCGGTGAGAGACATCGGCGCGATCATCGAGTGGGTCCGGCAGGACAACCAGTGCGACGGGGCCCGGATCGCGGTGATGGGCGGGAGCTATGGCGGCTACATGGTTTTGGCGTCGATGATCCACTTCGGCGACCTGCTCCGATGCGGCGCCGATGCGGTGGGCAGCTCGAATTTCCTCACCTTTCTCGAGAACACGCAGGACCACCGGCGCGATCTCCGACGCGTGGAATACGGGGACGAACGGGATCCGAAGATGGCGGAGTTCCTCGGCAGGATTTCGCCGACCGCCCACGCCGCGAAGATACGGAAACCGTTGTTTGTGGCACAGGGCCAGAACGATCCGCGGCGGCTGCGGGACGGGCGGAGCGTTTCGACTCGACGCACGAGGGGTTTCGGGGCCTTTACGTCATCGATCCAGGCCTGTATCGCTGACATCACGCGGAGGGAACCGTTGCCTCGATGCGACCGGGATCCTGGCGCGCACTTCGGTGGTTGCGTTGCGGGTTGGACCAGAGCGCGAGTGCGCCGGCGTCGGCATCAGCAGACTCGATTGGCGGCTCGCGCGCCATGATGCCCGAGATGTGTGTTCGTCGTTGCGATATGCCAATATCAAGAACTGACCCGTTCATTCCAAGGCGATTGGTTTAAGACCGCTCGGGCAGGGACCGGTTTGCGGGAGGGCGCAGCAATGCGCGAACCGACCGGGGACAGGCGTTGTGCGCTGTCGGTGCAAGCTTGGCGAAGAGGCGGCGAACGCTCAGGCTCCCTGGCACATGAAGATCGCTCCTTTTCTCTGTGTGGTCTTGGCGACTCTGCTCGAGCTTGGTCTTGCCGCCGCCGAGCCGGTTCGACTGCAGACCGACCACCTGGCGTTGTCTCTGGACGATCGGGGTTGGGTGATTGCTCTCACCGATCGCGCGTCGGGGACGAATTATCTCGCCGCCGGGCAGCCGGCGCCCCTGCTGCAAGTTCGTGTGGCAGGGGTTCTTGCCATGCCCGACACCATGAAATGGGATGCTTCGTCGGGCCGGATGACGTTGCGGTACGAAGCGGCGGGCATGACGGCCACCTTGCAGACCAGGAGCCGCCCGACGCATGTGGCGTTCGAGTTGGTGGCGATCGAGTCCGCCGATCGCGTCGAGCTGGTGTTGTGGGGACCTTACCCGACAACCATCGGCGCCGTGGTGGGCGAAACCGTCGGCGTGGTGCGCAATCCGCGGTATGCGCTTGGCATCCAGTCATTGAACATCAAGACACTGGGCGGCTATCCGAACTCCGAGGACGATGTCATGCCGATGTACGATCTCTTTGCAGGGGCCGACTTCAGCGACATCGCCGCGGAGCATCGCGACAAGGACCTGTTTCGGGGCGACACGGCCAAACCGACTGCGTTCGGCAGTGTTTTGCAGGCGTTCTGCCGCGACCGGCGCATCGAGAGGGTGATCGAGAACTGGGGCCACAGCCGCTACGTGGCTCCGGCGTATGACGATGGCGGGGTGATTGGCAGCCGGATTGCGCTGTTCGGTTGTCCCACGACGGATGCATTGGCGACGATCGAGCGGATCGAGTTGGACGAGGGATTGCCGCATCCGGTCATCGACGGCGTCTGGGGCAAGCGTTCGCCTGCGGCGACGGCGTCCTATCTCATTGTCGATTTCGGCGAAGAGACACTGAATCAGGCGCTGGAACTGACGCGAAAGGCGGGCCTGCGATACCTCTACCATGGGGGGCCGTTCCGGACTTGGGGCCATTTCGAACTCCACACCAACCAGTTTCCGGGCGGCTGGCAAAGCATGAAACGCTGTGTTGATCGCGCGCGTGAGCAGGGCGTCAGCCTCGGTGTGCACACCCTGTCCAATTTCATCACGCCGAACGACCCTTACGTAACGCCCGTGCCCGACGAGCGCCTCGCGCGGGTCGGGACGTCGTTCCTGACGGTTGCGATTGGCGTCGAGGACAAGGAGATCGCTGTCGAGGATCTTGTCTGGTTTGACCAGATGCGCAACAACACGCTCAAGACCGTGATGATCGGCCAGGAACTGATCCGGTACGGCGGGGTGTCGACAAATGCTCCACGGCGGCTGGTCGATTGTCAGCGAGGCGCCTGGGGAACAAAGGCGTCGGCTCACGCTGCCGGAAGCCGGATCGGGAAGCTGATGGATCATGGCTACCGCGTGTTTCTGACCGACGCCGCCTTGTCGCGGGAGGTGGCGGAGCGGTTGGCGGATCTGTTCAATCAGACCGGTCTGCTCCAGGTTTCGTTTGACGGGCTCGAGGGGAATTGGTCGACGGGGATGGGCCAGTACGGGCGGACGCTCTTCACCAGGGCCTGGTACGACCGGCTGTCATCGGGATTGCAGGGACGCGTCATCAACGACGCCAGCAATCCGGGCCATTTCAATTGGCACATCTACACGCGGATGAACTGGGGTGAGCCGTGGTACGCCGGGTTTCGGGAGAGCCAGACGCAGTACCGGCTCAAGAACCAGCGCTACTACGCGCGGAACCTGATGCCGCGTATGCTCGGCTGGTTCCAGATGGGCGCCGAGACCAGCCTCGAGGACGCCGAGTGGCTGCTGGCGCGCGCGGCCGGGTTTGACGCCGGGTTCTGCCTGGTGACCAGCCCGGGAACGGTGCGCCAGAACGGCCTGGGCGAGCGCATCCTCGAAGCCATCAAGCAGTGGGAGACGGCGCGTCTGGCCGGGGTCTTTCCCGAGGAACTCAAACCGGCGCTGCAGGACATCGCGCGGGAGTTCGAACTCGAGGCGCACGGGGCGAACGCGCGGCAGTTGACGCCCGTTCACTCGATGAAGCTGGCGCATACGCGCCGGGAACAGCCGGGCCAGCCGACATCGCTGGCGAGCACATTGGACAATCCGCATGAGGGGCAGAGCTTGCAGTTCATTGTGCAGGCGAGCGGCAAGACCGAGGCGGCCGGAGTGACGATTGAAATCGAAGGAACGGATGCGCTCGTTCTCACCGATCCGATCCAGGCCGGTCAGATCCTCGAATACAGGGGCGGCGATGCGGCTGTTCTGTACGATCGGCACTGGAAACGATTGGGCGCGGTGGCTGTGGCGGCGGACCGGCTGCGTGTTGGTCCCGGCAAGAGCGCCATTCGGATCGAGTGCCGGTTTGGCGCAGGCGAAGAACCGGCGTTGAAGTGCGAGTGGCGGACCCTCGGCACGCCCATCCGACTCTGAGACCGGAGTTGGGGCCGGCGCGCCTCCTATCGACGCCGGGGGGCCTATTGGGGTAGAGTGCGGTCCATGAAACGTCCATTGGCCTTCGGTTTGTCGCTCATCGAGAGCCTGGCGATCCTGATTTGGATCGGCTGTTGCTTCGCCTCGAACGGATCTCTTGCGGTCCGCGCGGCGGAATCGCAGCGGACTTTTCAGAATCCGCTCACGCCCGGCAACCTTGCCGATCCTGCCGTGATTCGCCACGGCGGCATCTTCTATCTGTACGCGACGGGCGAGGTCGACGGGGACAACGGCACGCGTGCGTTCACCTCGACCAATCTGGTGGATTGGGAGAGGGGGCCGGTTGTGTTTCGTCCGGGGCAACCGCATATCTGGGCCCCCGACGTCTGGCGCGACCCGGCATCGGGACGTTTCTATCTCTACTACACAGCGGACCAGACCGTGGGCGTGGCCGACGCGGACAATCCGCTCGGGCCGTTCACCATGCGGCGCAAGTTTTTCGACCAGGCGATCGACGCCCACATGTTCCGTGATGAAGACGGGCGGCTCTTTCTCTACTACGTGCAATTGCCCGGATTCCGCATTTCAGTCCAGGCGATGAGCAGTCCGACTGAGCCTTCCGGCGCGCCCAGGCCTCTGCTGCGTCCGGAGTCGGAGTGGGAGAAGCGCAGCGGGCATGTGACGGAGGGCCCCTGGATGATCAAGCATGCGGGGCGGTACTACCTGATGTACAGCGGATCCGGCGCGGACACTCCGAACTACGCGGTCGGCTACGCGGTCGCGGACAGTCCCCTGGGGCCGTTCACCCGGGCGCCGCACAACCCGATTGTTCAACGTTCGGAGGGTCTCTTCGGCCCCGGGCACGGCTGCGCGATCCAGGATGACGCCGGCCAATGGTGGCATGTGTACCATCAGAAGGCGAATGACCGGGTCGAGTGGAATCGCTTTCTCTGCCTGGATCGTCTCTGGTTCGATCCGGAGGGGCGGTTGTTCGGACGCGCCACGCGCGGGCAGGCGCAGCCTGCGCCGACGATAGGACGTGGCGCCGGTTCCTGATGCTGATGGTGGCGATTGGTCTAACCCGAACAGCAGTCCTCTTGCGGAATCTGGCCGCCCTGTGCGCTGGCGGAGTGGAAAATGTGCGGGTGAGGCGCGCCTCGCCAGAACCCGAGGGGATCGCCCCTCACCACGACCGTTCAATCTCCTCGAGGCTGCGGCCTTTGGTTTCGGGGACGAAGCGCGCGACGAAGACAATCGCGACCACACACATGCTGCCGTAAGCCCAGAAGGTCGCGGCGCTGCCGATGCGCTCGACCAGGATGGGGAAGGTCTGCGAGACGAGGTAGCAGGCGGCCCAGACCGCGCTGGTGGCCACGGCCATCGCGCGGCCTCGAGTGCGGGTGGGGTAGATCTCCGAAATGACCACCCAGCCCACCACGCCCATCGAGAGAGCGAAGCTGGCGACGTAGACCAGCACACCGAGGAGCAACGCGTGTCCGCTCGCGTGTGTGTGGAAGGCGTAGCCGACGCCCGCCAGGGCCAACCCCATGCAGACAGATCCGATCAGCAGAAGCGGCTTGCGTCCCAGACGATCCACGACCGCCATCGAGATCAGGGTGAAGACCAGGTTGGTCAGGCCGATCCAGACCGTGTCGTTGTAGGCCGCGGAAGCGGCTGCGCCGGCCTGTTTGAAGATCTCGGGCGCGTAGTACATGATCGCGTTGATTCCCGTGATCTGGGTGAGCACGGCGAGGGTGACGCCGACCGCCAGGGCGCGGCGCAGGCCCGGCTTGAGGAGATCGGAGAATGAACCGCCATCGAGGGCGAGCGCCTCGCGAATCTGCCCCAGCTCGATCCCGGCCGCGGTTGTCCCGGCCACGCGGGTAAGCACCGCGCGCGCCGCCTCGTCGAGCCCCTGCTTGCAGAGCCAGCGCGGGCTTTCCGGCACGGGCAGGATCAGGACCAGAAAGGCCAGTGCGGGAAACGCGCCCACGGCGAACATCCAGCGCCACTTGGCGGCGTCCGACAGTTCCGTGTGCAGGATCAGGCTGTTGCTGGAGAAGGCGCCGAGGATGCCGAGCACGATGGCCAGTTGCTGGAGCGCGACGAGGCGGCCCCGGATCCGCGGCGGAGAGACCTCGGCGATGTAGAGCGGTGAGATGAGCGATGCGATGCCGATGCCGAGCCCGCCGACCAGGCGCGCCAGCACAAGCTGCACCGCGGTCCCGCTCAATCCGCACCACACGGCCGACACGGTGAAGAAGACGGCGGACAGCAACATGACGCGCTTGCGTCCGAAGCGGTCGCTGAGCGCGCCCGCCGCGAGCGCGCCGCAGAAGCAGCCGACCAGGGCGCTGCTCGCCACCCAGCCCTTAAGGGCCGCTGAGAGGCTGAATTCCGCCTGAAAGAACCCGACGGTCCCCGAGATCACCGCGGTGTCGAAACCGAACAGGAGACCGCCCAGGGCCGCGACAAGGCAGATGACGACGAGGTAGAGCCGGCTGCCGGCGGCGGGTCGGGAATGATCATTCATGGTTCAGGGTAAGATTGCCGCTTCGCGGCGGCAAAAAGCGGTGAGAAATGCAGGCTAGGGCTCGATGACGCGGTAGAAGGCCGCCGGGCCGGTTGCCCCGTCGGTCACGACTCGTGCCGTGGTGGGGCCGCCTACGTTGTCCCAGGAGGGAGCGGACAACGACCCTTTCTTCTGGACCTGGAACGGGCCGTTGCCGCCTGTCCATGAGAACGTGATTGTGGCGCCGGCGATTGTGGCGGGGCCGATGGTGATGGGTGTGACAGGCTGGGGCAGGGTGATGCCGGCTGCCGTGGGACCGCCCAGGGCGGCGGCTTCCGCGGGCGTCAACTCGCGCGAGATGAAGGCGAAGCTGTTCACCAAAACTTCGTGTGTGTAATCGCCACTCGAGTCACCCTCGTTGAACAGGCGGAGATCCGGGCCTTCGTCGAGGCTCGAGAACAGGGCGAATCGTCCGTTGGCCAGCGACGCGCCGGTCCGGGCGTGGACGGGCGAGCCGTCGATGTAGATGGTAACGCGGCCCGCGGCGAGGTTGGCGGCGAACACGATACGATGCCATGTGTCCGGCTGGATGAGGCCGTCCGCGGAGTATCCGAGGGCGCCGATGCCGAGCGCGCCGGTGTTGCTAACGTAGAAGTCGGCGTCGTTCCCGCCGTCAGGGGAGGAATTGAAGAAGGGCATCCAGTTCACGTCCCAGGGGAGGAGGATATCCCAGGCCATGGAATAGCGGTTGATGTAGCCTTCGGGCGGGACGGGTTGAGTCGGCATGGTGAGGTTGTAGCCGTTGGCGCTGTCGTAGAAGGCGGGCACACGCATGAACGCCCCCTCCGTCCCGGCGATAGCCGGAGGGCCTTGCTCGAAGGCGGTGAGAGTCGCGGTGCCGTCACCATCCGCGAACTCGAGTGTCCCAGCGCCGCTGGCGCGCTCGAGTCCCTGCGGGCCGAAGTTCCAGACGCCGGCGACGATGTCCGGCAGGGGATTCACAACCAGGGCGGCGGCCCGGCTGTCGGTGGTGCCGCCGCTGTTGGTGACGCGCACGTGGTAGGTCCCGGCATCGGACAGCCGGGTGCGCTCGATACCCAAGGTCGGCGTCGCGGCGCCCTCGATCGGCTGGCCATTGAACAGCCACTGGTATGTGAAGGGGCCGATGCCGCCGGCGGCCGCGGTGAAGGACGCGGCGTCGCCGGCAAAGGTGGCCTGGTCCTGGGGTTGCGTGGTGATCGTGGGCGGATCGACTTGCTCGATGGTGTAGAGGCCGAAGTCGTCGACGCCCCAATACCAACTGTCGGAGCCTGCATGGGCGAAGCGGAACCGCACAGCCGCCTGGTTGTCGGCCTGCGGCAGGCGGAACAGCTCGACGCGCTTGGATTCGCGCGGGTCGTTGTCCACGCGCGCCTGGATGAAGGGGGCGAGGGCGGGCGCAATGGGGGCGGCGATGAAGGCCCCATAGAAGCCGCCCTTGTCGAGGCCGTCGTTGGGATCGTAATACACCGCGATGTCGTCTGCCGGCGTGTTGAACGTGGCCTCAGCGTCGATTGCGTCCTGGGCATCGCGGACGATATTGGGGCCGTCCAGGAAATAGGCGATAGGCAGCCAATTCGCGCCGCCGTCGACCGAGAACTCGAGAGCCGCGATGCTGTCCTGGTTTTGTTCCCAGAGGCTGTGAAAGCAGAGGTGAACGCCGGTCTTCCCGGTCAGGTTGAAGTCGGGCGAGTTGAGGAACTGGACCTGGCTGCGGCCCTGGCGGTAGCCTGAATTGGCGAAGAGCATGCGGCCTGTTGCCAGCGGGTTGACCAGCGCGCCGTTGACGACATTGCGGGGGTTCTCCGCCAGCACACGCCGGTAATCCTCGCGATAGGCCTGGGGGCCGTCCGGATTGCTATAGGCGACGAATTCGCCCGTGAAGCGATCCACGTTGACCACATTCCAGCCGGCGTAGAAGGCCGAATCGAGATTCACCGGATCCAGTTCCGGGGTGTACGCGTCCGTGTAGTTCACCTCCGACCATCCGGCGGGCAGTTGGCCCTCGGGGGTGGCGTCGAAGTTCTCGAAGAAAAGCGGGGGCGGCAGTTGGATCGAGAGGTAATTGACCACGGTGAATCCGACTTCGTGGGCGAACTGGCTGGGGGGCGTTGCGTTGTCGCTGAAGCTCAGCGCAAAGACGTGCTTCGAGCCCGCCCCGAGCAGGGTGGCGCTCTGGTAGGTGACCACCACGTGGTCGCCGTCGATTGTGACTTGTGCAATCACGCTCACGCCGTCCAAAGCCAGCTTGACACTGCCCGGGTCCACCTGGGTTGACCCGTGGCTCAGCCTGGCGCTGTAGAGCGGCGTGGGGGCGACGTCGACCGCATTGTCGGCGGGTGTGACGGCGACCACCTTGGGCGGAGAGGCCGACGCCGTGACGACAAAGGCCTCCTGGGCGAGGATGTCGTAACCGTCGTTGAGCAGGAAATAGGCGACGTAGCTGCCGGGGGCGTCCAGACCTGAGGCGAACGCGGTCGACCCATCGGTCAGGCCGACGACGCCGGACTGGGTGCCATCGACGTACGCCCAGAGCGTCGCGTTGACTCCGCCGGCCGGGATCTGGCCGTCAGCGTAAATGCCGATCCAGTCCTTTGGATTGCCCCATCCATTCGTGAAGGTGACACCGATCGGCTCGCCCAGTCCGTAGACCGGCTTGCTGACGCGGACCAGCGGTTCCCACGCCTCGACAACCCTGAAAGCCCCCTCCGCCAACCGTGTGTAACCGTCGTTGAGCAGCAGGTAGACCTTCCACTCGCCCGGCAGGTTCAGCCCCCCGGCGAATGTGACGCTCCCGTCGGTCAGACCAAGGCCGGCCGTCTGCGCGCCGCCGACATAGAACCAGGCCGTCGAGGGCGGTCCGCCCGGCTCGATCGCCTCGGGGTAGATGCCGATCCAATCGAGCGGATTGCCCGGGCCATTCGCAAAGGCGATCGTAATCGGTTCATCCGGGTGGTAAGTGCTGTGATTGGGCGTGACTGTTGGTGTCTGTGCAAGCGCCAGAGGCAAGGCCAGGGCGGCGAGCGCCAGACCGAGGACGCGGGCGGAACAGAGCGGCTTTCCCTTGCCGCAATCGGCAAGACCGAGGAGGAGGGGAACTTGATTCATGTGTTGAGGACTTTAGGGCACGGTGTTCGATCCCTGTGATTATCTCCAGCGAAAAAAAAGGGCGCAGCTTTACCGCCTCGCTCGTCAAGCAGTCGCGCTTTGCCTGTGCGCGTGCCCGTTGTTGGAAGTTTCGGCCTTATCAACAAAAGCGAGGATCAAGCCGGCCCCAAAGCAGAAAGTAGCATAAACCAAGCCACAGTCCAAAGCGGAAGTGGGCTGGCTCAAACGAGCGAAGTCTTTGGTTTGGAAGATGGTCGGGACGGTGAGATTTGAACTCACGACCTTCTGAACCCCATTCAGA
>CAYPUR010000151.1:0-4120 GCA_964413865.1 uncultured Verrucomicrobiota bacterium
GGAGCACGTCACAGAACCCTTGCTGAAAAAACACCCACTTTGGGGACAAGCTCTAGTTAATTCCGACTCCCAGGCTCAAATCTACGTCTTCATTATGGTCGCTGTAGAAGTCACGAACGGAAGGAGACCTAAACCACGTGCTATACAGTGTGTTGAATGACTCCACAAGATACCTGGCGCTGTGCAGCGCAAGTGCGCATGCTGCTGCACCTACGGATCGACTGTTGGGGTGAATCAAATACTCTCCAAACGTTGCCATAAAGCCGTCGCCGGCGAACCTTTGGATCTGACCAATGCCGGAAACCGAAATAAGCTGAGCGGCGTAACACAGCCACGCCTGCAGTAATGCTTCGACTCGACGAATATGTCTTTCCCCACCAAGGCGAGCCACCTCGAAGAGTGGAGTTGAGTTCCGAATATCGGCGAACAAGATGGCGGCGCGTTTTGCGCCTTCCTGCCAGTACGACGGGAGATAGGTCGTGGCATGAATAGCATGGTGGTTGAGCAACATACGCGCGACGCACTGCCCAATATGCCACATAACCGATTGAAGATGGCACAGATCTTCCTCTCGAATAGGTGGGTCCTCACTGGCCCAAAGAACGCAAAAATGCCCTAGAGGTAGTCCGTTGGCAAAATCGATTTGCGAAACCCAGACGCTGCCCTGCCTACGTGAGAGGTCATCTCTTGGGATGCCGACCGCTACAAGAGGGTCGTCAAGGTCTTTCGGCAGGCGTAGCAGCCTCAGTTTCCAAAGTGCGAGGCCCCCTTCGGGTCGGTATACAGGAATTGATGGCTGCGCCGCGAGCCGCATGTACCCCCCGATTGAATCAGTGTCCCTATTACAACGCAGTATATGGCATTCTTGAATGTTCAACTGTGGATTGGTAAACACGTGTGTGACCCACTCAGCGCCTGCCCACGTCATCAGACTGCGTCCCACAGTTTGGAACAAATTGCATAGGACGACATCCAAAGGGTACTGGGTCGAAAAGCGTTCTATTAGCGTGAAAGCAAGGCCAGAAAGGTCGCTCTCCGACAGAAGCTCATCCAGTTGCAGATTAGGTGGGTTTGGCATCTTCTCAAGATGTTGTGAGTTGTGGCTAAGCCCTCTGGTTACTGGAGAGAGTTTTCTCAATAAGAGCCCGCAGTTCCGAAACTGGGACTTCGCGACTGCACCATCGTTCTCGAGGCACGCGCTGAATTAGTGCTTGGTAGCGGGGCCCAAACAAGTCCTGGCTCCACATACTGCGAATAATGGGATTCGAGATTGCCGGGTGCTGCGGGTACTGATTTTGTAGCTCCAGAAGTGTATCGAGTCCAGCGGTGCCGACTTCTATGCCATTTGGCTCCAGGGGTATAGAGATGTCAAGCACGATTACATCAGCATGCAAGGCCTTCCTTCGAAACTCACTGGCGCACGTTGCCTCGGTGACGGTAAAGCCTCTTCGCCCCAGCCACCTGCAGAAGGTGGTTCGCCAATTGGGGCGGTCTTCGACCACAAGAACAGTCTTGCTCATAGGAACAGGATGGTGTAATTCAAATTTCCTGACGACCGGTCGCCACTCGAATCTCAAAACCAGTCCCGGGTGTTCGATCATAGTGGCGGAGCTGCCATTCCCGGAACGCGCAGACACGAAAAACGCGGCGGAGCCCAGTTCCGCGAGAGGCAGTCCAGAGTTCAGAACTGCCGGCAGAGGCCGACGTCCGCGCAGCTTCCACGGCAGCGGACAAAAGGCCGCGGCCCCTATCCTCGACGCCAAAGACAATTGCTCGCAACTGAGCTCCGTCGCTCGAGACCGAGTTCCGCTCGATCCGCGCTGTGAGTCGGACGCTATCGGGGGCGCCGGAATGTGAAATGGCGTTGTTTATGAGACTGAGTAGAACAGTATGAAGGTCCCAGCTTTGCGAAACCACAAGCGGGAGTCGATCATTCGCGTCTTCTTTGGCCACCCACATATCCACTGGAGCTTGCTGAACGGTCCTGGCGGCCAGAGTATCGGCGAGGAATTCCCTCAATGTACGCGTCTCACGATCCAGCGGGTGGGAATACGTTTGAAGCGCCTGCCGTAGCCAAGAGAAGACTCGCCCCGCGTCATCCTTAGCACGATCAATCGAGTCCGTAAGCTCGCGCTGCATATCGCTGACATTGCTTGCGCTGAGGTCTTTGACATCATCCTTGACCATGTCAAGCTGTGATATTGTGTCAGCCAAACGACCGGCTACCGCATGGCCAGCATCGCTGAGGATGCGCAACATCGCACGCTCGTAAAGCACGACGACGAGTGTGAATTGGCGCGCGAGCATGTTGAACTCTTGAATCTGTTGCGAAGTAAACACCCCCTTGGGGTTGTCCTTTCGCCGTTCAATCTTGTAGACACCTATCACAGACTCCCGAGGCTTGAGCAGCTTCCCTCCTTTCTGGCCTACGCGCAGGGGCACAGCGTAAAGGCAGCCGAATGTCTTTTCAGGCCCAGAAGGGTGCAACTCGTGATCCCATGCACCTCGATGTGCGGGATGCATGTTCTTGTTGAGGAGTTCCTCTGGGGTCCCGATGAAGAGCGGGCTTCCGTTTACCGCCACCCAAGCAGTAAGGCCCCCCCCCTGGCATATCGTTTTCGCTGGTCGCGTCCCAAGGAAGGTTGTATAGTGCCCGTGCCTGAAGCAACTCCCCCTTCTGGTCATAACCCGCTTCCGCCACCAGTTCGGTCTTCGACGGGCTTACTCTGAACAGGGTGGCGATATCGGCGCTGTAATGCTGTGCCGTGGCCTTCACTAAGGTCGTTGCAAACTCGAACGGGCTATCCACATCGTAGAGGGCCTCGACGAACCTTCCAATCGTCTCAAGCGCCGCGGCGTGTTGATTGGCTTCAAGCGGCGATTTATCTGACGTTGTCACCATATGCGAATCACGGGAGGTTGGGCGTTGAAGGTCTTGCGTTCGGAGAAGTGAATGCAGCCGTACCAACTGGAACAGGGACTTCGGCCGAGGAAACAGCGCTTCCAACAGAAGGACGATGCAGCCTTAGTCGCATAACCGTGTGTATTGAAGCAAAGGAGCCATCGTGAATGCAATCGTGAATTTGACGGCTGTCATGGCCCGAATCCTTAGCGAGGAAATCGGCACGAAGTTGGAAACAACTGAAATCGTTGGGGAATTCGCGAGAAAGTCGCCCAGCAACAAGGCTCTCCCGCTATCCTGGCGACCGGCTGCCGGTCCGTGCTTCCAGCCAGTTCCCATTGTCCGCCATCGAGGACGAAATCGTCGGCGACGCGGACGCTGAGTACACCGTTCGTCGCAAGAGAGGAGGTCGCCTCCGGGTCGATCCCCCCTTCGCCAACTCCGGGACCAGTGCGATTCACCGAATTTGGCGCGTGTGGCCTACGGCAGTGCTTCAGCAATTCGGGTCGCCACCTGGACACTTTGGGCGGCGATGCCTTGGGCGTTGAAGTGCACCCCGTCCGCCGACCACCATTCGGGATGGTCCTTGACCAAGCCAAACAGGTCATTCACGGCGATCTTCTCCCGGGCCACGATCCCGTCGGCGATCTTGTTCCGGGACTCAACGCGCTTCGCTTCTTCCGCGATCACGTTCAGGGTGCCGGCTTGGCGCACGGGCGTGGTCGTTGCCCAGATCAGCTTGGCCTCGGCAGCGTACTTGCGGATTGTTGCCACGAGTCCAGGGAATTGCTGCCGGTATTCCTCTTCGCTGTACCCTGAGCCGTGCAGGCCGTTGTTGAAATGGACCACGTCGAAACGGCATTGGCCGAGTACGAGCGCCACCTCCATCAGCAACACCGGGTCGCCGATAGACTTCGAGGTCGTCAACCGGGCCACCGAGGCCTTGCCTTTCAACGCCTCCTCAACTTTCGGCCCGTAACCGCCCGTGATCGAATCGCCGATCAAGAGGACTCGCGGCAGTTTGGTTTCGTTGGCGTCGGGAATCCAGATGTTGCACCACTCGATGGCCTCGCGGGCAATGTGGGGCGGTTCGCCGGGGATTACCACGTTGACACCGATTGCCGCGACCAACACGACCCAGTAACGAAAGGAGCGTTTCATCTCCGCGGAACCCTACGCTGGGGCTCCGTGGTTTCATAGTCGAACCGCTTCCCTTCG
>CAYPUR010000151.1:4130-11666 GCA_964413865.1 uncultured Verrucomicrobiota bacterium
CCCGTTGGCGCGCAGCGAAGCCGCGGACAAGGCGAGACGGCGGAGTATTCACAGCGCGTCGCGGTGATCCACCGACTGGATTGCCTGAGGATGCTCCGCTAGCACCCATCATCGTGGGGCCCGCCCGGCACTGCCGGGCGAATTGGTGCGCAAAACGCCAGGAAGTGTTACATCCGAGTGTTACAGTATTCTGGAAGTGCTTGCAGCAGAATCAATAAGGATGGAACACGGTTTCCGTGTCAAGGAAGTGCTCTACCCCTGAGCTAACCGCGCATTAACCACTTATGCAAAGCCCACAGAGGCCCACGGCCCCCGCAAACCTGTCAAGTGTGAGAGGCATATCGCCACCCTTTTCGGCGGCATGTCCTCGCTGCCGGAGAGGATGACTGATCTGCAATCCACAACTGCCACGAGCGGGAAAATACGCGGACTCAACCGGCGAGGCAACACCTTTTGGTTTGCTCGGCGGCGGAACGCTTTTTCCGGCGCACCCGGGCACAATGCACCGTGGATTTCGCCGCGAGAGAGACCACCCGCGTTTCGCTTCATGAGACAGCGCCAGCGGCTCATGGCTTCCCTGAGCCAACTCAGGGATCAAGTCCTCGTGTCGATTTGGCCGGCGCGAAACGCCCACGCCATGGCCTGCGCGACCGACGCTTCGGCTTCCACCACACGAGCGCGCATCTCGGCCACGCGGGCTGTCATTTCCTGCTCGACCGCCACGGCGGCGGCGCGGCGGATCTCGGCGTGGGCTTGCGCGATGAGTTTATTGGTCTCCGCCTGCTCGGTCTGGAGTTTCGCGCCCACGTTCGCACCCACATCCACATCGGCGATGTCGAGGGACAGAATCTCGTAGGCGGTGTTGGCGTCCAGCGCCTTGTCGAGGACGGTTTGTGAAATGCGGTGAGGGTTTTCCAGGACGTCCTTGTACGAAGCCGAAGAACCGATGGTGCTGACAATGCCCTCGCCCACCCGGGCAATGATGGTTTCCTCCGTTGCGCCCCCAACGAACCGGTCCAGGTTCGTGCGCACCGTCACCAGCGCCCGGGCCCTGACCACGATGCCGTCCTTGGCCACGCCAGCGATCGTGCTGTTGCCCCCGCGCGGATCGGGGCAGGCAATCACCTGCGGATTGATCGAGGTCCGCACGGCTTCGAGCACGCTCTTGCCGGTTCCCTTGGTGGCCAGGTCGATCGCACATGCACGGTCAAAGACGAGGCGGATGCCGGCCTTTCGGGCGGCAATGAGCGCCAGCACCACCATCCGCACATCACCGCCCGCCAGGTAATGTGTCGAAAGGTCGTCAACGCTCAGTGGCACCCCCGATCGCACGGCCGCAATCCGATTATCGACGACCAGAGCCAACGGGATGCGCCGCAGGCGCAAGGCGATGAGCTCGGTGACGGTGACTTTGGCGCCGGAAAACAGGGCGCGGAGGTAAATCTGGGCGAAGTAGATGACAAGCAGGCCAAGCACCAGCAGGGCGCTTGCGGCAACCGCGACAGGCGCCCACGCCCATGGCCCGCTGAAGAGAAGCATTTGAGCAGCCATCAAGACCTCTGGTTTCATCGGAAGCCCACGCTGGCGGTGGGGGTGGGGCCCAGCACGAAGTGCCAAGCGACAACGAACCCGGCTCTGCCGCCGATCGCCCCTGCCCGCCGCTTCAGCCGCCTCAGCACAGGCGGCCTATAGTTCTTTATCATCATCAGTTTGAGGTCAAAAAGCATCGCGTCGTTGCCGTTTCAAATCCGCATAAGCCTCGGACTCGACGCCGATGGTAACGATGCGAACCAGCGAATGCGAGGGATTCATCAGGCACAGCCTCATCTTTCTGAAAAGGCCGCGATGGTCAAGCCCCTCCGCACCAAGATCGGCGACTCCTCTCGCCCCCCGCCATGTGCCCGCTCAGGCGACCTTGATCTGGATGTACCGCGGCTTCACCTTCTCGGTCTTGCACAGATGCACGGTCAACACGCCGTTTTTGAACTCGGCGCTGACCCTCGCCGGATCGGCATCTTCCGGGAGCGAGTAGTTCCGCACAAAGCCGCCGTAGGCCCGCGGGACGCCCTGATGCGTCCCAGCCTTCTCCTCGTTCCGGAATCTGCGTTCGCCCAAGATAGTCAGCGTGCCCTCTGCCGCCGTGACCTTCAAGTCCTCTCGCTCTACCTCCGGCAGTTCGGCCTTGATCACATAGTGCCTGTCGTCCTCGCTGAGGTCCACCCGCGATGCCGGCTCGGCCACCGTCAGGTGTTCTTCCCGGCCCTCGGACCACTGAATCGAAGGACGGTTAGCCAGGCTCCCCAGGGCCTGTTGCCAGGTTTCGAGTGCCTTGCGCTCGTTCCAACGTTTCAATGCATTCATGATTGCATGCTGCTCGGTTGCCGCCAGGCCACGCGCTCGCCCCCTGGCTTCGTCCAGGACAGTGTCGGCAGAGGCGCTCTGGGTCCTGATGGCGGGCTGTTGACCTCAGGGAATGATGCGCAGAGCCCCATCCCGTCGTTCGCCATCTCTTTCAATACACCGTACGCAGCCGGCCAAACTTCGGCTATGGGGTGTTCACCCTATCCGAAAGGTGCCCAGCGGGCCTGCAACCTGCTGATCCAGTGCGCAGGATGTTTGGCGAGGCCCCTGGATCGCCAGGATGCATGCGCGAGCAGGCTTCATGGGTCAGCGGACTTTCATTTCGACGGCATGCACCCGGCAGTCGTCCACCAACGGAACCGTTTTCCCGGGGATTTCCACTCTGTCCAGAAAGAGCAGATCCGGGCCGGCCGAATCATCGGCGTGCTGGGTGATCGTGATGTGGCAGAAGGCGTCGCGGTGTCGGTAGTGAATCTTGAGTGACTTCCAGGCGCGTGGCAGCCGGGGGCTCAGCCGCAGTTGGTCCACTTCCAACTGCAGACCGGGCAGCGTTTCGACGATCAGCCGATACATCCAACCTGCGGAACCTGTACGCATCCTGGGAGTGTTCCATGTTCGTGAGCGCCCCCAGAATGGACCTTTGCACCGCCGGATCGAAAAGATTTCCCAAGTGCCCGCCTTGCTCGAACACGGTCAGCGTCTCCGGGCCAAACGTGGCGCGGAGCCAGAGGAGGTCCTCGTCTGCAAGGAGAAAGTCGTTTTGGTTGACGATGATGCGGATGTTGGGATTGGCGCGCAGACCGGCCTCATATGTCCGCAAATCGCCGGCTGTTTCCAGCGTTTCGGTTGTGGGCGCGTCCACGCCCCGAGCCTGATAGTACGGAACCACGAGTTTCTCGAAATAATCCTGGTACGAATACTGGAGGATTTCCTCATACACCGGGCTGCGCCTGAGGTTCCTGGCCGGGATTTGCAGGGCTCCCTGGCGAGTGCGCCGCTGGCTGCTGAAGATCACATCCCGCAGTATGAGTCGAAACGTCAATCCAATGAGGAACTTGGACTCGATGGCGCTGAACGGCAGCGAACTGGCCGGCGTGCCTCGGCTCTTGCTGAGGGCGGCCACCTTCGCAAAGGTGTTTTCAATGTGGCCGGTTCGCTCCGCACACGGCCACTCCAGGGGCGCCCGATAGAATGCGTCCAGCTTGGAGACCCCATACGCCATTCGGACGGGGGTGTGGAGGGCGACATAACGGTCGAACTTGATCAACGGCAACGGGTCCGCCTGTTCGCGAGCCGCGACGAATAGCGAATGGAACGCGCCCATGGAATAGCCCATCAGCGCTTTCTCGCCCAACCGACCCGGATACAGCGCATGCAACCGCCGGTCAATCTCCGTCAGCGCGGCGTGCAAGTCGTGACCCTCCACCGGCAGATGACCCGGCATCGCCGCAGTCGAAGCGTGCTCCATGAACTCGGAGTTGAACGCGCTGCTGACGCACACGGCGGAGAATCCGATCCTGTGGACCAGTTCGGCCAGCGCAACGGCGGGCCGGGCCAGCCGATGAGCGCCCAAGCCGGGAACGATGTAAACCAAGGGCGCTCTCCCCGGCTGCAGCCAAAACGTGAACTTGAGTTTCCGACCCGTTGCCGGAATTAAAACCGATCGTGTCTTGCCGCAGCCTGCGAATTCAGGGTTTTCGGGGGCGATGAAGGCGGAATCGAGCGTTTCCAGCGAGGCCTTGTCCTGGCTGCCCTTCACCTGGAAATCCGCCACGCGGCTCATCCTTGCGAATGAATAGGCAAAATGAATCTGGGAATAGGAATCCATTTCCGCCTGACTGAAGCGCACATATTCGCCCACCGTGTCGGTGAGATCGTTATACATGACCGCGCAGGCGGCATAGCTGTAGGGGCCGAGATAGGTGAGCGGATCGCTCGCGACGAAATCGTAGGGAGCGATATAGAGCAGCGGATTGGCGAGCGCGTCGGCGGCCAATCCCAGGGTATCCCGTTCGTTGCTCGGTCCAAAAACCGGCAGCATCAGGAAACAGCCGGGCTTCCAGCCCCAGTGGCCGAGTGTCTGGCCAAAATCCGCCTCCGATCTCGGAATCTCCCATTTGTCTGCCACATCGAAGAAACCGGCCACCCCGGCGGTGGTGTTGCAAACAAACCGGTAGGATTCATCCCGGGCTCCACGCCACTTTCCTTGGAGGAGATTGTTGGCCAATCGTGCCGGGTAAGTGAGGTTTCTGCCGACATTCCCGATTCCGGTTCGGACCGGTTTCCTGACGACGAACCGGTAGGCTTTGCTCGTCGGCTTGATGACGCGGGTCATGACCCCCTTGTTGAAGGCCCACATCACCCGGTTCAACGGTTCGAGGGGGTCAGGGACGGATTGGGGCAGAACAACGGCCTCCTCCGCCGCCGGCCTCGCGAAGTCAAGAGCGGTTTCCTGCCCGCTGGCGAATGGGGGGACGCACAAGCACAGGACGAGCGAGGCGCGCCTCAGACCATTTGCGATCCTCGGCTTCATGAACAGTCGCCGTCTGTCCCCTTCCCTCTGTCCCGCGCCTCGCTGCGCGGGGCTCGAGCGGGAACGACCCCATGTTGGCAGATGTCTTCTGGCAACGGTTCAGATGTTGGTGAGAACTGCGCGTTCGTCAAGCGCCATGCGCCGGTGGAACACGGGCGATGCAGGCGATCCGCCCGCCACTCGCAGCCTTCCAGGCTGCGCTCAGGCCTCCACGGAGAAACCCACCTTGATGATGACCTGCCAGCGGTCCACCTTCCCCGCGTGGATGGTCCCACGCGTTTCGACCACCTGGAACCAGGACAGTTCCTTGACGGTTTTATGCGCACGTCCAATAGCCTTGTGCACGGCGTCCTCAATGGAACTGGTGGAGGTGCCGGCGATTTCGATGACTTTATAGACGGGGTCTTTGATATTCTGGGTCTGCACCCGGGCACGCTATCCTCCGCGGCCTTCCGCCGCTATGGGGTGTTCGCCCCATGCCGGTGAACGTCGTTGAGCATGGGGTTTCAACGTGGCTGTTTCGTCCTGCTCTTCAATCGCCCATCCTCCATCTCATGCATCCGATCGAAGACATCCAGGGAACGCTGGTCGTGCGTCACCACGATTACCGCCGAAACGCGCTCGTGGGCCACTTTGCGAAACAACTCCATCACCTGACGCCCGCGATGACTGTCCAGCGCAGCCGTGGGTTCGTTGGCGAGGATCAGGCCTGGATCGTTGGCGATGATGATGAGCAGGGCGCGGAAGAGTCCGATCTGCCGTCGCGCCTTGCAGATCATCCCATAGACCAGCAACTCGTGTTGACCGGCTTGGGTATGCACGGAAACGTCCGGCCAACCCGAGATCGTTTCCGCCACCGCCAGCGGGTCAACGCCGGCGGCGAGTCGAACCGTGATCGCGCTCACCATTGCCGGACCGATGGCCGGAATGGCCGAGGACGGACCGACGCGATGGCCAATGGGGTGAATACCCCATAGCCGGACCGCGCCAATCGTCCGATAGTCGCGCTGCTCTGGTGGAGCGTGAGCTGCGGCGCGCCAGCCGATGTCGATGGGGATCTGCCACCCTCCGGGCCGCCTGAACTGCGAAACGTGAATTCACAAGAACCAGCGAAAGATGGAGTCAGTCAGTTGTCAGCGCACTATCGAGCGGCGTTGCGCCGCCACCTGGTGCCCGGCGCCAAAGCCCCTGCTCGGCGTGCCGCTGGAATTGGACGTGAGGCCGTGGCCCTCGGGTTGGAGACGTTGGATCTGGCGAGGATTCACCAACGGGCCCTGTCGGCCCTGATAGCGCTGGCCGGCACATCCAAAGCCCGAGAGAGGATGATCGGCCGCGCGAGTGTCTTCTTCGCCGACGCCGTCGTCCCCATCGAGAGAACTCATCGCGCCGCGCGCGAGTCCGACGCCCACCTCAAACAACTGGAGCAGACGCTGCGCCGGCGCACGGTCGAATCGTGCGCCTCGGCCCGGAACTTGAAGCGGGGGATCCTGCGGCGCCGGGCAGCCGAGGCAGCCCTCAAACAGAACAGCAAGCACCGTGCGGAACTCCTGGCGGAGTCACGCCGCCTGCAGAAGAAGCTGCGAGATTTGACTCACAGGATTCTCCTGGTCCAGGAGCATAGCCGGAAACACCTCAGCGGCCAGCTTAGGGATGACATCGCCCAGCTCCTGTTGGCCATCAATGTTCGGCTCTTGACTCTGAAACAGGGGGCCGGGACCAATAGCACCCGCCTCAAGAATGAGATCGCCAGAGCACAACGGCTTGTGAAACAATCCGCGCGGACGATTAGCGGCTTCGCGCATGAATGCGGCCTCCCTTATGAGTCGTAAGTCAAGCCGGCTGTCCCGAGGTTATCAGGCGGCGTTGTGCCGGTACCTTCAGACGGGGCGAGGGGCAAGCCTCGCACCCGCAGTCAGGCTGGGACGCCAGGCGTTGGCTCTGGGGCTGGAGACACTCGACTTGGCCCTGATTCACGAGCAGACCCTGCTGGGACAAGGCTTGCCGGGAGTTCGCTCAGCAGTCCAAAATCGGCTAGTGAAGCGGGCGGCGGTTTTTTTTGAGCAGGCCATTCTCCCGCTCGAGGAAACGCATCGCGCGGCACGGGAAGCGAACGACCGCATGAATCGGGTGAACCAGGCGCTCAAACAGCGCACCGTGGAGCTGGCTGCGTCGAACCGCAAGTTGAGGAAGGAAATCCTCCGACGCCAGGCCGTCGAGGATCGCTTGCGGCAAAGCCAGCAGAACTCCGGCCACTTGCTCAAGGAGTCGCAGGACTTGCAGGAACAACTGCGCCACCTGTCCCGCCAGATTCTCTCAGTCCAAGAGGAAGAGCGCCGAAGGATCAGCCGCGAACTGCATGATGTCATCGCCCAGGTTCTAACGGGCATCAACGTCCAATTGGCGACCTTGAAAACGGAGGCGGCATTCAATACCAGCGGCCTCAACCGAAAGCTCACCCGGACGCAACGACTGGTCGAGAGGTCGGTGAGGATCGTCCATCGGTTCGCCCGCGAATTGCGCCCGGCGGTGCTGGACGACCTGGGGCTGATCCCCGCCCTCCATTCGTATCTGAAGGGCTTCGCCAAGGAGACTGGACTCCGTGTGAGCCTGACGGCGTTCTCCGGAGTGGAGGCCCTGGACAA
>CAYPUR010000152.1:0-11596 GCA_964413865.1 uncultured Verrucomicrobiota bacterium
TGGGTCCATCGGTTTGGGGCGCGGGTTTCTGATTAGCCCGCATTTCAGGTGAAATGTGACGGTGACCGGTCAGATGACATCAAGAGTTGGTGAGAAATGCGGGCTAAGCGCCGGATCGATCCCACGCCGTCACCTGTCTCGCCACGTTCTGTCCGCAGAGCACGACCATCGGCATGCCGCCGCCGGGATTGACCGAGCCGCCGACGAAGAACAGGTTGGGATACCGGCTGCTTTGCTTGGGGGCCTTGAACGCGAGGTTCTTGAACCGATCGCTCACCACCCCGTAGATCGACCCTTTGTTCGAGTAGTACTGGGCCCGGATGTCAAGCGGCGTCCAGCAATTCTCGAAGACAACATGCTTCCTGAGATCGCGCAGGCCCATCCGCTCGAGCTTGTCCACCACCCGCTCCTTGAAGGCCAGATAGTCCGCGCGCGCCAGCGGATGCGCATCGTCCAGGTACGGAATGTGCGGCAGAATCTTCAGACAATCGCATCCGGGCGGCGCCACGGTCGGATCGGTCTTCGACGCCGCGACGAGGTAGATCGTCGGATCGGGCGGCAACTGCCTTTTGCGGAACACGGTGTGGAAGTGCGCGCGCTGATGGTCGGAGTAGAAGAAGTTGTGGTGCGCCAGTTGCGGGTACTGACAGTCGAGGCCGAGCTCGAGCACCAGCCCCGAGCACGCTGGCTCGAAACGTTCGAGACTCCGCAGAAAAGCCGCGTCCTCGCGCAGCAACGTCTCGTAGGCCGGAATCACTTCCATGTTCGACACCACAATGTCCGCCGGATGAAAGGCGCCGTCCTGGGTGACAAGGCCCGCGACCCGGCCGCCGCGCATGGGCGCGCGCCCGGCGCCCCGGGCGGGTCCGGCGCCGCCCGGCGGCGCGGCTCCGACGCGGATCTCGATCACCTCGCTGTTGAGGCGAACGACAACGCCCAACTCGTCCATCAGCCGCTGGAGGCCGAGCGCGATGCCGTAGAGACCGCCGTCCACGTACCAGAGGTCGTAGCGAAACTGGATGGTGGGCAGGCAATTCATGAACGCCGGCGCATGGTACGCGGACGAGCCGACATATTTGATGAAGTAGTCAAACACATCCTGCATGTGGCGGGTCTTGAGGAACCTCTTGACGCCGCCGTGCATGGTCCGCAACAGGTCGAACTGGGCGAACGTCCAGAACCCGTAGAAGCGGGCGAACTCCTTCGATGTGTCGAGCCCCTGCTCGAAATAGCCCTTGTTGACGAGGTCGTAAAGATCGGCCGAGTACTTCAGGAACCGCTGCACGTTGGCCGGATCTTCGCCGACTTTGCGCGCCTCCGCCGCCATCCCCTCCGGCTCGGGAACCAGATCCACCACCGTGCCGTCCTCGAAAAAGTTGCGCCAGTGCGGGCGCAGCGGGCGGATCGGGATGTAGTCGCTCATCTTCCGACCCGAGCGCTCGAAGAGCCGCTCGAAGATGTGCGGCAAGGTGAGAATCGACGGGCCCAGGTCGAAGCTGTAACCCCGCTCCTTGAGCACGTTGAGCTTGCCACCAATCCGGCCGTTCTTCTCGTGGATCGTGACCGCGTACCCCGCCTGGGCCAGCGAAATGGCGGCCGACAATCCGCCCAGTCCGGAGCCGATGACCGCGACGTGCTTCCTGCTCATAGTTCGTTCATGGGTTGGCGGTGACGCGTTTCAAACCTTCCTTGGCCCAGTGATTGGCCGGATGCTCGTCAAGCGCCCGGCGGAAGGCGCCCTCAGCCTCCGCCCGCTCTCCGAGCGCTTCATAGGTCCGCCCGATAAACGTCAGGCAACTGCTCCGCCCCCAGCGCGGCTCGATCGGCCCCGCAGGCCGCCGCGCTTCGAGGACAAAGAGCTTCTCGGCCTCCAGAAACGTCGCCAGCGCCTCCCGCCGCGCCGCGGGCCTCTTCGCAACGTGAAACTGACAGGTGCCGATCAGATAGCGCACGCGCGGATTGTCCGCGCCCAGTTCCAGAGCCTTCTTGCAGTGCTTCTGGACCCGCGGCCCGTACTGCGCGGCGCGCAACAGACTGCCGCCGATCTTCATGCCGTAGAGCGTGCCCAGCAATGCATGGCTCTCCGCATGCCGTTCGTCCAGTTGGACCGCCCGCGTCAGCGCGGTCAGGGCCGCCTCGCGCGCGGCGTCGGCTTCGGACTCTCGAGAGCGCGCCGAGGCCTCGGTCTCAAGGTGGAGCATGCGATGGAACTCCGTCGTCCCCAGCCAGTACAAGGCAACGCCGGACGCCGGCGCCTGGCTGGCGGCCTGGCGAAAGAGGCCGGACGCCGCCGCGAAACGGGCGCCGTCCCAGGCCTGATAGGCGGCGTTGAACTCCGCAACCCCCGCGCCAACCAGTTGATGCGCGCGCTCATCCGCCTGCGCCAACAGCACAGCACACAGCATCATCACTGGCATCGAACGGGGCATAGGACGGACCGACTTGTACGCCGCCACGCCCCGTTCTCCAAGCGGATTCAGCGGTTGGGATTGTCAGCCGCGCCCTTTTCAGCTATGCACTTGCCCATGCCGCAACGCGTATTGATCGTCGGAGCCGGTCCAGGGGGTCTCGCCACCGCCATGCTGCTGGCCAAGGCCGGCTTGGAAGTCACGGTCCTCGAAAAAGAGCCACGCGTTGGGGGACGCACCTCGCCCATCGAAGGTGAGGGGTACCGATTCGACCTGGGCCCGACCTTCTTTCTCTACCCGCAGATCCTCGAGGAGATTTTTGACGAAGTCGGACGCGACCTGAAGCGCGAGGTGCCGATGCGGAAGCTCGAACCCCAGTACCGGCTCATCTTCGGCGCCGGCGGGGAACTGCTGTGCACATCGGATATCGAGCGCATGGTCGCCGCCATTGCGAAGCTGGCGCCGGCCGACGCCCCCCAGTTCCGACGGTTCATGAACTACAACCGGGTGAAGCTCGAGAAGTTCGCCCCGTGCCTGCAGTCGCCTTTCCTAAGCTGGACCGATCTCCTGCAAACCCGCCTCCTCGCCGTGCTGCCCTATCTGAAGCCGTTGAAATCGCTGCATGCCGAACTGGCCGGCTACTTCGCTGATCCACGCCTGCAACTGGCCTTCACCTTTCAGTCCAAGTACCTCGGAATGTCCCCGTTCCAGTGTCCCAGCCTGTTCTCGATTCTTTCCTATCTCGAATACGAGCACGGCGTCTGGCATCCGACCGGCGGCTGCAGCGAACTCACGCGTGGCATGGCGCGGGTCGCCAAGGAACTGGGCGCGCGCATCCGGCTGGGCGAACCGGTTCAGGAGATTCTCTTCGAGGGCCGGCGGGCGATCGGCGCGCGCACCGCCCAAGGCGAGCATCGCGCCGATGCCGTGGTTGTGAATGCCGACTTCGCACATGCAATGACCACGCTGGTCCCCAACCGGCTGCGTCGGCGTTGGACCGACGCGGCCATCGCGCGCAAGCGGTTCTCGTGCTCGACGTTCATGCTCTACCTGGGCATCGAGGGCCCATGCGACCAGCTCGAGCACCACAACATCTACATCACGGAGAATTACCGCCAGAATCTCGAGGACATCGAACAGCGCCATGTCCTGACCGACGACCCCTCGTTCTATGTCGAGAACCCGTCCCGCATCGACGACACCATGGCGCCGCCCGGTCACAGCGCGCTCTACGTGCTCGTGCCCGTCAGCCATCAGCATCCGAACCTGGACTGGACCAGGGAGCGCGACCGGTATCGCCAGGTGGCCTTGCGGCAACTGGCCAAGCTCGGGCTTCCTGACATCGAGAAGCGCATCCGATTCGAGCGCGTCCTGACCCCGGTCGACTGGGAGCAGAATGTCGGCGTCTATCGCGGGGCGACCTTCAACCTGGCCCACAACCTCGGCCAGATGCTCCACCTGCGCCCGCGCAATCGGTTCGAGGAATTCGAGCGCATGTACCTGGTCGGCGGCGGAACCCATCCGGGCAGCGGGTTGCCCGTCATCTTCGAATCCGCCCGCATCAGCGCGCGGCTCGTGTTGCAGGATCTGGGGTGAGATCGAGACCCGGGAACTCAACCCGGCCCGCCTGCCGCCATCGGCGCGCGGCGGAGGAGCAACTTGAAGGTCGCGCCCCGGCCGAACGCGCTCTCAACCCAGACACGCCCGCCGTGGGCCAGGACGATGTGCTTGACAATCGATAGGCCCAGCCCGGTTCCCCCTTGCTCGCGCGAGCGCGCCTTGTCGACCCGGTAGAACCGCTCGAACACACGGTTCAAAGACTCCGGCGGCAGCCCGGGGCCGTCGTCGGCAACTTGCACTTCCAGTTCGTCCGCAGCCGCCGATGTGGCCCCCACGCGGACAACGCCGCCGACCCGCCCGTACTTGATCGCATTGTCGATGAGGTTCGAAAGCACCTGGTGAAGCCGCCCGCGGTCGGCCGACACAACAACCGGCGCCAAATCGCTCTCGAGCCGGGTCTGTTTGGCGGCGGCTTGGGGTTGGAATTCCTCGAACACCTCGCCCACCAGGGATTGGAGATCCACCGGCGCGATCTTCAGTTGCGAACGGCCGGACTCGAGCTCGGAAATGGTCAGCAAATCCTCAATCAAGAGGGCCAGACGCTGCGCGTTGCGGTCGATGATGCGCAGGAACTTCTCGTTGAGCGCGGGATCGTTCTTGGCGCCTTCGAGCAGCGATTCGGCGAACCCCTGGATCAACGAGAGCGGGGTCCGCAGCTCGTGGCTGACGTTGGCCACGAATTCCTGGCGGGTCCGTTCGAGCTGCTTGAGGCGCGTCAGGTCATGAAAAACAAGTATCAAACCGCCCGATCCCTCGCCGCCATCCTGCAGGGCGGCGGCGTTGACCGCGATCCATCGCTCCTCGCCGCCCGGCAGCTTCAGTTCGAAGCCGCGCACGACAGGCTCGCGGGCCAGACGCTCGACCAGCGACGCCAGTTCGTGCGAGCGGACGGCTTCGATCAGCGGACGCCCGGCGAAGCCGCCGCCGAGGCCAAGAAGGCCGGCGCACGCGTCGTTGGCGAGCCGGATGCACCCCTTCGCATCAAGCCAGAGAACCCCGTCGACCATGCTGTTCAGAAGGGCGTGTTGCTCGGCCCGCGCGCGCGCCTCCGTCTCCCCCAGACGTTGCCGCAGGGCGTCCCGCTCGGAGCGCCCCCGCGCTCCCTCACGCGCGCTCCTGCGATGCCAGTACACCTGCGTCGCAATCAGCGCCGCAGTCAGAAGGAGGATCAGCGGCAATTCCATAGCGCCGGTTGCCCAGGTCATTCGACAAACCGATATCCGACACCGCGAACGGTGTCGAGGTGCTTGGCGGCCGGGCCGAGCTTCTCCCGCAGCCGGCGCATGTGCGTGTCGACGGTGCGCGTGTCGATCACGCTCTCATAGTGCCAGACATCCTGGAGAAGTTGATCGCGGGATTGCACCCGGCCGGCCCGTTCGGCAAGAACGGTCAACAGGCGAAACTCGGTCGCGGTCAGCTCGATCGCCCTGCCCTTCCAGAGGACTTCGTGCCTGGGAAGGTCGATGACCAGGTCGCCCAAGGCGAAGTGCTCGGGCCGGGAAACCTCCTGTTGGTGGCGCTGGAGGACATTCTTGACGCGCAGGACCAGTTCGCGCGGGCTGAACGGCTTGGTGACGTAATCATCCGCGCCCAGTTCGAGCCCGAGCACACGGTCAATCTCGCTCGCCTTGGCCGTCAGCATGATGATCGGGATGCCGGCGGTCGCGGGATCGCGTCGAAGGACCTTGCAGACCTCGATGCCGCTCATCTCGGGAAGCATCACATCGAGCACGATCAGGTCGGGCAGAGTGGCGCGCGCCGTCTCGAGCGCCTCCGCTCCGTCCTCGGCGCCCGCGACCTCGTAGCCGGCCTGGCGCAGGTTGAACTCGACAAGCTCGAGGGCATCGGGCTCGTCATCGACGACAAGAATCTTGGCTTTCATCGGCCGTGTCATGTGGGCGGCGCAGTGGGCGGGTGAGAATGCCGGATATCGACGGCTTCGCGCAAGTAGACGGCTTCCTCCGCGACGTTCTTGGCGTGGTCGGCAACCCGCTCGAGGCTGCGCGAGACCACCATCAGGTTCAGGCAGCGCTTGATGTTCTGCGGGCTCTCGGCCATGACGGCTTCGAGCTCGGCCAGGATTTGCCTGTTGAGGGCGTCGACCTCCTTGTCCTCGGCGACCAAGGCTCGGGCCGCGGCGGTGTTGCCCGAGACGAAGACGTCGAGCGCGTTGCGGAGCATCCGGACGGCGCGTTCGGCGAGCTGAGGGATGGCAGACGCGGTTTTCAGGGGCGGTTCCTGGTTCAACTCGCGGGTGCGTTTGGCGATCTTTGTGGCCTCATCCCCGACCCGTTCGAGGTTCTGTGTGGTCTTCATCGCCACCGTGATGAGGCGGAGATCCGAAGCCAAGGGGGCCTGGGCCAGGAGCCCGATCGCCAGTTCGTCCAACTCCATCTCCAGTTGGTCCAGAACGGTGTCGTCTTCCTTGACCTTCTGGGCCAGGACATCGTCGCGGTTCCGCAAGGCCTCGACGGCCCGGTTGACCGCGTTCTCCGCGTAGCTCGCCATCACAAGGAGCCGCTGTTTGAGCACCGACAGCTCGTGTTCGAAATGTTCCATACAAGAGGGTCCTTGCGAGGCGCGCCTCGCTAGCCGAAACGGCCGGTGACGTAATCTTCGGTCTGTTTCTTGGCAGGGTTGGTGAACAGGCGGCGGGTCGCGTCAAACTCGATCAGTTCCCCGAGGTAGAAGAATGCGGTGTGATCGGAGATACGAGCCGCCTGCTGCATGTTGTGCGTGACGATCACGATCGTGAAGTCCTTCTTCAAATCGAGAATCAGATCCTCGATTCGCGCGGTGGCAAGCGGATCGAGGGCGGACGCCGGCTCGTCCATGAGGAGGATCTCCGGCTGGATGGCGATGGCGCGGGCGATGCAGACGCGCTGTTGCTGGCCTCCGGACAAGCCGAGCGCGCTGGTGTGGAGCCGGTCTTTGACTTCGTCCCAGAGGGCCGCCTGGCGCAGGCTGCGCTCGACCGTCTCATCAAGCATCCGGTGGTCCCGCATCCCGTGCAGCCGCAGGCCGTAGGCGATGTTCTCGTAAATGCTCTTCGGGAATGGATTGGATTTCTGGAAGACCATTCCCACCCGCTTTCGCAACTCGATCACGTCGGTCTTCGCGTCATAGAGATCGTGCCCGTGAATGGCCACGCGCCCGTCGATGCGCACGTTGTCGATCAGATCGTTCATCCGGTTCAGACAACGTAGCAGAGTGGATTTGCCGCACCCGGACGGCCCGATGAATGCCGTGACCAGCCGCTCCGAAATGCTCAGCGTGATGTTGTTCAGGGCCTTGGCGCGCCCATAATACAGGCTGAGACTCTCGATCCCGATGAGCGGCGCGGCGGCCGGCGACGCCGCGTCGCCCCCCTGGCGGAGGCCCGCCGCGACGCGGATCGTTGGGGTGCGGTGTTCCGCCATAGGCAGGAGGCATTATCCGTGCGCCGCCCGCAAATGACGCCGGATGCGGGCGCGGATGAGGATCGCCACAAAGTTGAGCGCGAAGGTCAACGCCAAGAGCACGAGCACGGTCCCATACAGGATGGGCCGCGTCTTGTCGATGTTGGGAGACTGCGTCGAGAGGACGAAGACATGGTAACCGAGGTCCATGAACTGGTCCGTCAGTGATCTGGGCAAATCGGCCATGAAATACGCCGCGCCGGTGAATAGAATCGGCGCCACCTCGCCGGCGGCGCGGCTCACGGCAAGAATGCCGCCCGTCATGATGCCCGGCAGGGCGTTGGGAAGAACGATCTTCACGATTGTCTGCAGCTTGGTGGCCCCGAGCGCCAGGCTCGCTTCACGCAGCCCCAACGGGATGGCCCGCAAGGCCTCTTCCGTGGCCACGATCACCACTGGCAAGGTCATCACGGCCAGGGTCATCGAAGCCCAGATCAGGGCCGCCTTGCCCCACACCGGCTTGGGATTGTCCGGATGCAGGAGTGCGTCCATGCCGCCGCCCACAAAGCCGATGAAAAAGCCCAGTCCGAACAGTCCAAACACAATCGAGGGCACGCCGGCCAGGTTGTTGACCGCGCTCCGGATGACGCGGGTGATCGGCGAGGTGGTGTGCGCGTATTCGGTCAGGTAGACCGCCGTGACCACGCCCACCGGAATCACGAAGAGGGTCATCAGAATCACCCGCGCCGAAGTGCCGAAAACCATCGGGAATATCCCGGCCTTGGTGACATCGAACATGTCCGACTCCGTGCCCCCGCTGACAAAGCGCCAGGAGATGGCCGGCCAGCCGTGCATGGCAATGTTGCCCAGGATCACAGCCAGGATCGCCAGAATCAGCAGTGTCGCCAGCCCCGTCAGCCCCGTGCAGGTGAACGACACCCAGTCGAACGACTTCGCCGTGAAGCCGGGTCGCCCGCCATGCACTCTCGAGTTCAATCCCGCATTGTGAGGCCTGGATTCGAAATGGCCCGCGCCGCGCCTCACGAACGTTTGCCCTCCAGCCGCTTCTTGAGACGCTGGATGACCAGGTCGCCCGCGAGGTTCGCAAGGAACGTCACGGCGAAAAGCACCGCCCCCAGCAGGAACAGAATGCGGTAGTGATGCCCGCCAAAAACGGTCTCGGCCAATTCGGCGGCTATGGTGGCCGTGATTGTGCGGGTCGAATCGAACAGGCTCCAGGAGAGGATGCTGGCGTTGCCGCTCGCCATCAACACCACCATCGTCTCCCCGATCGCGCGGCCGAAGCCGAGCGCGACCGCGGCGAACACGCCGGGCACCGCGGCAGGCAGCACGATCTGCCACGCCGCTTGCCACCGCGAGGATCCCAGCGCCAGGGCGGCCTCGGTGTACGTGCGCGGCACGCTGGTCAGGGCGTCCTCGGCAATCGAGAAAATCACCGGCAACGAGGCCAGGCCAAGGGCGATCCCGGCCACAAAGGCATTCAGGCGGGACGCGTAGCCGAACACGTTTTGAAGGAACGTGGCCATGACAATCAGCCCGAAGAAACCGAGCACTACCGAGGGTATGCCCGCCAGCAGCTCGATGGCAGGCTTGATCCACTCTTTGAGCCGCGGCGAAGAGAGATGCGACACGTAAAGGGCCGCCGCCAGGGCTAACGGCACCGCAAAGAGCAGTGCGACCACCGTGGTCTTGAGGCTGCCCACAATCAGAGGAACGATGTTGTACTTGTGGATCGCCGAGACGGGCTGCCAGATGGAAACGGGATGGTCGTATCCGGTCCATTGGTGGGGAAACAGCAGGTAGCGCCAGGCGGCCGTGTTCACGGTCGCATCCTTGTCCTCCGGAGCTTCCGCGGCGATTTCCTGCTTCAGCTCCATCAGGAGTTCGAGCGTCTCGCGATCCTTGCCTGCAAATTCGGCGGGCGTCAGTCCCAGATACTGCCGCAGCGCTTCCGGGCTCAGGGTGTCCATCTGGCTCGGAGGGATCACCGCGGTCTCGAGCGCGGCGGCGCTCGACATCCGCCCCAGGAGAATCGGAAGCGCCTCGCGGGTGACAAACACGAAGATCAGGAAGATCATCACCATCGCCGTCAGGGACACCAGGAAGATGAGTTTCTCGACGATCCACTCGCCGGGCCGGGCGCGATAGCCCCGCTCAAGGCCCATCCAGCCTTCGCTCCGCCGTCCCAATTCCTGACGGTGTGGCATCGCCCCCCAGTCTTACTGGCGGAACTGCTTCGGCAGCGGAAAGTAGCCAATGTCCTTGACAACGTCTTGCCCCGCGTCGCTGCGAATCCAGTTCAGGTAGGCGGCGACCTCACCCTTGTCCAGGGCCGGGTTCACGTAAATGTAAAGGTAGCGCCAGATGGGATAGCTGCCCGCAGCCACGCTCTCCTCGCTCGGTTCGACGCCCGCCCCGCCCTTCTCCTTGCTGACATTGATGTGCTTGGCCCCCGCCCCGTAGGCGGCCCCGCCGTAGCCGATGCCCTTGGGCTCGCCCGCGACAGCCTGAAGAACCTGGGCCGTGCCCTGCAGGGTCTGTGCGATCGCTGCAAAATCCTTGCCCTTGAGCACGTGCTCTTTGAAGAACTCGTAGGTGCCGGAACTGTTCTCCCGGCTGTACAGCACGATCGGCTGGTCTGTGCCGCCGACTTCCTTCCAGTTCCGGATCTTGGCCGTGAAAATGCCTTCAAGGTCCTCGATGCTCAACTGCTCGATCGGATTGCTTTCGTGGACGTAGATCGACAGGCCGTCGAGAGCGACCTTGTACTCGGTGGGCCGCTTGCCAAAGGCCTTCACGCAGGCCTCGATTTCCTTGGCGCGAATCTTGCGCGAGGCATTGCAGAGTTCGGTGGTTTGATTCTGCAGGGCGGCAAACCCGGTGCCGGTTCCCCCGCCGGTCACCTGGATCTTGGTGGCCGGATTCCGCTGCATGTACACCTCAGCCCATTTCTGCGCCAGAATCACCAGGGTGTCCGAACCCTTCACCGTGAGATTCCCGGCCCGCGCCCAGCCGGCCCCGGCAAGCAGTGCAAGCACGAGCGCGATGGATTTCCAGTCTGTTTTCATGATCGTGTTTCCATGGACTGTCCCGAACGCAGATGGCCGGCGAGTGTCGATTGTGTGACAGTCAGGTTAAAACTTCAGAACCGCATCCACTTGCAGCCGGTGCATGTGGCCGTGGCGCCATCAAATGAGCTTGCTCCCGGCGCAAATCCAGGCAAAGTACTCCCGTGCAGTGCCTAGACCGGCACAAGGTCGCACCCATAGCTCAATTGGATAGAGCATCTGACTACGGATCAGAAGGTTTCAGGTTCAACTCCTGATGGGTGCGCCACTTGTTTCAGCCATCCGATGGGAGAGGGTGCCCAGCGGGCGCCTGAGGGTGACGGTGATGCACATCCCACGGATTGCCCTGTAAATGGCGATCAGGCTCATCTGGTCTTACTCCTGACATCGCAAGTGCGCTGCCAAGAGCGCTTTGAACAAAATCAAGGTCGCATCCGAAGCCGCGCCCGCCCAACCCCCAACGCTCCAGGCCGCCATGGACGCACTCACCACCAAGGAGTGGGATGAACGCCAGCGCATCGTCACCCAAAAGACTGTTCAGGCCGAGAAAGACGCCGACATTGAAGCCACCAAACGTCGCGCCGAGGCGAAAACCGCCGCCGTTCAATCGGCACTCGCGCCCTTCATCACGCCTGGCATGTGGCAAGTCACCCCTGGCTTCGGTTCGCGAATCACTACAGGGACTGCGTATTCCGGGGGCATTCGGACACCGATTCCGATTTGATCCGGACAGGATTCCGGCCGATGTCGGACAGCGCTCCGGAGTTTGCCGGACAGGATTCCGGCGGCATCCGGACAGCAATCCGGGACGGTCCGGACAGAGTTCCGGTCCGATCCGGACAACGTTCCGGGGCATCCGGACAGTTTTGGGCGCCGCCCTGAGTGGGGCGGTAGCAAGGGATCGTGAGTAGGTCCTCTCGGAGGAGGTGGCGCAAAACGTTGAATGCGCGGCTAGCCTGCGTTTCTCACCACTTTTTGCCACCGCGAAGCAGGAGTTCTCAAGAGAAGTCAACAACGCAGGCTAGAAAAGCAAAACCGCGCCCGAACGGAGGGAGGGAACCGGGCAACAGAGTGTCGCCGC
>CAYPUR010000153.1:0-2247 GCA_964413865.1 uncultured Verrucomicrobiota bacterium
GGCGAGTCGGCTGCGATTGGAGATCCGGCGCCGGCGTTCGGTTTCTCGCGCATCCTCGAGACCTTGTTGCGCGCGCGCTCCCCGGGCACCCAATTCGAAGTCGTCAACACCGCGTTCACAGCCATCAATTCGCATGTGATCCTGCCGATCGCGCGCGACTGTCGAAGCCTGCGGGGCGACATCTGGCTGGTGTACATGGGCAATAACGAGGTCATCGGCCCCTTCGGAACCGGCACCGTCTTTGGCCGCCAAACGCCTCCGCTTCCCATCATCCGGGCCAGTCTCGCGCTCAAGACGGCCCGCTCCGCCCAGTGGCTCGACCAATGGCTTCAACGATTGAGCCCCTCATCCGAAGCGGCCCTGGGCTGGGGCGGCATGTCGATGTTCATGAGCCAGCAGGTGCGCCGCGACGATCCGCGCCTGGAGAGTCTGAATCGCCATTCCCAACGGAATCTCGGCGACCTCATCGCGCTGGGCACGGGCGCGGGGGCGCAGGTGGTTGTGAGCACCATGGTGTCGCGCCTGCGCGACTGGCCGCCCTTCGGTTCGCTGCACCGGGTCGGCCTGACCGAGGCCGATCGAGTCCAGTGGGAACGGTTCTACAACGCCGGCGTCACGGCTCAAACCAACAGCGCATTCGAAGCCGCCATTCGGAACTACGAATCCGCCGCACGACTCGATGAGACCTACGCCGCTCTGCACTTCCAATGGGGCGCCTCTTGCCTGGCCCTCGGCCAGACCAACGAGGCCAAAACCCATCTGGCGCTCGCCCGAGACCTCGACACGCTCCGGTTCCGGACCGACTCCCGCCACAACGAGTCGATCCGCCAGACTGTTGCGCGCCGCGCCGGACGCGGCATTCGTCTCCTGGATGCGGAGAGGCATTTCGAGCGCGAGAGCAGGCACGGCATACCCGGCGAGGAACTGCTCTATGAACACGTCCACTTCACCTTTGAGGGCAATTACCTCCTCGCCCGGCTCTTCGCCGACGAGGTCGCCGCCATGCTCCCGAATCCCGCCGCCCCGCAGTCCCAGCCGCCGGCTGCCTGGCTCTCGATCGGGGAATGCGCGGCGCGCCTGGGCTACACCGACAGCCAACGGTACGAGATCGCCAAGGTTGTGCGGCGCCGCTTTGACGAACCGATCTACAGACAGCAGCTCGGCCATGCTGAACGCCTGAGACAACTCGATGACGAATTGGCCAGCCTGCGCGGCCATGCCAAACCAGTCGCCCGCCGCCGCGCCATGGAGGTCTGCCGACAGGCCTCGGCGTCCAACCCCGGCGACTGGATGCTGCACGAACTGACCGCCCGCCTGCTGGTTGGACTCGATGACTCCAGCGCCGCCGAAGCGGAATGGCGCGAGGTCGCCCGCCTGATTCCCCACGCCGCACGATCGCACAACGAAATCGGCAAACTCCTCCAACAGCAGGGAAAGAACGATCAGGCGCGCGCCTCCTTTGCCAAGGCCCTGGAACTGAACCCGGACTCCGCCGATGCCCACGTCGGACTGGGCAATCTCGATCGGGCCCAGGGCTCTCGATCGAAAGCGATCCGTCATTTCCGCCAGGCCCTGCACCTGGACCCGACCCGCACGGAAACCGCGAAAGACCTCGAAACGCTCCTGCAGTCCGAAGCCAGACCTTGACGTCCATGCAGGATTTGAATCGCACACCGCCCTCGAATTGTTCATCGTTACCGCTATGCGAATCGTCGTCGGCCTGAACGAAATGCAGCGTTTGGCTCGCCGTTGGAAGCGTCAAGGGGTGCGCGTCGCATTCGTGCCCACGATGGGCGCCCTGCACGCCGGGCACCTGAGCCTTGTCCAGGAAGCGCGGCGGCGTGTGAAAACAAACGGGCGCGTCGTGGTCAGCCTGTTCGTCAACCCCACACAGTTCGCGCCGCATGAGGACCTGGCGGCGTACCCGCGGAATCTGGCGCGGGATCGCGCCCTCTGCCGGACGGCCGGCGTGGATGTTCTCTTCGTGCCCCGCGACACCGCGATGTATCCGCAGGCGCCTGTCCCGCCCTTGAGCACCTGCGTTGTCGAGGAAGCGCTGACCCGCTCGATGGAGGGGGGGGCGCGACCGACCCACTTTCGAGGCGTTACGACGGTCCTCGCCAAGCTCTTCAACCTGGTGTTGCCCGACCTCGCGGTCTTCGGCGCGAAAGACTGGCAGCAGGCGGCCGTGGTGCGCCGCATGGTGCGGGACCTGAACTTCCCGCTGCGGATCGTGGTGGCCCCCAC
>CAYPUR010000153.1:2347-11579 GCA_964413865.1 uncultured Verrucomicrobiota bacterium
ACCTGGTCGACAGGGGGCACGTGGTGTCCCTGCTTCTCGGCGCGCTCGCCTCCTGGGCGGGCCCCTGTCGGGCAAACCACATCGAGCGGTTCACGACGGTCGCCGACCTCCAGCAGCGCCTCCAACAGCAGGCCGGGAAGCCCGTCGGCGCCGTGTTCCATGCCGCGGCGGTGAGCGACTTCAGGTTCGGACGCGTTTTCGAACAACCGACACCAGGCGAGTTGCGCATCCTCGAGACCGCCAAACACCCGACCCGCGCGGGCGTTCTGCTCGCCGAGCTTGTTCCGACGCCGAAGATGATCGCCAAACTGCGGACCTGGTTTCCAGACGCCTTCCTGGCCGGATGGAAATTCGAGGTGGACGGGATGCGCCATGGCGTGATCCAGCGGTGTCAGGACCAATTGCGCGACTGCAACACCGACGTGTGCGTCGCGAACGGGCCGGCTTACGGCCCCGGCTATGGGATCGTCGCTCCCGGCGGCGAGGTGGTCCACGCAGCGGACGCAGCCGAGCTGTACGCGCACCTCGAAAGGCGATTGCACACCCGCTGAATGAAAAGAGCAGACATCCCCGCGACAGTCTTTGCCGCTCCCTACTGCAACAGCGCCGCGAGCAGATTCTCCAGGAGATGGCCGCCATCGACCGCCTCTGCCGCGGTCACTTGAGCCAGCAGTTCTTCAAGTCCTCCCGTGGCGGCAAGACCGTGCGCCAGGGTCCCTACTACGTCCTGCAGCGCTGGTTGGGCGGCAAGAATCTCTGCGAACGGATTCCGGCCGATCAGGTCGAGCCGGTCCTGCAAGGGGTCGAGGGCTACAAACGCTTCCGCCAACTGGCTATTGCCGGAGCGACCGTGATGGGCTGCCTGGAAGAGAAGCTGCGAGATGCCTTGCGGTGCGATGGTCGCCAGTGCTTGGAGAACTTGCTCAACGATCCGGCGGTGAGGCTGCCCGACGACCAAAGCCGGCCGGGAGAAAGTTGTCATGCCGGGCGGGTCAACACGGTGGACAGTCTCTTTGGCCCGCTGGTGCTGCGGCGCAACTACGACAGTCAGCGCGAGCGAGAAGGCGGGCGGGTTCCCTTGGACGAGTCTCTCGGTGTGGTGGAGGGCTGTACCCCGGGGCTGGCTCGATTGATGTGTCGGGCGGGAGCGCTGGAACCTCGCTGCTCTGAACCAGGAGGGAGCCGCAGCGTGGGGTGTTGGAGGGAGGTTCAAGCGCGGATGGAGGGGTTGAGAAGTGAATAGCTGATCTCTGAAAGTTCGGGGGATCCGCTTTGTCTGCAGTGACATGTCGAAACCCTATCTGCGCGTGATCGCCGCCCAGATGAGCCAGGCTCTGCACATCTTGGATCGCTCCCACATCACCTCCCACCTCAACGATGCCGTCGATCAAGTGCGCCGCGCCGAAGGCCACCGCCTGCAGGGGCGTCCGCAGGCCGCCAAGCTCAAGCGCATGCGCTGGAAACCGATGCGCAAAGTCGCGCGCATGCTCCGGTCGCACGAGGAACTCATCCTCAACTGGTTTCGGGCCAAGGGGGAAATCTCCCACGGTCCCGTCGAGAGTCTGAACAAAAAGATCCGAGTGGTAACCAGAAGATCCTATGGATTCCGCACGTATCACGCAATGGAAACTGGTCGATACATCGGCTGGATCAAGTACCTGCGGGACTCGTGTCTGGGCATCCGCACTTGGACATTCCCAAAGGCACCCTGAGTAGTATATTCAAGCAGGCTGATTGGAGCTGAGCACATGAAGTACGCAGTGGTAATCGAGAAGAGTGAGACCGGGTTTGGGGCCTACGTGCCTGACCTTGCCGGTTGTCTGGCGGCGGGAGAGAGTCTCTCGGAGACGGAGCAACTGATTCGCGAGGCCATCGAGTTTCATCTTGATGGCTTACGAGAGGACGGCCTCGCTGTCCCTGATCCCACTGCGGTTGCACAGTACGTCGAGGTCTGATCACCGAACAAGTCAGATGCACCGAACCGCCGCTTCGCGCTGCAATTTCGGGAGGCGTGGGTTGTTTGGACGCTGGATTCGCAGCGAGCGTTCGTTTCCAGCGGCGGTCGGTGATCTTGGCCGTTCGACGTAAACCACCATGCGCATCGCCGTCACAGGGGCATTTGGATACTCGGGCCGCTACATCACGAAACGACTGCTTGAAGCCGGTCACGAGGTGATCACGCTGACGAATTCGCTGCACCGTCCGAATCCATTCGGAGAGAAGGTGACGGCTTTCCCCTTCCACTTCGAGGACCCTCACAAGTTGCGAGACTCTTTGCGGGGAGTGCAAGCCCTGGTGAACACGTATTGGGTACGGTTTGATCACCGGCTGTTCACACATGGACAGGCGGTTGCGAACACCAAAATTCTGTTCAAATTGAATGTCGAACAAGCCGGCTGGAGGCAACGCCGGATTCCGGGCTCGGTTGGCAATCGGGCATCCTTGGCTCGGCGAAAAGATAATGGGGCGCATCCAATCCAAGAACAACGCTCCCCCTCGGTGCCCCCGATTCATCACCTGATATCACGCGCCCGGGAACCTCAATCTGCAACGGCCTCGCCATAGGCCCCGGACACAACACCGCGAGCCTTTATATGTCAACTATTTAGATGCGACCCCATTGCTTTCACATCAGCGTGAAGCCCCGTCGTGGCATGGCCGGTCAGGGCTGGCGGAGGCGATAGAAACCGGGGCCCTGCGCGGCAGGCAGAGGCGTCGTCCACTGGCCGCCTGTCAGCCCCGTCGCCACGACCGTCCACGACCCTGGCTGGAGCGTGGTCGAATGTTCGACGCTGAACGCGCCGCCACCGGGGTTTTCGATCGCCAGCACCAGGTTGACCCCGGCCACGGACACTGCTGCAATCTTGAGGTCACCGGGCCCCGGCCCCGCAGTCAGGCTGTAGGCGCGGGCGTAGAGGAAGTGGGCATCTGTCTCGCCCCAACACGCGAGGCCGAACCGGGTGTTGGCAACAGCCACCGGCCCGGTCCAATTCCAAGTGGAAACCGCGCTCGGATCGTCGATCTGGCGCGCTGTCAGACGACACTCGCCGTTGGAGTTGGCGAAGGACACGGCGAACGGGCTGCCGCTGGCATAGACAAACGCCGGGTCGCCGACGAAGACATCCGACCAGGCGCCGGCCACCTTGCGGCTGACATTGACGCCGCGGGGGACCCGCCCGTTGGCCGTCGCCTCGCTGACGAAGAGGACCCGGGCGAAATTGCCGGGATCCTTGAAGTCGTAAACGAACCCGATGCCGTCATCATCGAAGGGGTGGAAACCGACTTCGAGGAAGTAGTTGGCCGAATCGAACGAAGGCGCCAAAAGGACGGTTCCCTCCGCATCCGCCTTCGGTTGGGCAAGGGTGCCCGTGGTGGAAGTCCCGTAGTTCGAGGATTGCATGAAGGTGCCGTGAGCTGTGACGGACCAGGCGCCGGCGGCGCCATCGCCCGCCGGGTTTTCCCACCCGTCCGGAAGCTCTGTGGCCAGGGGCACAGCTTCCCAATCCTCGCGGAAGACCTCTTGATTGTTGACCTTGACCACCACGTCCTCGATGAGGGCGCCGGCATCGACAGGGTTGGTGGCGGTGGCGGAACCGCCGCCGCTCTGGCCCCAAAGTCCGACCCCAACTCGCCCGTCGGCGTGATCGACGTCCTGGAAGGTGATCACGCTTTCCAATCCCTGGTCCCAGCCTGGCGGTTCGAGGGCCCAACTCCAACCGGTGGTGCGGACCTCGAAGTTAGAACCCGTCGCGGTCACGGCGAGCCGGACGCGTTTGTACCAGGCGATGTCGGTCGGGTCTGTGGCGAGATTCGGATCGGTCATGAGTTCGCTGAACACGCCGTTCGATCGCTTCTGAACGCTCACGCCGTAGGGCGCACGCCAGGCGGCGTTGTTGTTCTCACCGGAGATGGTGATCCGATACCAGTTCTGCTCGTCGCGGTAACGGAAGTAGAGGCAGTTGCCGTCGTTGTCGCCCACGCTGAACGTGGCTTCGGCGTAGAAATCGGCCCATCCCGAGTTCCAGGATTCGGGGCGAATGATGATGCGCGGGCCTTCGAAACTGACGTTCGGAACGATGGCATCGGCGCCGATGAAGGTGGCGTCGTCCGCGCCGCGATAATCGTTGCTATTCTCCCAGACGCCGCGGAAACCGCTGCCGAAGTCCCGCACGATCAATTGGCCGGGCAGGACAGGATCGCGCTGGACGTTCACCCAGCGGGAGCTGAAGCCGTCGGAGACCAACAGCGCCTCGGCGAAATTCGGGTCGCTTCCGTTCTGCCATTCCACGCTGTTGTTCTTGCCATCGTTGTCCGGGTCGTCGGTGGGCCCGGCGGCCAGGTTGTCGAAGTGCAGTTGTTCCCACGAATCGGGCAGACCGTCCCCGTCGCTGTCGGCCTCGAAGCGGGCTTCGAGTGTGAGCGGTCGAACCAGGACGATGTCCAGTGTCGGATCCGACGACGCAATGTCTCCCGACCATCCCGTGAAGAGAAAGCCGTCATTGGGCGTTGCGATCAGGGAGACGTTCGTGTTTTCGGGCAGCCATTCCTCGGCTGGAGCGGTCACCTGGCCGCCCGGTCCAGCGGTTGTCACCAGGCGCAGTTCGGTGCGCCAGTTCCAAGTCAATGACGAGATGTCGTCGATGGTGAAGGTGACTTGGGATTCCGTCCCGCTGGCGGGCACAGATCCGAGACCGGTCCACCCGGTCACCACGCGGCGCACGCCCGGGGAATCCTCGAACGGACTGGGCACCGAGGCGGTGACCGAGGAACCGGGAGGGTAGCCGTAAAGACCCGCAGGCGGATCGGGGTTGCCGTACTGGGACGAGACCTGGAGGGGCAGGCCGTCGATGCCATAGACTCGCACGAAGTCCGTTTCCAGACGCGACATAGCCCAACTGAAGATGCCGATTTTACCGGTGGCGAGGGTGTCGCCGGTGAGGTCGAAGGGACCGTAGGAGAACGTCTGCGCCGCGCCCAGGGGGTTGGCGATGATCTGAACCTGCAGACGATCGCCGAGAACCACAGCGGTGATGTCGTAGGGGACGTTTGATGGCGGCGCGAATTGCGGCGTGGTTTCGTAGAAGACCTCTTCCCAGACTCCCGCCACGACTTTTTGGATCGACAGGCCGCGCTGCACGCCCGTGGCCGAACTCTGAGCCCGCAAGGCAATGCGGTAGAAATTGGAAGCGTCCTGGTAACGCAGCACGATGCCCTGACCGTCGTCGTCGGCGGGAATCAACCGGGCGATGTAAACGTAGTCGGACCACGCAGGATCGCCGGCGACCAGGGTCGCCGCCGGGAAATCCACGATTCCATCGGCCGTGTTGCCGCCCAGGGAATCGCTGTTTTCGTGGAGGGTGCCCAACTGCCCGTTGGCCCCGAGCGCGAGCGACCAGATGGGGACGCCGCCGTTGCCACTGCCGGGATCCAGCCCGGTACCATCGTCTGCCGGAGTGACGACTGGAGTCCACTCGGCCAGGGCGTCCGGGTTGCCGACCAGGCTGACGGGGCTCAGAGTGGGATTGAGGATGCGGAATCCGCGCACCAGCGTGCCGCTCATGCCCCAGGTCATGAATCCGACCTGGCCCGCGGCGGATGCCGGCAACGGTTGTCCTACGACCAAAGGGTACTCGACCGCGGCCCCGTCGGGATCGTCCAGGACAGTCAGCGTCAGGAGATTCCCGCTGGCCACGGTGATCGTGACATCGAAGGGCACGTACTGAGCGTTGACGAACGAGGGCACGTGCGAGGGTGTGCCGTCGCCAAACAGCGGCGTGGCCACATTGTCGACTTTGCGATCGACATTCCATCCGTTCCAGGGAAAGCCCGCGTCGGCCCGCACCTGCCGCGTGAAGGTGAGGCGGTAGAAGTTCGTCGAGTTCTGATAGCCGAAGATCAGGCCGAACGCGTCGTCATCGCCCGCGATCAGGCGGGCCTTGTATGTGAACGTCGGGCCGGCAACGGCATCGTTGACGAGCATGACGGCCGTCGCGGTCGGAGAAACAGTCGAGGCGTCCGTATAGATATTGCTCTGTTCGATGAACGCGTCGTTCACGCTGTCGTATTGCCACCGCATGGGGCCGTCGATGTATGTCCCCGGGGGTTGCACGGCTGTCCAACCGGGAATGCCCCGGTCGAAATTGTCTTCAAACAGCAGGGTGGCGCTCGCCCCGAGGGCTGCCGTCGAAACGAGCGATGTGAGCAGGCAAACCGCAACGACACGGCTTGGACGGATGAGTGTGTTCATGTGTTGAGGGACGCTTCAGGCCGGAGGCTCGCAGGTGCGCCATATGGTAGGAAACTGAGCATCACGACTCCGACCACGGGTTTCCACCGGGCGCCGCGCCCGGTGACTTTGCCGTAGAGTCTGCGGAAGCGTAGGCCGAGCGGCGCGCAGCGTCGAGCAAAAACCCAAAACAGAGCGAGCAAATTGTCCAGATCCCGGGTTGCCCCGCCTCACGTGGTCCATTAGGCTCGGTGGCGAACATATCCTCCGCTATGAGAACTCGTTTTCGCATCGCATGGGCGCCGCTGACGGCGCTGATCGTTGCCGGATGCCAGACCACGCCTCCCGAACAGGTCGGGCCGATCGAAGAGGGAGGCCACATGGCCCCCACACATCAACTCCTGCGCCCGGCGGGCGAATCGGTCGAGTTCGGCGGTCGTCCCGTTGATCTCCTCCTGGCCCCGGATGGCCGGGCGGTGTGGGTCAAAGAAAACCGGGGACTCGTGGCGATCAATACGGCGGACTGGTCCGTTCGCCAGGAATTGAAGTTTAAGGAAAGCGGAGGCTCGACGCATGGCCTGGCCATTACGCGCGACGGGACTCGGCTCTTCGCGTCCGGCGCAGCGAACGCCCTGTGGGAAGCGCAGATCGACGCGCAGGGCGTCGCAACCTGGGGCAGGAAGATCGCCCTGCCCGGTCCGGGTGGAAAAGGCAGCCCTCACGTGGGGGGAATCGCCCTGTCGCGGGACGAGGCGAAAGCCTACGTCTGTTTGTCGCGCAATAACACGCTGGCGGTTGTGGATCTCAGCGCGGGCGCGGTGGTGCGGGAGATTGCCGTGGGCGTTGCGCCTTACGATGTGGCCTGCGCGAACGGGGACGGAAACGAATCGGTGGCATTCGTTTCGAACTGGGGAGGGCGGCATCCGGTGGGCAATGAGCCCGCGGCGAACTCCTCCGGAACGCCTGCCTTGATCGACGAGCGCGGCGTCGCGGCCAGCGGGACGGTCTCGGTGGTGGACCTTGATCAAGGCAAGGAGATCGCCCAGATCGCGACGGGCCTGCATCCGTCGGACCTCGAGTTCGGCAGAGGAGGCGATCTGCTCTACGTGGCCAATGCCAACTCCGATTCGGTGAGTGTGATCGACGTCGCGCGCCGCGTTGTGGTCGGGGAAGCGCTCGTCCGACCGGCATCCGGTTTGCCCTTTGGCAGCGCTCCCAATGCGCTGGCTCTGTCACCGGATGGCCGCCGGCTTTACGTGGCGAACGGCGGCAACAACGCCCTTGCTGTGCTCGACCTCGGCCAACCGATCGAACCGCGCGTCGAGGGGTTCATCCCCGCAGGGTGGTATCCGGGGGCGCTCTTCGCCGACAGCTCGCATCTCTATGTGGCGAATGTCAAAGGGATCGGGTCGCGCCATCCGGATCCGAAAAAGAAGGGCTGGAACAGCCACCAACATCGCGGCAGCGTGACGCGCGTGGCGATTCCGACCCCGGGCCAACTCGCGGTCTATACCCGGCAGGTCAGCGCGGATGCCCGAGTGCCGGAGATTTTGAGGGCCTGGGAGAGGTCGAGCCAGGCCGGGCGTCCGGTGCCGGTGCCCAAGCGCCTTGGGGATCCGTCAGTCTTTGAGCATGTGGTGTACGTCATTAAGGAGAATCGAACCTACGACCAGGTGTTCGGCGCTCTCACCCAAGGCAACGGCGACGCGTCGTTGTGCGTTTTCGGCCGCGAGGTGACGCCCAACCACCATGCTCTGGCGGAACAATTCGCGCTGCTGGACAACTTCTACTGCAACGGGGTGTTGTCAGCCGACGGTCATGCCTGGGCCACGGAGGGCTACGTCACCGATTACCTCGAGAAGTCGTTCGGCGGATTCACCCGCAGTTACCCCTTCGCGGGCGATGATCCGTTGAGCTACGCGGCCACGGGCTTTCTCTGGGACAACGTGCTGTTGCACGGGCTCTCGTTCCGCAATTACGGAGAGATGAACACCACGGCCACACAGCCTGCCAACGCCACGTTCAAGGCAATCTACGGGGATTTCGTCGCCAAGACCGGCAAGATCGGTTTCAAGCACAACATCGAGATCGACACCTTGAGGCGCTACAGCTGCCCGGCGTCGCCGGGCTGGAACATGCGCATCCCGGATCAAATCCGGGCCGACGCCTTTCTGGATGAATTCCGCGTGTTCGAGCGCGACGGGCACTGGCCCAACCTGGTCATCCTCTACCTGCCCAACGACCACACCTCGGGCACACGCGCGGGCAGCCCGACCCCGCGGGCGCAGGTCGCCGACAATGATTTGGCGCTGGGCCGGGTCGTGGACGCGATTTCGCACAGCCGCTTCTGGCCGAAGACCTGCATCTTCGTGATCGAGGATGATCCCCAGAACGGATTCGACCATGTCGACGGCCACCGCTCGCTTTGTCTTGTGGTCAGTCCGCACACCAAACGGGGAGCCGTGATCAGCCAGTTCTACAACCAGACCTCTGTGCTCCACACCATGCAACGGATGCTCGGCATCCCGCCCATGAACCAGATGGACGCCCTCGCCCCCCTCATGACCGCCTGCTTTCAAAGCAAGGCCGATCTGACACCGTACGTCTGCCTCCCCACAAACATCCCCCTGGACGAAATGAACAAGGAGACCGGCGACCTGCCGCCACAGGAAAGGCACTGGGCCGAGTCGAGCGCGGTTCTCCCGCTCGACCAACCCGACCAGGCGGACGAGGACACGCTCAACCGGATTGTCTGGCACTCGGTGCGAGGCGCCGATGAACCCTATCCCGCGGCCTTTGCGGGGGCTCACGGAAGAGGCTTGAAACGGTTGGGGCTGCGCCCCGATCACTTGGTCCGCGCACCCGCGCCGGGCAGGCCAGACTAACCCGCATATTTCGCAGCGCGGCAAAGCCGCAACCAAAATGTGCTACAACTGACTGCCTGTGCGGCATGAGGCTTCTTTCGGAAAGAGAAGAAGTTGACAGAGAGTAGCACACCCCGTCCGT
>CAYPUR010000154.1:0-11484 GCA_964413865.1 uncultured Verrucomicrobiota bacterium
ACTTGGCGTGTTCATAGGATGCGAGCGCGCGGCTGCGCGGATCTGGAGTTGAGGAGTTGACTCGGTTGTGGTTTCGCCCCGGCGTTTTCCCTCAAAAAACGTCGAGGCAAAAGATCGGACTCCGGACGGCTTTCGCGCAGCGGCCGGGCGCCGCGCATCCCCGGGACAGCGGGGGCGGACCATGCCTCCCGCCGACCACGCGGCGTGGCTGACCACACGGCGTGTCCGCAACCGGGCTGAGACACCTCACCCTGATGTTGGCCGTCCGGAAACATCTTCAAATACGAATAAACCGGCGAGGGCAAACCTGCAACGCTGAACACGGCATTTCCAGCCGCGGCGAACGCGCTCTTCCCGGAGGACAAGGCGTGGCGGCCCGGGGCGGCTGCCGGCCTGCATCCGCCGGAATGCGCCCACAGGATTGCCTTCGGTTTCCCGGTTGTTGTCTGAGGGTTCATGTCCTCGCGCAATTCTTGTTCAACGCATCTTCAGGCTCGCCAGGGCCAGCACTGCGCAGAGCACACACAGGATGTAGAAACGCGCGACGATCTTCGACTCGTACCAGCCCAGTTTTTCGAAGTGATGGTGCAGCGGCGTCCGAAGAAACACGCGCTTCTCGACGCCCCGAAAGCGCCGGTAGCATTTGAAACAACCGACCTGGAGGATGACCGAGACCGCCTCGGCGACAAAGACACCGCCCGCAATGAACAGAACAAACGGCTGGTGCGCCAACACCGAGATGATCCCGAGCGTCCCCCCCAGCGCCAGCGAACCGGTGTCCCCCATGAACACCTGCGCCGGATGACAGTTGTACCAGAGAAACCCCAGCGACGCCCCAAACATGGCTCCGCAAATCACGGTCAACTCCCCGGCACCCGACACCGCGGGCACCCTCAAATACTCGGCAAACTGGGCGTGACCCGCGACATAAGTCACGACCAGAAGAACCGCGGTCACAATCAGCGTGCAGCCGATCGCCAGGCCGTCCAGGCCATCGGTGAGATTGACCGCGTTCGAGCTGCCGACGATCGTGAAGACGGTCACAGCCATCCCGAGCACCGGCGCGCCCGCAGTGATCGGATGTTTGTAAAACGGCACGATCACCGACGTGATCAGTTCCCGCGTGTCCGGCAGGTACCACAGGTAGCCTGCGATGAACAGGGCCAAAAGCACCTGCACCCAGAGCTTGACCTGCCCGCGCACGCCCTTGCCGTCCTGCAGCGCGATCTTCGCGTAGTCGTCGTAGAAACCGAGCCCCGCCAACCCGACCAACGAAGCCAGGGTCAACACCGTCATCGCATTCCATTGCGCCCAGAGCAGGACCGTCAGATCGATCACCATCACGATCAGAAGCCCGCCCATGGTCGGCGTGCCCCTCTTGTCCAACACCCGGGCTTTCAAGTCGCCATTCGCATCGGCCGCGTCCCGGTACTCCTGCCCGAATCGGAGCCACTTGAGCCAGACGATGACCTTGGGACCAAGCCACCAGCTCAAGAGAAGGGCCGTCACCGCCGCCCCGGCCGTGCGGAAGGTGATGTACCGAAACAACCGCAAACCCGAAAGCGTCTCCTCCCACCCTGTCCCCTGGGCGCTCTGCTGCAAGTATTGGCTCAGATAATAGAGCATGCCCTCCCCCCTCAGAGGCCGCCGCCCGCCCACGCGGCCTTCAAACCCTCGAACACCCCTTCGAGCCGCGTCGCGCGCGAAGCCTTCACCAGCACAAGATCCCCCGCGCGCACCGCGCCCGCCAGTGTCCACGCAGCCGCCGACGCGTCCGCGCATTCAACGACGTCTCGCAACCCTGCATCCCGCGCCGCGTGAGCCAGCACGGGGGCCATCCGCCCGACGGCAATCAACTGGTCCACCACACCGGCCGACCGCCGGCCAACCTCCCTGTGCGCCTGGGATGCGTGCTCGCCCAACTCGGCCATGTCCCCGAGCACGGCCAGGCGCCGCCCCGTGCACGGCAGCGCGCGCAGCGTGTCGAGCGCCGCGGTCATCGAGTCTTCGTTGGCGTTGTAGCAATCCTCCAACACCGAAATCCCGCGCCACTCGGTCAGTTGCAGGCGCATGGGCGGAAGCCGAAACGCGTCGAGCCCCGCCTGCATCTGCTCGCGCGTCAGTCCGAAATCCGCCCCCACCGCCAGCCCCAGCAACGCGTTCACGACCTGATGCCGCCCCCAGGCGCGGATGCGATACGTCCCGCTGCAATCGGGACGCGGCGCCCGCACCCCAAAATGCATGCCGTCCGCATCGGCATCCACTCCCACCGCCTGCCAGTCCGCGTCTGCCCCCCACCCGGCCCGCACGACCGCTGCGCGGGTGCGAGCCACCACGTCCTCGATGCCCGGCGAGTCGCCATTGACATAGAGGGTGCCGGAAGCCGGAAGCAACTCCGCCAGCCAACCCTCCTCGTCCACCACACCCCCCAGATTGCCGAAAAACTCGAGGTGCTCCCGCCCCAGACTCGTGAGCACTCCGTGCGTGGGCTGGATCTGCCCGAGCAGCAGGGCCAACTCTCCGGGATGATTCGTGCCCGCCTCGACCACGGCCACCTGGTGGCGCCGTTCGACACGCAGCAGCGTCAAAGGGACGCCAATGTCGTTGTTGAAGTTGCCCTGGCTCGACAGGCTGGCGTAACGCTGAGCCAACACAGCCGCAATCACGTCCTTGGTTGTCGTCTTGCCGTTTGACCCCGCCACCGCCACAACCGGCAAATCAAAAGCGGACCGATAGGCCGCAGCCAAATCCCCCAAGGCGCGCCGGGTGTCGTCCACCACCACCAGGGCGCGGCCCGAAGGCGCCGCGATCCGCCGGCTGCGCGCCCCCAGCACCGCGATCGCCCCGCGATCGAGGGCGGACGCGATGTGCGCGTGCCCGTCGTGGCGATCCCCCACCAGCGCCACGAACAGATCGCCCGGCTCGGTCTGCCTCGAGTCGGTGCCAACGCGCCGCACGACTAAGTCCGGGGCGCCGGCGAGGATGTCGCCGCGGCAGGCTGCCGCGACCTGATGAAGGGAGAGAGGTTCCATCCTGGGCTTAACGCATGATGGTGTGAGGGAGCGCATCAACGCGTCGCAGATGTAGCCGGCAAACCATGGGGACTGCGGGATGTAACGCGCCGGTGCGCGAGTTCCGCCGACAGCCGGCCCTTCGCGTCATCCTCGGTCTCCGGCGTGATGTCCGGCGGGACCCGCAGGTACGCGGCGGTCCGTTCGGCAATCGCCCGAAAGACCGGTGCCGCAATCACGCCGCCCGTATGCCCGTGGCCGGCGGCCTTGTCCGGCTCGTCCACGCCAACCAGGATGCAGAGTTCCGGACGATCGATCGGCAGAAAACCGACAAAGGACGCGTAATAGTATTTGCCCGACTTGTAGCTGCCGTGCTTGTACTTCTCGGTCGTGCCTGTCTTGCCGGCCACACTGTAGTGCTCGAGCTGCGCCCGCATCGCCGTCCCGTCGTCGCTGACCACCGACCGCAACGCGCGCTTCATCTCGTTGCAGGCCGATTCGCTCACAACGCGCCGCAGCGGGTGAGGCGAGAACTGACGCACGATGCGGCCGGTCCCGTCCTGCAGCCGTTCGACCAGTTTCGGCTGCATCAGGACGCCGCCATTGGCGATCGCGGCCATCGCCATCGCCATCTGCAACGGAGTCGTCGAGATCTCGTGTCCGATCGGGATTCGAGTGATCGAGATTTCACTCCAGGTCTTGGGCGGGAGAATGCGTCCGCGCGCCTGGGCATCGAGGGGAATGCCTGTGATCTGGCCGAATCCGAAATTGGTGATGGTGTTGTAGAGGCGCGCCTCGCCCAGCCGCAGCGCCGCCTTCGCCGTGCCGATATTCGACGAGTGGGACACCACCTCCTCGAATGTCAGATACCCGAACGCGCGATAGTCGCTCAGCCAATCGCCACCGTAAAACCACCGCCCGTTCTCGCAAAACACGGTCTCGTTCAGCGTCAGCCGCCCGTCGCTCAACGCGGTCACGATCGCCACGACCTTGAACGTCGAGCCCGGCTCGTAGGTGTCGGCCGTCGCGCGATTGCGTTGGCCGTTCGCCGCGCGCCCGGGCTCGTTCGGATCGAATGTGGGCAGATTGGCCAGCGCCAGCACCTCGCCCGTGTACGGACGCACCACCAGGGCGCACATCCCCTGGGGGGAAAGAAACTCGAAAGCCCGGGCGAGCTCGTCCTCGACAATGTTCTGAATGTTGGCATCGAGCGTCAGAACCACGTCCAAACCGTCTGTCGGCGCCATCTCCTCGCCCGGCTTGCGCCACCCGTGCACCCCGCTGAGCATGTCATCGAGAGTCAGCTCGATGCCCGTCACGCCATGATCCTCGAACACGCGCCCATGATCGGTCTCGGCCTCGCCCCCTGCCGTGAACCCGATGACATGCGCGGCCAGCGACCGGCTCGGGTACTGGCGCAGGTGATCCTCGGAGGCGAAGACGGCCTGGGTGCGCAAGGCCTTGACAGCCTGCTTCAGACTCGAGCTCAAACGCCTGCCCTCGAGGCCGAGGTCCAGACTCGCCATCTCCCGCCTCACCTGCTCCCAATCGTCCATCGGCACCTTGCGCTTGAGAACCACATACTGGTTGGTCCGCAACACCCCGTTGGTCGACATCGTGACGTGCGGGAGGAGCTTCTTCAACAGGCCCGCCTCCGGCAGCTTGAGCAACGGCGCGAGTGTCTTCGCCACCAACTCGTGGTGATCGTAGATCAGCGACGGATCGGCACACACGGTCTTGGCCGGAACGCTCGTGGCCAGAACTGTGCCGCGCAGGTCCAGGATAGCGCCCCGCCGCGCCGGACGCGGCTCGTTGCGCTGCAGCTTCTTCTCGACAATCCGCGCCAGCTCCTCGTGCTCGACAATCTGCAGCCAGGCCAGCCGGCCCGCCAGACCCAGAAAGCCAAGCACCAGCAGCGTCGCAAGACCCGCAATCCGCCGCGTCGATTGGGTGTTGACCAGATGCACGGTGTCGATGCCTGTTCAGGGCCGCCGCGCCGCCATGCGCAGCGTGTGAGTGGAAACCACCGCCGCACCGGGTTGCCTTTCGGAAATCCGCAGGATCTGATCCGGCTGCGGCATGACGAGTCCCAGATTCAGATCGCGCACGGCGGCTTCCAGGGCGCGCGGGGATCGAAGCCCGTCGAGCCGCTGGTCCAAAAGCAGATTGGTGCTGCACAACCCTTCCAGTTGCGCTGTGGCGGCCCGAATGTCGCGCCCCAACTGCGCATTCCGATTGCGGTGCCAGATGTACCCCATCCCCGCTCCGCAGGCGAACAGACAGATCCCCACCGCCAGCAGCAGGGGGCCGACGCGAACGTCCGCAGAACGTGTTTTCCGCTTTCTTGCCATGCCAAGTTACCCGAGTTTTTCCATGACCCGCAAACGGGCGCTCCGGGCGCGCGGGTTGGATTCGACCTCCGCCGCGCCGGGCGCCACCGGCCCGCGATTCACCCAGGCCAGCAAGCTCGCCCGCGGCCGACGCCACTCCGGAATGTCTGCGTCGCCCGTGACTTCATACTCCCGCGCCAACGCTTGTCCAAATCGCTTCACCACCCGGTCCTCGCCAGAGTGAAAACTGATCACCGCCAGCCGGCCCCCAGCCTTCAAGACCGCCCACGCGGCGTCCAATCCGCGCCTCAGTGACCCGAGTTCGTCATTCACCGCCATGCGCAAGGCCTGGAAAACCCGCGTCGCAGGATGGATCCCCTGCCCCCCCCGCGGCGCCACCCGCTCGACCAGGTCCGCCAACTGCCGCGTGGTCTGGAATGGTGTCCGGCGACGCTCCCATTCCACCGCCCGTGCCACCCGCCAGGCCCGCCTCTCTTCGCCCAGATCGCGGAACATCTGCGCCAGTTCGGTGACCGGCCAGTTGTTTACAAGATCCGCCGCCGTCTGCGCCTGGCGCGGATCAAGCCGCATGTCGAGCGGTCCATCGTGCCGGAAACTGAATCCGCGCTGGGCGCAATCGAGTTGGTGCGAACTGACACCCAGATCCAGCAGCACACCGTCACTCGATCCCGCGGGAATCCACCCGCTCAAGTCCGCAAAGTTTCCCGATCGGATTTCGAATCGGCCCGCGAACCGGCCAAGCCGGGCCGCGGCCGCCGAGACCGCATCCGGATCGAGGTCACAACCCAGGAGCCTTCCCGCAGGTGAACTCCGTTCCAGCAGGGCTTCCGCATGACCCCCGCCTCCAATCGTGCCGTCCACATACACTCGTCCTGTTCGCGGCTCCAACGCCGCCATGACTTCTTCAAGCAGAACCGGCTGATGATAGTCGTCTGCCACGTTCCATACGCCGCGCCGGCGGCCTACCGGGCCAACCCCGATCGACTCTCAAACCACCGCCGCCAAAAAGAGGCCCGCGCAGCCCACCCCGCGCTTTCAGGCTCCCCTCGGCTCGCCGTTGCCCCTGGCCCGCATGGCCCGCCCGCCGTCGCGGTCTGAGACTTCACCCCGGCACACGCCGGAGCGCAAACCAACTCCAAATCCGCGTCGTGCAGGTCGTTCCTCTTCACCTGCACCGTCGCCAAAGACAACTCACCCTGCGCCGCCACTCGCATCGGGCGCGATTTCGACCTCACCCCGAACGCCCCCGACCACAGCAGACCGCGCAGCAGCCCGGCAGGCTCGCGCCGCACAGCAACCTTTGCCCGGTCCCCCACAGCCCCATCCCCCCGCTGCCCAGTCTCGACCGGCTCCTCTCTGGCAGCCGATCCGACAGGCGCAGGCCCTCCGCCCACCACCGCGCCCGAACCGCGATCCTCCGCAAGCCGCGAGAACAAAGGCCCCAATCGGGCCGTCTCGGGATTGACGGGCCGGCGCCTGACCGGTTTGGCCTCGAAATGCGGGAGGAATCCCAGTGTGCTGTCCTGGAACGGGCGCGGCGCCTCCCGCACCCCCATGAAACTCCTTCCTGCCGCCAAAAGTTGCGAGGGCGTGCTCATCGCTAGATCAACGCAAGTGCTGCAGCCGTGTTTGCTTCATCCTCGGCCCGGACGATCTCGTAATGCTCCGGAGACCAAATCTGAAATCGGTCCAGCATGCCGACCAAAACGGCCTTCTTCCGTATCCCGGCCGCATCGGCAAGCCCCTTGGGCAGACATATCCGGCCCGCATTGTCCAGCGTCACCACATCCGACGCGCGCGTCAGCGATCGCCTCAGCGCCTCTGCATTCGGATCGGAAAACGAAAGCTCGCTCACTTTGTCGTTCAGTTTCTGGAACGCGGCAGGCGGCAATACCAAAAGACAGACCGGCTTCTTCGGAGTCGGCTGCCAGCGCAACAAGTAGAACTCACAGCCTTCCCCGCCATCCTCGGGACGCCACTTCGCGGGCACTTGAAGACGGCGCTTTTCGTCCACCCCGAATTCGTATTCGGAGAGATAAAAAGTCGATTTGGTCGGTGCGCCAGACATTGACAACAGCGACCCCAAGTCCACCACTCGGGAGCCACAAGGCAACACTACTACCCACTTTGCCCCACCATGTCAACGGTTTTCTGCATCCAAATCGGTGTCTCGATACTCGGTGGAGCACTGGAAACTCATTGCATTTAGAACGCTTACAATGCCCTCCTTCATCTGCCCGCCCCAATCCACCTGCCTCAGGCACTGATCACCCCCGAACGCCCCGTCTCCCACTCTCACCCCCGACAGGTCCCGCATGCCCCGCCCCGTGCAGCATCATTCTGCTGCGGCAGGGCAGTCGAACTTACTGAGGAATCACCGGGATGCACTCCACAGACCCCATCTCCGATCCGCCATCTCCGATTCTCGGATTGGCCTGGTCTTGACCGCGCACCGTCGCGTGTCAAGTTTTTTCTTCCGCATCTCGGTGTCAACTCCTAGACTTGCTGCTGATGAAACCAACGTTCCTGACACCAGCCGGTCTCTCGGTTGGCACACTTCTCGCCCTCGCATTGTCTGCGCATGCCGAGCCGCTTCTCCCCAACCAGATCGAGCTCCGCAACACGATTCATTTTGCTGAGGCGGCCGGGGTGACGCCCAACAGCATGTACAATCCGCGCTATTTTGACGGGAATGTGTACGTCGCTCAGATCAACGCGTCGGCCTTCGGACGCTACCGATCCGGGGCGCAGGCGCCGGCGATGTACGTGGACAACACGCCGTTCACGTGGGCGGAGCACCGAATGGTGGCGCCGTTCCGGGGCGCTAACCAGTCGGTCTACCTGATGGGCGCGGGCGGCGCCGGGGAGAGCGTTTACCTGACCCGGTACGATTTCAACGGAGCGAACCCGAATTACTTCGAGTTCCCCGGCAACGGGCAGGTCGTCGAGAGTTTCGATTGGGTGGACGAGTCCACGATCATCTACTGCACATACACTCCGTCCGCCAATCGCCGCAGGCTCTCCTTGGCACAGGTCACTGCTGAGCCGTTTTCCGTGGCGGTCGACACGCGTTGGAATGCCGAAGGGTACGTCGAAACCACCGCCACCACCCGAATTCGCAACGTCCGCGTCGGCGATCAATACAGCGGTTACGCCTATTACGGCGACGCCGGCCAGAACTCCAACCCCCGCTTCTTCGCAATCAACCTGGCCACCGGCGCCGAGACGGCGCTGGGTGACGCGGGCGCCTTGACCGGAATCGGGAGTTTCGGCCTATGGACGGTGGTCGAGCGGGGTGGTTACCTTTATGTGCAGACGACCGACAACGGGATCCTCGTGTATGCGATGACCAGCGCCACGACGTTGGGTCCGCTCTACACCACGCACACCAAGGAACAGATCGAACAATGGACCGGTTACGCCGGCCAGTTCTGGGGCCTCGACGTCACGCCCAACGGCAGGAAACTCGTCCTGGCCGCCGACAAAGGCGTCGCCTACGAGGTCGGCGAGATCCTCCCCTTGAAAGTGCGCAACACCATCCAACTGGCGGCCGATCTGGGGATTACCCCCAATACCATGTACAACCCCCGCTACTTCGACAACCAGGTCTACGTCGTCCAGATCAGCAACCCGGCCATCGGACGCTACCCCGCAGGCTCGAACACGCCGTCGCTGGCCGTCGACAACACCAATCCCCAGTGGGAGCACCGGATGCTGGCGCCGTTCCGGGGCGCCAACCAGTCGGTCTATCTGCTGGGATCCAGCGGCGCGGTCGGCAACACAATGCATTTTTCCCGCTACGATGCGGACGGCAGTAACCGGCAGGACGCGCCAGTCCCCGGTGGAGAGACAGCCGCGGCGTCATTTGACTGGGTGGATGAAAACACCATCATCTACACCACCTACACCCCCTCGGCCGCCCGCCGCAGGCTTTCCCTGGCCCGAGTCGTCGCCGAACCGTTCGCCCTCACTCCGGACACACGCTGGAATGCCAACGGGTACGTCGAAACCACCGCCACCACCCGAATTCGCAACGTCCGCGTCGGCGATCAATACAGCGGTTACGCCTATTACGGCGACGCCGGCCAGAACTCCAACCCCCGCTTCTTCGCAATCAACCTGGCCACCGGCGCCGAGACGGCGCTGGGTGACGCGGGCGCCTTGACCGGAATCGGGAGTTTCGGCCTATGGACGGTGGTCGAGCGGGGTGGTTACCTTTATGTGCAGACGACCGACAACGGGATCCTCGTGTACACGATGACCAGCGCCACGACGCTGGGCCCCCTCGTCACCACCTACAGCGCCTCCCTGCTTGAAGAGGTGACCGGTCAGACCGGCCAGTACTGGGGTTTGGATGTCGCCCCCGACGGCACCCTGCTCCTGGGGAGGACGGGCCAGGTCTTCGAACTCGAGGTGCGCCAGACCGAACCGCCCCTCCTGTCGATCGCCCGCGCCCAGGACAACGTCATTCTCTCCTGGCCCGCAAGCGCCGCCGGCGCCGTGCTCCAGGCCACGCCCAGCCTGGCCCCGCTCATCTTCGCGGACCTTGACCCTCAGCCCCCGGTGTCCGTCGTCGAGGGCCAGAACGCCGTCACGATTCCGAGCAGCGCGGCCGCCATGTTCTATCGGCTCCGCCAATAGCCGGGCAAAGACCGGGCCACAGTGCATCTGTAGGTTGTCGGTGGGATCGAGTTTGCGCCGCGCGCCACCTGCCTGCGCCGCTGCCCTCCGCGGCGCAGGCAGGCCACGCGGCCCGTACCGGGAGTCTCCGTTCGCTGCGGGCCGGGTGCCATCACCGGGCAAAGAACACCGGCAACAACCCGATGCGCCCCGAGCCGCGGGGGGTTCGAAGACTTCATTTGACATATTTTGCCACTTGGCTAATTTTGCGCCCGCTCTATGGCCACCAAGCGGTCGATCGCCCAATTCAAGGCCCAGGCCCGCGTCTTCAAGGCGCTGGCGCATCCGGGCCGTCTCCTCATGCTCGACGAACTGTCCCGGGGCGAGCGCTGCGTCTGCGAGCTGGCCGCCCTGGTGGGATCCGAGATGCCCACGGTTTCCCGCCACCTGTCGGTGCTGCGCAATGCCGGCATTGTGGACGACGAGAAGCGGGGCGCCCAGGTGTTCTACCGCCTGGTCACGCCGTGTGTGATGAACTTCTTCCAGTGCGTGGCCGCGGTTCGAGGCAAGTCGCGCCCATGACCTCGAAGCCAGGCCTTCCTCCGCCCCGGGTCCGAGCGCCGGGGCAACTGGGTCTACGGCGACTGCTGCCAGAGCCTGGGACTGATCGAGATGCCGGCCCCAGACCCCGCGGTCGGCAGGCTTGCACTTGCGATTCAGACAGTGGGGGGAGGACGCGTAGAATGGCCGTAGGAGCGGCTTTTCCGGAGGCCCCGCTACCCTGACTTCGGCCTATGAAGGCTCGGTGGTGCTGTGGTTTGATGAGCACAACCATCCGGTCACGTATCAGGAACTGACGGCGGAGCAACGCAAGACGGCCCATCGGGAACGGTGCTACAAGCTCGTTAGTCTGCTGCACCTGCGGGGTGCCAGTTGTGTGTATGCCGCGGCGGCGGTGGTGGCCGGCAACCTCCACGAGTTGCCGATTCTTTACGAGTTGGTCGAGCAGTTCGTCCAGCAGGTCGGACCGGGGGTGATGAAGAAATTGATTCTGGACCGGGGCTTCATCGACGGGGCACGGATCGCGTACTGCAAGACGATCCTGGGAGTGGAGGTGCTCATCCCGCTCAAGAAGAAGATGGACCTCTGGAAGGATGCTTGGCAACTGGCCGAGCGTTTACCCTGGCAACCGTGGGTCGATCCGCCGCCGCCGGTGCTCCCGACGCCCCCACGGCCCGCCCTCATCCAGCAGCGCGAAAACAAACGCCAGGCGACGCTGGCCCGGCTGAAGGCGCAGGCGCCCCCGCCGGACCCTGCCACCGGAGTCACGGCTCGCGCCCTCTGTCCGATCAAGGGGTTCCAATGGACGGAAGCCTCGGTTCGCCTTGAATGGCTACACCTGGTCAGGCACACTCCAGCCACGTCGAAAAAGCAAATGCCTATCAGTAATACAAGCGTCCCCAGCCCACTGTGGCACGCACCGCCCAAAAGCTGGCCTGTCT
>CAYPUR010000155.1:0-11431 GCA_964413865.1 uncultured Verrucomicrobiota bacterium
ACGCAAAAGGACAACTGATCGAGGCTGCACGGCCTCTCTGGACAAGGAGTTGGCGGGGTTGGTACTTTGCGGCCGGACTCCCCGCACTGGGCGGTGGGCGGCGGTCGCGGGGCGGGGCGGGGCGGCGACAATCACATTTTTGCTTATGTCTGGACACAGCAAGTGGGCGAAGGTCAAGCACTTCAAGGGTGCGATCGATGCGAAGCGGGCGCGTATCTTTGCGAAGCTCTCCCGTGAGATCGCCATTGCCGCCAAGCTGGGCGGGGGCGAACCCGACATGAATCCGCGTCTGCGGATGGTGCTCCTGAAGTGCCGGAGCGCGAACATGCCGTCGGACAACGTCGAACGGGCCATCAAGAAGGGGACGGGGGGTGGCGATCTTGCGGTCTACGAAGACCTGACCTACGAGGTGTTCGGCCCTCATGGAGTGGCTGTGCTGGTCGAGTGCAGCACGGACAGCCGGAACCGCACCGCGGCGGAAATCCGGCGATTGCTCTCCGAACACGGCGGGACCTTGGCCACGGCCGGGGGCGTCACCCGCCTCTTTCAGCGCAAGGGACAGATCATCGTCGCGTCCGATGCGGCCGACGAGGAGCGGTTGCTCGAGATCGCGCTCGAAGCCGGGGCGGAGGATTTGAAGGCGGAGGCTGAGGGCTACGAGATTCTGACGGAGCCGGGCCAATTCGAGGCGGTTCACCGCGCGATCGAGGCGCAGGGGGTCAAGTGCGAGAGCGCGGAGGTGACGTTTGTGCCGACGCTGACGGTGCCCGTGAGCGGGGCGGCGGAGGGGGAGGTGGCGCGGCTGCTCGATGCGCTCGAGGAGCACGACGACGTGAAGGAAGTGCATTCCAATGCGGCGTTCTCCGGGGAGGAAGTCTGATCTGCCCCGGCCTTCTTTTGTCGCTGTGGGGCGTGAATCGCTCATGATGCGCCTGCTGAGGCTGCTGGTCCGGGCGGTGGTCCGGTATCCGCGGCTTTTTGTTTACCCGCAGTTCGCTCTGGTCTGCGTCTGCGTGTTCGTGACGGTTGACCGGTTGAAGTTCGACATGAACCGGAACAACCTGGTCGGGGCCGACAAGGAGTATCACCGCAACTTCCTGACCTACGCGAGGGAGTTTCACGGGCAGGGCGACCTGGTGGTTGTGGTCCAGGGCGGGGACATCGAGAAGAAGCGGCAATTCGTCGAGAGGCTGGGGCGGCGGCTCGAGGGCGAGGCGGACCTTTTCACGGATGTGTTCTACAAGGGCGATCTGAAAATGATGGGGCGGAAGGCGCTCCTCTTCGTTCCGGACGAACAGGTGCTCGTCGACATGCTCGAGCGGCTGAAAGATGCCCGCCCTGTTCTCCAGAGTTTCAGTGAAGTGACGAATCTCAATGGGCTGTTCCGCCAGGTCAACCGCCAGTTCCGGACTGCCTCAGGCGAGCGGACTGAAGGTGCGGATGCCCTGATGAAGGCGCTGCCGGCCCTGGCGCGCGTGGCAACCCAGGCCGCGGAGGCGATCGAGCGGCCGGGCCTTCCGCCCTCGCCGGGGGTGACGGCGCTGTTCGACCCGGGGCGCGAGGCCGAGGAGAATCTGTACATCACCCTGGGGACGAATCGGAATCGCCTCTACCTGGTCACCGCCCGGGCTGCGAGCGAGGCGTTGAACGAAGCGGCTGTGCATCGGCTGCGTGAGATTGTCCGGCAAGTCCAGGGCGAGGTGCCGGGATTGAGCGTGGGGCTGACGGGGGAGCCAGTGCTCGAGGTGGACGAGATGGCCCAGTCCCGGCGCGATTCGACCAAGGCCAGCATCGTGACATTGCTCCTGTGCGCGCTGTTGTTCGTCTACTCGTACCGGGAGACCGGGCGTCCGTTGAAGGCGATGCTGTGCCTAGTGGTTGGCCTGGCGTACACGCTTGGGTTTACCACGCTGGCCATCGGGCATTTGAATCTGCTGACGATCACTTTCCTGCCGATCCTGATCGGGCTGGGGATCGACTTTGGAATCCACCTGGTGACGCGGTACGAGGAGGAATTGCGGGGTGGCCACCCGGAACCTGTGGCCATGGAGACCGCCGTGGTGAACACGGGCATTGGAATCTTCACGGGGTGCCTGACCACCGCGGGCGCGTTTCTGGCGATGAGTTTCACCGATTTCAAGGGCATCGAGGAAATGGGGCTCATCAGCGGAGCGGGTCTGATCATCTGCCTCGTTCCGATGCTGACGCTGCTTCCGGCGCTGCTGCTGCGCGGACGGCAGAACGTTCTGGATCACCATCCGGCTGTGGCGGTCGAATGGCGTGCCCGCACCGAACGGGTGTGGCTCGATCGGCCCGCGCTTGTCCTCGGCGGCGCGCTGTCGTTGGCGGCGGCGGCCGTGACCCAGTTTGGAAAGGTGTCTTTCGACTACAATCTCCTGCACATGCAGGCGCAGGGGCTGCCCGCGGTGCTGACGGAGCAGACATTGATCAACGCCGCCTCGAAGTCGGTGATCTTCGGCATCGTGGTGGCGGATTCGCTTCCGGAGGCTGTCGAACTCGATCGGCGTTTGCGGTCCTTGCCCACGGTCGTGAGCGTCGATTCCATGGTTCCCTACTTGAGTGAGAACCCCACGCGCAAGCTGGCCTTGATCGGCGAGATCAAGGCCCAGTTGGCGGATCTCGAGTTTGCCGAAATGGACACCGAGCCGGTCGACGTGTCGGATCTGCGGCAGACCTTGCAGACCTCCTCGGCCTATCTCAGCCTGGGCGCGCGCGGGGCGGAAAGCGCAGGCGAGGAGGACCTGTCAGAGGAGTTGTTCGAGGTCCGATCCGCCCTGGGTCAGCTCCGACGCCAGATGGCCGATGCGGCCGCGGATGTCGTGTCCATGAAGCTCGGTCAGTTTCAGCAGGCGCTGTTCCAGGATTTGCGGGAGACATTCGATGCCATCAAGAACCAGGACAACCGCGCCGCCTTGCGGGTCGAGGATCTGCCGGGGCCGCTTCGCAACCGTTTTGTGAGCGAGTCGGGCACCCGGCATCTGCTGCAGGTCAATCCGAAGTCCGACGTGTGGGATCGGGCGAATCAGGAGGTCTTCGTGCGCGAGTTGCGCCAGGTTGCCCCCGGCGTGACCGGCACGCCGGTTCAGCTCTACGAGTACACAACGCTGTTGAAAGACAGTTACATTGAAGCGGCCTGCCATGCGTTGGCCGCCATCGCCATCCTCGTCTTCATCCATTTTCGGCGTCTTGTCTGTGTGCTGCTGGCGCTGTCGCCTGTCGCACTCGGGGCGGTGTGGACAGTGGGCTGGATGGGGTGGATGGGGGTCCAATTCAATCCCGCCAACATCATGACCCTGCCGTTGGTGGTCGGGGTGGGGGTGACCAACGGCATCCACATCCTCAACCGCTTCGCCGAAGAGGGCAACCCGAGCATCCTGGCGCGGAGCACAGGCAAGGCCGTCCTGCTCTCCGCTCTGACCACGATGGTGGGATTCGGGAGTCTGAGCCTGGCGCAGCACCAGGGCATCGCCAGCCTGGGGATTGTGATGGCGTGCGGGACGGGGGCGTGCATGGCCGCGGGGCTGGCCTTCCTGCCGACCTTGCTGAACTGGATGGACCGACGGGGTTGGCCGGTTGCGCCGCCGCTCCACGGCCCGCGGTCGGACCGACAATAGCCCGATCCGCGCACGGACCGGGAGACGCAAGGGCCGAATGATGTCGGGTTAGAGCGTGTGCCCGGACGTGGGGCCTTTGCTGCACGTCGGAGGCGTGCCGACCGCATTGTAGGTGTAGGTGCCTCCCGTCGGACACTCGGGCGGCTTGCCGTCCTTGAGGTAGCTGTTGACGGCGGCTTCGTCAACGGCGTCGCCTGTGCCCTTGCGGTTCTCGGTGGCCCAGACTTCCTTGGCGCTATCGATGGCCTTGAGATTCATCTTGCAGGCCTCGCGGGCGGCGCTCTCGCGCGCCTTGGCAAAATTCGGAATGGCGATGGCCGCCAGCAGGCCGATGATGGCCACCACAATCATGATTTCCACCAGCGTGAATCCGGCTCGGCTGCCTCGATGCTGCATCTTCATAGTGTTCCTCTGGTTGCGCCGTTTTCCGCAGGCCACGTGAGTCGTTTCCCCAGGTGCTCGACCGGGTTGATCATGGCGCCCTCAACGCAATGCCGCTCTTGTAAACCGCACCGCGCGGGAAGTCAATCGCACAGGTCCAATCGCCTGCGCGGCGCTTACGAAGAAGAAGAACAACGGAGACAGGAAATAGTTTCGGCGGCCTCTGGGGGATCTTCCTGACGCCTTGCGCCTGCCTGCGGCGCACCGAACCGCTTCGGAGGGACGAGATCCGCGCGTCCCTGCATCGAGACAGGAGCCGCCAGTCATCCGAAAGGGGATGGGATTGGTGGAATCCGCGCTCGCCGCTCGGAGTGGCGAGCGGCCGGGGAGTCAGGCCTTGGACCGCGAGGGTTGGGAGTCAGGCGGGTGGTTCGGGGAGGCGGCGTGCAGACCATCCCGCATGGCGGCGAACCAGGCGCTGCCGGCCTCGGGAGTGACGGGCACCGACGCCTGATCGGCGGCATGTTCGATGAGTTCCTCGGGCAATTCACGGAGGAATTGGGAGGGATGGCACGGAGCCAGTTCGCCGTACCTGCGGCGCGCGGCGCAGTGGCTGAGTTTGAGCGTGCGCATGGCGCGGGTGATGGCGACGTAGAACAGGCGCCGTTCCTCGTCGAGCGTGCCTTCCTCCTTCGAACGGGAATGGGGCAGCAACCCCTCTTCAAGGCCGACAATGAAGACGTGCGGGAATTCGAGCCCTTTGCAGCTATGGATGGTGATGAGCGTGACGGCATCCCCCGGCGTCTCGTCCTCCTTCTCACGCTCCGTGTCGAGGGTGACGTCTTCGAGAAACTGCTGCAGCCGGTCCGTCACGGCCAGATCGGGCGCGCACTGGGCATCCATGCCAGCGACGAACTCCGTCAAATTGCGGACGCGGTTCTCCCCGGCCTCCGGATCCTTCTCGCTCCGGCGCAGTTCCGCGAAGTAGCCGCTGGCGTCGAGGAACTGCCCGGCCCACTCCCGCAGAGCGCTCGGGTTGTGGACCGATGCCGCTTGGAGTTGGCCGCGGGTTGTCTGGACGAAGCCGACAAAGCGTTCGATCGACGCGCGCGCCTTGGTCTGAAAAGCGGCCAGCACGCCAGTGTCCTGCATGGCCGCGAAGACCGACCCCTTGCGCTCCTGGCTGGCGGCGAGCAGGCGCTGCATCGTGACGTCGCTCAAACCGCGTGCCGGCACATTGGCAATGCGCAAGAGGCTGATGTCGTCGTGCGGGTTCAGGAAGACCTTGAGGTAGGCGAGGATGTCGCGCACTTCGCGCCGGTCGAAGAAGCTCTGGCCTCCGACCACGTGGTAACGCACGCCGGCCTTGCGGAGGGCGGTCTCGATCGGGCGGGCCTGTTGGTTGGTGCGGAAGAGAATGGCGTGGTCGCCCCAGGGGATGCGGCGGGCCTGGCGGGCGAATTCGAGCTCCTCGACCACCGATCGCGCCTCGTCCTCCTCGTCCTTGAAGGCGAAGAGCGTGATGGGCGATCCCTGGCCCTTGTCGGACCAGAGGCGCTTGCCGCGGCGCCGGGCGTTGTGGCGGATCAAGGCATTGGCGGCATCGAGGATTGTGGCGGTTGAACGGTAATTCTGTTCGAGCTTGATCACCTTGACTTCCGGAAAATGGTGTTCGAGGTCGAGCAGGTTGGCGATCTGGGCGCCGCGCCAGCCGTAGATGCTCTGGTCGTCGTCGCCGACAACGCAAAGATTGCGGTGTTCGCGCGTCAGGGCGTGGACGATCTGGAACTGGGCGGCATTGGTGTCCTGGTACTCATCCACCATGACATACCGGTACCGGGCGCGACAGGCCTCGAGCACGTCGGGATGCTCCGCAAAGAGCCGGAGCGTGAGGAGCAGCAAGTCGTCGAAGTCCACCGCGTTGCAGGCGCGCAGCGCGGAGTCGTAGTGGTTTCGGACATGCTCGGCCAGGGCGCGGATGTTGGGGTCGCCAAAGGCAGGCTCCTGGTCGCCGGCATTCTTGAACCGGCTGAGCATGCTCAGCACGGCCTGCGGATCGACCGTCTCTCCCCGCACCGAGATCCGGCTGAGGATCCGCTTGATCGTCGCCAACTGCTCCGATTCGTCGTAGATGACAAAGTGCCGCTTGTAGCCGAGCCGCTCGATGTGCTCACGAAGAATGCGAACGCCAAGCGCGTGAAATGTGCAGATCGTCGGGCGCGGAGCCGCTGCGCCGTCGGTCGCCCGCGATGGCCGGGGCAGCAGCGCTCTGACGCGCTCGAGCATTTCACGGGCGGCTTTGTTGGTGAATGTGACGGCCAGAACATGCCGCGGTGAGACGCCGCGTTCGATCATGTAGGCCAGGCGGGTGGTGATGACGCGCGTCTTGCCCGTGCCCGCGCCTGCCAGGATAAGCACCGGCCCGCGAAGGGTCGTCACCGCCTCCCGCTGCGGCGGGTTGAGAGAACCGAGATTGATCATCGAGACCGTCAGCCCAGCCCGAACTCCTTTCGATTCTGTTCGCACGAGACCAGGACCGGCATGTCGGGGATCTTCGCTTTCAGCAGAGCCTGCTCGTCTGCTCCGGCGGTGAGCGGGAGCGCCACCTGGGCGCCTTCGGCCGCGCTGCGCTGGAGGGCGAGCATGATCTCGGCGCCCAGGCTGGCGTGGTCCAGATTGCACGGATGCACTTGGGCGTCGTCGTCGAGCCAATCAGCCATCTGCTGGATGTAGGGCGGCATATCCAGGTCATAGTTCATCGCGCCTTCGCCGCTCTGGCAGCCGCCGGATTTGGTGACGGCGCGCCACCCGCCGTTGGTGAGCACCTCCGCGAATCCCTCAGTGCCCTGAGCGCCGATGCGGTTCTTGCCCCACCACTTGGCAACCTCGGGCTGGTCTGGCGCGCCTGCGCCGCACTCGTAATTGCCCCGCACGCCGTTGGCGAACTGCACGAAACCGCCAATATAATCGGGCGAGGGATGATTGTCGGCGAACTTGGTGCGACCGGCTGCCTGGGCCATGGCCCAGACGCCCGGTTGGTAGTCGTTAAACCAGCAGGTGTAATCGATCAGGTGCGAGAGCATGTGGGTCATCCAGCCCGTCGCCGTGCCGTAGAGCGTGTGGACTCGTCCGAGGGCGCCGCTCGCGACGATGGCTTTGACCTTTTGATAGTGCTGGCCATAGCGGTGCTGGTGACTGACGACGGCCTTGGCTTTGGCCTGGCCGACCAGGCTGCGAAGCTCGATCAGCTCAGCGCTGGTCAGGGCCACAGGCTTCTCGAATGCCAGGAGCCGCGCCCCGCCTTCGAGGCCGGCCCGGATCATCGGCAGACGCAGACTCGGAAGGGTGCAAAAGCAGAAGACGTCGGGGCGCAGGGCGCGGGCCAGGGCGGGGGCATTGGTGCTCTTTTCCGGATGATTAAGCTTGGCGGCCGCGGCATCAAGGCGGGTGGCGTCGATATCGCAGATGCCGGTCACCTTGAACTTCGGATTGGCGTTGAAGGCTGTGGCGTGGTGCATTCCGCGCTTGCCCATGCCCACGACGAGTACGGTGTAGGGATCGCTCATAGTTCTCAGAATCGCGTATTCAATCTTTCATGTCCAAACAGGGGCGATTCTGGAGATGCCTGGGCCTGATGACCAGTGCGATTTCGGAGCCCTGGCCTCGCGCAGATCGGCCCTCCGAGATCGGGTCCTTCTGCAAACGATGATTCAACGGATCGCCGTCTTCCGGTCGATCGGTTGGCGCACGGCACTGCTGTTTGCGGTGCGTGTGATCGCCGCGGATGAGCCGCGCAGGCCGGCCGCCCGGGACGGGGCGGTGAACGGCTCGATCGGGGCAGGGACCTGAGGGCGCTGGGGGAACGGAGCGGGGCGCGCCGCGGGCTGGGAGAACGTCGGCAGCCGCTGCGGGACCGTCCTGAGCACCTGGCGCTGAGCGGGCGCTGGAGCCGGCGTCGGGCGCGGCTGCATGTCCATTGAGGGTGGCGCGGGTGGTTGGGGCGGGTGATGCAGGCCTCGCTCATGGTCGCGATCCGGATCGGGGCCGAGCCAGATGGCAGGCCAGAAGTAAGGGTACTGTTGGTATGCAAAGGCGGAACTTGTGGCCGTGGCGATCCTCGGAGCGGCGGGCTGGGGATCGCCGGGGGTCGGGTTATCGGCGGGGGGTGCGGATGTGTGGCGACTGTCCAGGAAGACCGTGGCGGCGCCTTCGCCGGCCATGCCAGCCCGGTTTGTGGACGATGCCGGGATCCAGCCCCAGCCCACGAAACGGGTCCCGTTGAAGATCCGGACCGGGACCGGCTGGCTGCTGACGGTGACGTTGCTTGACACCCTCGACTCGAGCTCGGCGATTTCCTGCTGCAAGTCCGCCAGCCGCTGGCGGTGCGACGAGAGGTCCGCCGCGGATGCGGCGTGCTGGACGCGCAGATCCGCGGTGGAAGCGACGGCCTCCGCCCAGAGGCGGCGGGTGTCTGAGATCTGGTTCTGGAGCGAGCGATTCTGCAGCGCCAGGACAATCGCCAGACAGGCAAACGCCACGGCCACACCGCCCATGATTCCCGCGACGGACGCGGATGCGGGCTGGTTGTTCATCGCATAACCCGGTTTTGGCCGACCCGACCAGGACCGCGGCAACAACGCGCTCGAGCATGCGGGCTCGATCCATGGGGCAGGGCCGCGCTGCAACATTGCCGCCGCCGGAGTCGGGTCGGTCGTTCTGGCAGGACAGTGGCCCACCGGACCCCGTTTGGCAAGGGGCCGTCGCCAGTTTCAGCCTTGCTGCAGCAGTTCGAGCATGGCGCGGTCGAGCCGGTGGCCGTTCCAATCGTCGTACTTCACGTCGGAACGTCCGCTGTCGAGGATGCCGAACGAGCCGCGGAAGTTCCACAGGGCCCAGCCCCATCCGGCTTCTTTCCAGAGGTCGAGGTTGTCTTTCATCCAGGCCAAAGCGACGGGATGGGGTGTGAACTGATAGGCGCCCCACTCGCCGACATGCACGCCGACGCCCATCTTCTCGAGCGCCTGCCAGGGAGCGATCTGCTCTTTTCGCAGGCGTTCCTTGTCCCAAGTGTTGCCCGGCCCGAGTTCGAGCGGCCAGCTCGGTTCGGGCCAGTTCTGGCCGTTGACCCAACTCGCCTTGTGATGGCTGATGCGCATCGGTTGGTAGCCGCGGGTGCTTTGGGCGATGCCCAGCGGGGCCAGGGCAGGCACGGGCTTGTTCCCCCACATCAAGCCGTCGGCGATGATCAGGCGGTCCGGATCTTCGGCCCGTATGGCTTCGACAAGCCGTCGCGCGATGCGCGCGTAATTGTCTTCAGCCTGGTCGTTGGGCTCGTTGAAGAGATCGAAACTGAGGTGACGGTTGGGGATGCCCTTGTAGCGGCGCGCAAAAGCGGTCCAGTGATGGGCGCAGGCGTCGAGCGCCTTCTGGTCTTTCCACAAATCGAGCGGCTCCGGCGGCGGGTTGACGCAATAGCCGGGGGCGCGGTGGAAGTTGAGGCAGACATGGACGCCGTGGCGTTTGCCGAACTCGATCGCCTGGTCGATGTGCTTGAGTTCGTCCTCCCGCAGGCGCAGCCAGTCGGCCGGATCGGTCCAGCAAAGATACGACATGGGCAGCCGCGCGAAGTCGAAGCCCCAGGCGGACATCCACTCGAAATCCCTTTCGAGAAAGGCCGGGTTGCCTCCTTCGCGCTTGACGAATTTCTCGAGCAGGTTGAAGCCGCGCCAGCGGGGCAGCTTTCTGGCTGAGGGCTCTGGGCCCGGGCTCTTGGGAAGGTCCGCCGGGAATGCGGGAACGACGCTGAGCGCTGCGGCGCCCAGCGTCGCCCCGGCCGTGTGCCCGACGAATTGGCGGCGGGAAAGGCGCATGGGTGTGCGGAGATGCTACTTGCAGCAGGCGCAAGCGGGCCCGCTTTGAGCCGGGCCTTTGCCCGCGGGGGCCTGGGCGGCAAACATCGCGTCCCATTCCTTGACCTTGGCAATGACGTAATCGACTTCGTCCTCGCGGAGTTCGGGGAACATGGGGAGGCTGATGCAGCAGGCCGCGTTGGCCTCGGCGTTGGTGAACGGGCCGACGCCGCGGGCGGATTTGCCCCACGGATAGCCCGGCTGCTGATGGATGGCGATCGAGTAATGGGTCTTGGCGTCGACGCCGTTCTTGACCAGGAAATCGACGAGCTGATCGCGCCACTCGGGCTTCTTGGTCTCGATCACGTAGAGGTGATAGACATGCCTGTAACCCGGGAGCTCGACCGGCAGATCAAAGGTCTTGCAGTCCTTCAAGCCGGCGCTGTACCGGGCCGCCCACTTCCGGCGATTGTCATTCCAGGCGTCGATGTGTTTGAGCTTGGCGCTGAGGATGCCGGCGTGCAGATCGTCCAGGCGGCTGTTGAAACCGTAGCTGTGGACATTGCGCTGATTGGAGCCGTGGTTGCGGAGCTTCCGGACCTTGGCGTCGATTTCGGGGTTGTTGGTGACGATTCCACCGCTGTCGCCGAAGGTGCCAAGGTTCTTCTGGATGATAAAGCTGGTTGTGGCGGCATCGCTGAGCTGGCCGATCTTGAACCCTTTGCCCGAGGCGCCGATCGCCTGCGCATTGTCCTCGATCACCTTCAAACCGTGTTTGTCCGCTATCTTCTTGATGGCCACCATGTCGGCGCACTGTCCGTAGAGATGAACCGGCACGATCGCCTTGGTCTTGGGCGTGATGGCCGCCTCGATCTTGTCGGGGCAAATGCACTTGGTCTTGGGGCAGCAATCGACAAAGACGGCTGTGGCGCCGGCAATCCAGATCGCCTCGGCTGTCGCGAAGAAGGTGTTGGGGTGAGTGATGACTTCATCCCCGGGGCCGATGCCAAGGGCCATGAGCACGAGCCAGATGGCGTCCGTGCCGTTGCCCACGCCGATGGCGTGCTTGGTGCCATGATAGGCGGCCAACTCGGCCTCGAAGCGCTTGAGCATCGGGCCCATGACGTAGGACCCGCTCATCAGCACCTCGTGCATGTTCGCGTCGATCTCCGATTTGATGCTTTCGTATTGCCGGACGTGTCCGTAAAATGAAACTTTCATGGGGCGCGACGCTATTCGGCAAGGCCAAGTCCTGACAAGCACATTTGCTTCCCGACCCATCGCCGCTTGCTTTTCCAGCCCGCATAGCAGCCCTCCTGCGCAGTCTGACCGCCCTTTGCACCGTCGGGGGATGAGATATGCGGGCTAGCCCGGATTTCTCACCACTTGAAGGAGTAATCTGAAATCCGGGCTGTGGCAAACCGCGCCGGGACAGGGGGGAATGAGGGTCTGGTCGTGGAGGGAAACGCAGTTGCGAACCAACACTCCGTTGCCTTCGTCCCTCCCTCGATCCCGGCGCGGTTTTGCTTGGCTAGCGCGCATGAGTGCACCTTTCGATGACATCGG
>CAYPUR010000156.1:0-2015 GCA_964413865.1 uncultured Verrucomicrobiota bacterium
CACCGAGCTGGGCGTGGCCTTCGAGGTGGACGCCCGTCTGCGGCCCGATGGCGAAAAGGGCCTCCTCGTCAACACGCTCGATGCGTACGGGGATTACTACCGGCAACGCGCCCGCCTCTGGGAAATCCAGGCCATCTCCAGATCCCGCCCCGTCGCCGGCTCGCCCGAGGTCGGCGCGCGCTACCGCCAGATGGTGGCGACACTGGCCGATTTCAGCCGACCGGACACCGCCGCCGCGCCCGCGCGCGACCCCGATTGGAAACGAGAGATTGCCCGGATGCGCCTGCGGATCGAACAGGAAAGAACGCCCAAAGGCAAAGAGCATCTGGCGATCAAGACGGGCGCAGGCGGCCTGGTCGATGCGGAGTTCATCGCCCAGATGCTCTGTCTGGCGCGCGGCTGGCAGCAACCCAACACCCTCGAAGCCCTGCGCCAGGCCCGCGATCAGGGAGCGCTCGATCCCGCCGCCGCCCAGCAGCTCCTCGAGAATTACCGCCGCTTGCGGCGCGTCGAGGGGATCTTGCGGCGCTGGAGTTACGCGGGCGAAACCGAACTCCCCGACGACCCGGCGCCGCAGTACCGGGTCGCTGTCCGATGCGGCTTCACCAATGCCGACGATTTCCTTGCCGCCGTCAGCCGCTACCGTCAGAACATCCGGGCTGTCTTCCAGAGCGTGTTCGGCAACGGCTGAGCGTCCGCATTCTCCCGGAGTGGTGACACAGGCGTTCCCGGTTACCGTTCCTCGCGGACATCGAAACTCAGGCTTGTGAAATACCGGGCGGGGTTCTTTGCGTGGCGGCTCACGATCACATCGCGCGGATCGCGGACGATGTCAGTGTTGTCCTTGGTTGTCGGACATGGGTTGACCATCCACACCTCTTCCTCACCCCGGACCCGAAATCCGATCCCCAATCGCGCGTCCAGTGCGCCCGGGGCGGGCGGAGTTGTGTGGCCCGGATCCATGCTGAGGGCTGTGCCCCCGCAGTCAAGGCGATGTCAAGCGATGTGATGCGCCCCCGGCAATTCCCGTTTTGACCCCTCTCCGGAATGCACGCACAATCGAGCGTTGCCTGCAAAACCGAACGCCAAACAATGAGAACCACACGAAGACGTTTCCTGGGGCTCGTCGCCGGCTCGATCGCGATCCCCGCGTGTCTCCCGGCCGCCAGCCCGTCCAAACGCCTGCCCATCGCCTTCTCGACCCTCGGCTGCCCGCGCTGGGATTGGGCCACCATCCTGAAACGGGCCGCCGAATACGGCTACGCGGCCATCGAACTGCGCGGCATTCAGGGGACCATGGATTTGACCAAACGCCCTGAGTTCAGGGGCGCGCGCCTCGAATCGAGCGTGAGGGAGATCGAGTCCGCCGGACTGCGCCTGGCCGGTCTCGGGGCGTCGGCGCGCCTGCACGATGCCGAGCCCGCCGTCCGCGCCGCCCAACTCGACGAGGCCCGCCGCTTCATTGATCTGGCCCACCGGCTCCACGCGCCTCTCGTTCGCGTGTTCGGCGACAGGATCGTCGCCGGCCAGCCCAGGCAGGCAACCGTCGACCGCGTCGCCGCCGGACTGCGCGCACTGGGCGAACACGCCAAGGGCAGCGGAGTGAGCGTCCTTCTCGAGTCCCACGGGGATTTCTGCGATTCGGCGACGCTGCTCGAGATTCTGACCGCCTCCCCAATGGAGACGGTGGGCCTGCTCTGGGACTCGCATCATACGGTCGTGGCCGCAAAAGAACCGCCCGACCGCACCCTCGAACATCTGGGACGCTACGTCCGGCACGTGCACCTCAAGGATTCGAAACCCGAAGGCAACGGCGTGCGCTATGTGCTGACCGGGACCGGCACCGTACCAGTGCGCGACATCGTCCGGCTTCTGGTGGAGCGAAAGTACCCAGGCTACTTCAGCTTCGAATGGGAAAAGGCGTGGCATCCGGAAATCGCGGAGCCGGAGGAGGCTTTCCCCCACTTCGCCCGCGTCCTCGGCCAGTCCCTCTCGCCCGCATAACAGACATCTTG
>CAYPUR010000156.1:2025-11408 GCA_964413865.1 uncultured Verrucomicrobiota bacterium
TCTGACCGCCCTGTGCACTGACGGGGTGTGGGAAATGCGGGTTGGCGTTTGTCCCGCTTCCGGTCGAGCCTGTGAACGATTCGGGCCAGGCAGGGCCTCTCAGCCCGGATCGAGGCTGTCGATTCTGGCCTTGAGTGCGGCTTCCGAAGCGAATCCAACCTGGGTGTCGACTACCTTGCCCTCTCTGAAAAACAACAAGGTTGGCAATCCTTGAACTGCGTACCGGCGGGCGAGACCCGAAGCCTCGTCGACATTGACCTTTACGAACTTCACTTTGCCCGCGTGCTGGGACGCGACTTGTTCGAGCACCGGCGCCATCCTCCTGCAGGGCCCGCACCACGCGGCGTAGAAGTCGACCACCACCAGCGTTCGAGCCGCCGCCACCTCCGCATCGAACTCCGGTTCTGCAATCCGCTTCACGTTCGATGTGGACGCGTCCACCGAGGCGGACGACCGGCTGCCACCCGATGAAAGAAATAGGAGCAGTCCCAGGCCTCCGCCGAAGAGCGCTCCCCTCCACCATGTCGCCGTCAAGGGACAGGTCCCCGAGTTGCACTGGCCGAAGTAGCCGAGCGCAGCCCCAAGTGCGCCGCCGATCAACACGCTCAGAGTCAACCCCATCATGCGATTCCCTCCTCTCCTTCGTTGGACTTGCATACGATGCCATCGGAGCGATGAGTGCCGGTTGCGTCCGGACCGATGCGATTCGAGCGGACACGCACGCCCGGCAACCTCCGCCACGGGTGAACCGCACACGCCCAAGGGGGAGCGGGAAGCGGCAAGGTGCTCGCCCCGGCTCCGACCTGGTATTCAATTGTCATGTTCATCGCGCTTCTTCCGGGCTATTGAGCCTCGAGAGCGCCAAAGGTTACGGCTCAACTTGGTTGCTCTCGCCCGCTTTGTGTTTGGCAATGTTTTCGGCGTCTTTGAACAGGAAGTTCTCTCGGATCCCCCGGTGGTCGGCTGCCGAGTGCGTACTCGATTCTCGGACCAGGTCGTAAGCCTTGCAGACGTCCAGGATCCAATTCCCCTCACTCAGGGTTTGCTCGGACACATGGCCGCCCGGGCGGCTGGGCGGATCGGTCATTTTGCCCATGTTCGCGCTGTGATACGGGTGCTTGGTGTAGCACTCCGCATACCTGCGTGAGCGGGCACAGGCGAAGGATCAACCGTTCTTCCTCTATCTCGCCTACAACGCGCCGCATTTCAACATCGAACCCCCCGACGACTGGCTGGCGAAGGTAAGGTAGAGGAACGCGCCCCGCACCTCGACGACGCAACCGTCCAGTCAGCATTCCTGCTTTCCGGGACCGACCCCTTTCCGACCCCTTTCCGTCCCACTGCCGAACCTCAGGGCAGGCAGCAAGTGATAGGAATGAAACATGACGAAACCCCGCAATCCGTGCGACAGACAACTTGGATCAGCGCCTGGGCTAGTCGCTAAGGGCGCGGATTTCCCCGGCCGGCAGCGCGCGGCGCCAAATCCGGACGTCGTCGATGCGGCCCAGGGTCTGGAACATGGTGGCGTCCTCGGAGTAGATCCCGATCCTCAGTTCACCGGACCACGCTGCGGAGTCGACTGCCCCCACGTCCTTGTGGCCCACTTCCTCGCCGTCGACAAACATTCGGCTGGCCGCGCCATCATAGGTTGCGGCCAGATGATGCCAGCCGCCCGTGGGCAGCGTCCCCGCATCGAGAATCTTCTGCACGGGAAGGTAGAACCGGATTTGTCCGCCGATCAGTTGAATCCACCAGCCGGGACCCTCCCAGTGCCCAAAGGAAATTAGGACGGGGATGCCTTCGATGCGGTCCACGTTGACCCGCATCGAGACCGTCAATGGAGCGCCGGCTTGGAGCAGTTCCTCGCGCGGGTAAGCGATCCAGCCGCCGCTGCGGGTATCGAGGCAACCGTCCGCCAGCGTGGCCCTGCCGGCGAGCCTGCCTTCCTGGCCGGTGGCGGCCTGGAGGTTGCCGAAGTCTGTGCTGAACACCGGGTCGTGCGGCACCGGCAGCGCCGCAGCCTCGACCGGTTGCGAGGGCGGGCCATAGCGCTTGGCGCGGTCCATGGCGCGCACCACATAACGATGCGGTCGGACGTCTTCGGTGGCGACCGTGTATTCCACGCGCCCCAGCGCGACCTCGCCGCTGACGCGCTTCTCCGCGCCGTGTTCGACGAGAAACACCGAATAGCCCCGCGCCGGACTGCTCGCCCGATCCCAACGCAACGTGACCCGCCCCAGCCCGCCTTCGGCCTGGACGTTCGCCGGTGCGGCCGGCAGCGGGGCATCGGCGACATGCAGCAACACACTGCGCGTCGGCAGACTGCGGGCGCCGCTTTCATCGACGGTCATGACGGCGTATTCGTACGATTGGCCCGGCTCCGGCGCGATATCGTCGAAAACCCTCCACGGCCAACGCGCCAATCGCGTCTCCGCCGACGGGGCGAATCCGGCGGACGCGGATCGGTGAACTTCAAACTCACCCGCCGCCTCGCCTTCCCAGCTCAGGCGGACGTGAAACGGCTCGATCAGTCGGGCCTCGAGAACCCGCGGCGGCGCGGGTGAGGGCGGTGATGCGAAGGTCTTGTCCCTTCCCTTGGACACATTGCCGCGCGCGTCCCTGGCCTGCCACGAAGCGGGGGACAAGGCCGGCGCGGTTTCGGAAATGGGGATCGAACCGAGGTGATAAGCGCAGGGGGCACTGTGTGCCCGTTCGGCCACGGTGACCTGCCACTCGCACGGCTCATATTCGACCGCCGGAACGACGACGCTTCGGAGGAACGTCGGTGTGTTCGTCGAGGCTTGCGGCACCCAGGGCGCGAAGGCCCAGTCTCGATGCAGCCACGGCCCGTACGCAGCCGGGCCGCGAAACGGCAGCGCGCTCGCCGAATAGACGACCTCGGGAAATCCCACCGGCGCGACCTCGGCGGCTCCGCTCTCGTCGACCGCCTGGACATAGTACTCAACGCCTTTCGCTCCGAGCGCTTCCGACGGGAGCTCCGCCTCGAACAGGCGACGCCCCGCCGGGCGCATCGGACGCTCCTGCCACCGCCCCCCTGGCGCGCGGAACTTGAGCTGCACCTCGGTCAGCCGACGGTGACTCAAGGCAACGGCGCGGACTGTGAACGGCGCGCCTTCTGGCAGGGCGCTCGGGGGCAACTTGACGACCAACTCGGGGCGGTCAGTTTTGCGGGATGGTCCGGGCAGCGAACGCGTCTCGCCTAGGGCCGCCTGGGCGCGTTCCCAAAGCCCGAGAAAGGCGGCGTAGGCCTTGACGTTGATGGTGGCCAGATTGCCGAAATCGCCCTGGCTTGTCAAACGTGCCGCGTAGTCCTCCATCGCGGCGCCCAGCGGACTGGCGCCCAGGGCTTCGAGAGCTTGCTGCGCATTGCGCTTCGCTTCGTCCGCCCTTCCGTGTTGCTTGGCATCCTCGGCCGCCTGCACCAGCTTCGCGATCCGGCCGCCTTCGGCCAACTCGAGCGCGGCCCGGTCAAAGCGCAGTGCAAATGCCACGCTCGAGCGCAGGTACCGCAGCCTTTCAGAGTGACGAAGTCCAGGCCCTTGGGCGCAGTCCGCCGCGAACCGCTCGAGCGTCGTGTCGATTTCCTGCAAAGCCTGGAGATTCTCCTCGCGCGGACGGCGCTCGTCGGAGAACCACTGGAACCCGCCGCACTCGACCTGGCCGGCGGCTCCTGTCCAGCGCGGCCCCAGGCTTTCCAGGCGCATGAGCACCGACGCCATCTCTGCCCCGTGTGCTTCGCCGAAACATTTCCGGGCGAAGTTGGTGTAAAATCCTTCGTAGGTGAGGGCCGGGTTCCAGGCGTACTGGGCCACGTAGGCCGCCACTTCCTCGACGCCGCGGGTCTGCCAGTGAATCCCGAGCAATCCCTGGCAGCCCTTGGCCCGCGCGTCCCGGACAAGCTGGGTGAAGGGCTTCACGTTCGTCTGCGCAAACCACTGGTCGCGCCGTGAGCCGCCGCCATCCGATTCGAACCACGGGATGGGCCACTTCTCGCGTTCGGGGGAGAGCTTGCCGTAGGCCGCGCTGACCTGGGCTTGGGCGGTGGGGTCGATGTTGTCGAGCGCGGCAAACACAATGTCCTTGGGCAGCACTCGATCCAGGCCTGCGTAGAAGTCGCTGAACCGCATCCAGGCATCTCCGCCCCATCCGCTGACAATCACCTTCAAATCGGGGCGCAGGCCCCTGGCGACCCCGTGCGCGAACTCGACCCAGGCCGCGACGCGCGCCGCCTCCCCAATCCGCTCCGCGGAGTCGAGGTACTCGAACGCCGGCCCCAGCCGTTGAACGATCAAGTCCAACGGTGAATCGACCGGGGCCACCGCCGTGCCGCCACCCAACCCTTCGGATTGCCAGAACCAGATGTGATCGATCATCGGGTAAGTGGCGAGCAGATTCCGAATCCTGGCCTCGGTCTGGCGCCGGGTCTCGGCGGCCGTCGGATCGCCGGTCAACTCGAAGCCCACACACGCGTGGAGACCCCGGCGGCGCGCGTATTCGAGCCCCTGCGCCAGTCCGGCCTGGGCCCGGAGAATTGCTTCGTCCGCCCGCGTGCGTCGCGGAAACAGTGACGGGCCGGCGCCACGCGGAGGTTCCTTGCCCAGGGCCGACGACCTCGAACCGAAGACCTCGCAGGGGAAGTACCGCCCCGTGCCGAATCCGAAGGCGTCGCTTTTCAGGCCCCGCACTGCGCCCCAACCATAGTCGAGCGATGTCGCCGCCGGCGCTCCCATCCGCCACGCCCCTTCCCACGGGTACGCCGCAAACGGCTCGGAATCGTAGGAATGGAAACCGACGAAGTTGTTGCCCATCTTCACCATCTGATCGAAGAAGACCTGGAAGTCCTCCAGGTCCCACGTCGTCGGCGAGTTGAGGAAGTTGTACCAGGGAAGCGAGCCCCGGATGCGGAACACGGGTTGGCCCACCTCGTCCAGGTCCGCCGGGAGGCTGAGTGACGCGCGGCGTTGGGGCAGCGCGTCGCCGCCGAGGTAGAAGCCGACGCCCAGCCGCTCGAGCAGCGCGTACGCGCCGCGCTGCACCCCCTCCGGGGTCGTGCCCCCGACCAGCAGCCGCACCGGTTCCCCCGGCACAACACGCAGGATGTACCCGTCCTCGCCGAGCGAATCGGGAATCTGCGCATCGAGCGCGGGAAGCGAGTTCTTCGTTCCAACCACCACTTCGAGCCCCGCGCCGCCCTGCGCGCCCGCCTCGCCCCCGCTCAACGACCATACCGCCGACTCGGTCCCGGTGATCAGGCGCCCATACCGGGCAAGCTCCCGCGCCGCGAATTGCTCGAGGTCAGTGGCGGCCCGGGCATGGCGGATGGGCGCCCCGGCGAGATCGATTGTGGCGCCCGGTTCGGCCGCGCACAGACCGCGGACGGCAACGAGGACAGCGGCAACGGGGAAGAAAAGCCTGATGGTCACAGCCCCAGCGTATGCTGCGTGCCTCTCCTGCACAACACCGGAACCTCCGGCCTGGCGATGGGGTAGGGCGCCCTTTCTCCCTGGAGATGACGGATCTGCCCCCATTGGCTTTCGTTTCCAACTGCTTGGTGCAGAAGCGCAAGAACGACCACCAGTGTCAATAGCTGCGACCGACCCTAATCCTATGGCGTTGAACGGCTGTGCGTTCGAGACGCACAGCCGTTCATGATGAAGCCTGAGACGATGTGTTGATCGGCTGACACATCGTGCGCGGCTGGTTCTACTCGTTACCTTGAACGCGATAGAACATGGACTGCGGGCCGACAGTGTCCGTAGCCTCGCTGGCCGAGACAGGCGCGCCCACATCTTTCCAGGCGCCCTGCGTCGCGTCGGCGCGGCGCTGCAACTGGAACGGTCCCAGGCCTCCCTCCCATTTGATGGTGACGGTCGAATTGGCAACGCCGATGTCGGTGATCTCAAGGTCGGCGACCGGCGCCTGGGACACCACAGCGATGCCGAACGGCGTTTCGCCGGTGCCAACCACCTTGAGATTCAATGAGGTGGTGCCATCCACCTTGACCGTGCCCAGGCGTCCGCCCATGCCAACCCAGAACAACGTTCCGTCGGGACGCAAGGCGATACCGAGCGGCGAGAGGCCGGCGTCCTGCACGAGAACCGTCGGATTGGCGCCCGTCAGGCTCATCCGTTTAATCTCGTGCGTGCCGGAATCGGTGTAGTAGATGTGCCCATGGGCGGCATCCACGGCAATGGAGTTGAAGAGGAAGTCGGCGGCAGCCAGGTCGCGAGCCAATTCCATTTGATCTGCGCCCGTCAAGTCGCAGCGATAGAGGACGCCGTTCTGCATTGGATCGGCGTAATAGATGAAACCGTTCGCCGCATCCAGAGCCAGGGCCGTATAGTGGCCCGCCAAACCGCTCAAGAACGCGTAATCGGTCCCTTCCACATTGCCCCGCACGACTCCCTGCGTGAATGTCGTCCAATAGAGCTGGCCATTGGCCGCATCAAGTTCCAGCATTTGAGCGTTGACGAAGCCCAGCAGATCTCCGTTGTAGAGCTCTTTCTGGTCGCTGCCATCCAATCCCGCTCGAACAATGCGGCTGGCACGCTGCTCACTGATGCCGTCTTCGGCCCAATACACAATGCCGTTCGCATCGTCGACGGCGATGCCGATGGGGCGATTGAGCCCTGCCGCGATGGGAGTCGTGCCGCTGCCATCAAACGCGGCAGCCCATACGGTTCCAGCATCCACATCCCACCCTCCGGTCTCGGTCCAGAAAATCTGTGGCGTGGCGAGCTTTTCCTGGATGGTGTAAGCGACGATTCCGTTGTTGGCCGCCAGGGCGAAAACTTGTCCGCCACCGAAAGCAACCGCGCCCACACCATTGCCGTTCGAGTAGTCGCCCGGGAAAAGGCGGGACGCTTGGGGATGGTCCTGCTGCACCATGCCCGCGACTGTGGGCTTGAAAAGTCGAAGTTCGTGTTGGCTGCCGACGGCGGTGCTTGTCGTCACCGTCTTCAGAATCGCCAGCAGGCCGCTCTCCGCGCTGTAGTCAACGATGCCGCCCATCGCCGTGAGTTCGCTGTTTGTGCGCACCAGGGTGGCTGTGGCTGCGGTTAGGTCGAGGGTGAACTCCTGCAACGCAAACTGCTGGGCATCCGACGTCGAGTCATTCTTGGTGAAGAATGTGTTGTCCGCACCCCAAGCGATGCCGTTGAGGGAGGTGGACGTGGTGCTGGTGATTTCAGGAGCCTGAACCTTGGTATGGGTGAACTGGATTCCGTCCGTGGTGGCGAAGACGGCGAGAACCTTGCCCTGCCGCGTGCCGCAAATGATCTGAGTGTTCGCGCCCGCGCCGCGGACGTCGATGTTATCGCCATAGCGGCGATTGGCTGCGGTTGCGTCACCCTCGCTCGGATCCCCCTCATAAACGAGGACCGGGTCGGCGGTTTCATCGGCCCAGCGATAAATCCGGAACGGCCCATTGTTGTTCATGGGCTCGGCGGGCTGGCTCATGCTATCGACGGCCAAGTTGCAGGCGTAGATTGCCCCGTCATCCGCTCCGCCGATCATATTGAGCGGGAAGTTCATATCGTACTTGATCCCATTGGTTTTCAAGGTTCCAATGAAACTCCCGTTGGCGGAATCGATCACATAGACCTGTCCACTGCCATTGGCAGGATACCGGCTGACTGTGAGGACATGGCCAGAAACCGGGTTATACGCCAGCCCGCGCTGCATGTGGTTGGTGGTCATCCAATCGTAGGCCAGGGGCGCGATGGCCCAGTCGGGTTCCAGCACGTGCGCTTTGAGCCTCACCGGGCCGGCCAGTTCGCAGATCAAGCCAGTTCCACCAACGATCATGTTGCCCTCGGCGGTCACATCAAATCCCCAGAACTGGCCACTGTAACCGGTGAGCGCGGTCAGTTGTTCCTTTGTGTACGCCGTCTGCAGTGCGCCCAGAGTCGTCGCACTGGTCATTTCGTAGACTTGAACGCCGTTGTCGGTGGTCTGGACGTAGAGGTATCCGCCGCGTTCAACCACGGTCCAGATGCCAAAGCTCCCCGACCCGGTCAACATGCCGGCGTCGCCCAACTCGGTTTCCGCTCCGGTTGCCAGGTTGATCGCGAAGAACTTCGGGTTGGTGTTCTGGCCCCCATCACCGTAGTAAGCGTAGCCGCTGTAGACATCGCCCACACGGACATTGCGAATCCGGCCTGTGGCGCTGGTCGTGATGTATCCCTGCTCGTTCCAGAGGGTGTCAGGCGTCACGGCAAACGGCTCCGCATCCACCGTCGCCAGTGCCAACCGCCTGCGGTTGTCCGAGGGATTGTAGATGCAGTAAATGATCGTATTCTCATCCACCCAGTCAAACGTCTCGGTGGACTGGCCTTCGGGCACCGGAGCTTCAATCCGGTTCTGGCCGTCAAAGTCATAACGCGAAAACGCCGTCGTCGCCGCGCTGCTGCCGCCCAGTATGTAGCGAGTCCGATGGGCACCGCGGAAAGGCGCGATGATGCGGTGCTCGACCGACTCCATCATGAATTCCGGCGTGCTGGAACCTTGGGCATAACGTCCGATGGCAGGGGTATTGATCTGGTTGGCGTAGACGTCCCCGTCGAAGAAGCGGGGGTTAAACATGCTATTGGCGCCAATTCCCAGGTCGCTGTGGAGGTGAATGGTCGTTCTGAGCCTGAGGTTTTGTGATGGGATGGGCTCCGCCTGCGATAGAGGGGCAAACAAGAGCGCGGCAACAATGATCAGTAGGTCTAATCGTTTCATGTTTAGTATTCTGGAATCGTTCCATTGGTTAAACTAATAACCGCGACAATTCTAATGCAGTGAGGATGATGGGCAAGATGTTTCGTCGGATGTTTCGGCGACCGGCCAGTTCGTGAAGGCGAAAAGGCCGTCGCCGCTCCGCTTCATGAATCGGTGCTGTCCAAGCCGGGCTTCGTATGCCACGTGCTGGACAGAGGGCGGTTGCCGTCGCAGATTCGCCCGCATCGAAAGGAGATCCACTATGACTGGACGAAGGCCTCGAGGGTCCGGACGCTAGCCGCGCCCCCACGGGAAAAGAGCGCGACCCCGAGACTGTCTTTGCGGATTGGTCCTTTTCTTTCCGTTGTATCGGAGGCGCTCGATTTCTTCAGGGGGTTCATTCGCAAGCTGCCGTCCGAGGCGGGCGAGAGGACGCGCGGAAGGCTCATGGTGCCGGACCATCCGTATTGGTTCCGGTCTTTGAATTCGGGCGCGTCAAGAATCCAGGCCCAGATGATCCGAGGGCCCCGGTCGTTCAGGAGAGGCTCTCCGGGGCGAAAAACGAGTGGTCGGTCCAACTCATCTGCTTGTTCAAGATCGCAACAATAGAGTGACAGGTTCATAATTATTGACATATCTTTGGAGTTGGCGTATCTGTG
>CAYPUR010000157.1:0-11350 GCA_964413865.1 uncultured Verrucomicrobiota bacterium
GCACGGACCGCCTCAAACCTTCGGAAGCGATGCGCCTGCTCGACGAGTACGAGCACGGCCTGAAGGAGTACACCTATCTGGCCAAGCATTGACAGCGCGTGTGCTCCTGCCCGAAGTCAATGCCCCGCACCGCCCGGTCGAATCCGCATCGGCCACCGATCTGATGGTGGCCCTCAGCCGCCTGGTGCGCGGCTTGTCAGCCCTCTTCTGGGGGTTGCCGCTCGGGTTGGTCGTCTCGGTGCAGACGGCGCGCACCAGTCTCCTCGCCGGTCTGGGCCTGCTTCCCCCCTTGCTCGCCAACGGCCTGCTCTGCTATGCCCTCCACCAGATGCGCCACTTCCAGCGCTCCGAACGGGTGTGGCAGCGCGCCCGCGAGCGCGCCCTCGTGTTCGCCTCGATCAACGTCGGCCTCTCGCCTTTCCTGTACTGGTGGCGGGTCATGCCGGATGTGATCCACTTTCAATTCGCCGTCCTGGTCCTTGCCTTGTCCGGTCTGATGCTGCTGTTCACCGTCAATCAGATGCTCCAGCGCCTGGCGGCCATGCTGCCCGACGAGACGCTGCGAATCGAAGCCAGGCTTTTCACCACGCTCAATCTCTATCTCCTGCTCGCCACGGCTCTGCTGGGCGCGGGCTGGATCGGCCTCGGCCAGATGGGACAGCCGCCTCTCGTTCTGTTGCTGATGCTCGACATCGCCACCCGGGTGGGCGTGTTGCTCATGTTGTTGCTTGTCCTGCTCCCGCTCGCGCTGACCATGGCCCTGATCTGGAGGATCAAGGAGATCATCCTCGCCAGCGTCTTCACCTCGGGCTAGCCTGCATTTCTCACCAGTTTTTGCTGCCGCGAAGCTGGAGTTCACAAGAGAAGTCAGCATGCAGGCTGGGAAAGCAAAACCACGCATGGGTTGTGTCGAACTGACATCCGATCTGCTCGCGCGGGTGGCGGGCTGGCGGGTGATGCAGGAGGCGCGCGCGCTCCTGAGCGGCGGCAATGTCCACGAGTCGAGTTGGGCGCCGCCGCGCCTCGAGGGGGTGGTCCGCGAGGGTGCGGCCAAATACCGGACGGGCCTGGTGCTGCGAAACGCGATTGACGTCGACACCCTTTGCTCCTGTCGCCGCGCCCGCATCGAAGGCGCGATCTGCGCCCATGCCGTGGCCGCAGGGCTTCATTGGCTGGCCACCCGGCAAGCCGCCGCTCACCCGATCCCCCCCTCTCCTCCCGCGCGCGGGGCCACGACAACAACGGTCCGAAAAGATGCCGCGCCCGGCCATCCGGGGCGCACCCCGGAGCCGCAGCCCCGGCGCGCCCTGCGGCGCGCAGCCCCCGGCGAAGCGGCCGAGGACATCGAGCTCCGCATCATTTTTCCGCCCAACCTCGAGCAGGCGATGGCGAAAGGGAAAGTGATGTTGGTATTCGAGGCGGTTCGCTCAGGGCGTTCCGTCCCTCTGAACATGCTGCCGCTCGATGTGCCGTTCCTGCTCAGTCCGGCCGATGCGTCGGTACTCGACACCATCGAGACCCTGACGGCGGACGGGGTGCCGGCGATGCTGCTCCTTGGCGGATCCGACCTGGGACAACTCCTGCCCAAACTGGCTGGACATCCCGGGCTGTCCCTGGGACGCGGACGCCCGCTCGAAATCTCGCTCGATGCGATTTGGTGGCCGGTGCGTGCGACGCTCGAAGCCTCGGGCCAGATCCTGCTGCGGCTCGATGGATCAGTCCCCACTGTGTTGGCGACAGGTGAAGCGGACTGGTGCCTGCGCGGCAACCGGCTGCAACCGCTCCGTTTGCCCACAGCGGCACGGGGTTTGGCGCGCGGACCGGTCCGCCTCGAACGCCCTCGTGTGCCTGCCTTCCTCAGCCAGGACTGGCCTGCCCTTGTCGCAGACGGTCACGCGCAGGCCAACTTCGATCTGTCGGACTTTGTTCTCGAAACGGAGCCGCCGCGCTTCCGACTCCGCCTCGAAGGCAGTCTCGCCCGGATTGATGCCCGACTGACATGCGACTATGCGGGACACGATGTGGCGCCGGTCCACGGTGTCGTCGAGCCGCTTTGCTTTGCCGATGCCGCATGCCCGACGCGCTACACACTGCGCGATCCCAGGGCCGAACAGGCGGCGCTCGAACGTCTGACCCAGTGCGGTTTCACCGGGCCGGATCGAAACAACCGTTTTCTCCTGGACGGCGAGACGGCTGTTCTGAACTTTTTTGCGCGCGTGTTTCCCCGGCTGCAGCGGGAGTGGGAGATCGAGTTGGAACCGCGGCTCGATGGGGCGGCGAAGACCAGGCTCGAACGGATCGAGCCGGAATTGGTCGTCACGCCTTCCGGCGAACAGTGGTTCGATCTATCCGTCGCATTTGCGTCGGCTGGCGGCGAGCGGTTCTCCGCCGCGGACATTCAGCGGCTTGTGTTGGCCGGCCAAAGCCATGTCCGCCTTCGCAGCGGACGACTGGCGTTGGTCGACACAGGCGCGGTCGAGGAACTGCAAGAGGTGTTGCTTGATTGCGAGCCGCAGCAGACCGCCCAAGGCTACCGGCTGGCAAACGCGCAGGCGGATTTCGTCGAATCCACATTGAACGAGCACGCTGGATGGCGACTCGAGGCGCCCCGCGCATGGCTCGACCGCACGGCTCGGCCGGTCGACGCGGCCGCGCGCGAATGTCCTCCTTTGGGAAGCTTGGACGCCGTGCTTCGCCCTTACCAGAAACAGGGAGTGGCGTGGCTGTGGTTCCTGCGCAGGCACGGTTTTGGCGGGATTCTGGCCGATGAGATGGGTCTGGGGAAAACGCTTCAGACGCTCGCTGTGATCGCAGCCGCGCAGGCCCAAACCGAGCCGGGATCACGCCCATTGCCCAACCCGGAATCCTTGACTGGCGAAACGTGCTGTAGACAGGTCAAGTCTTTGTGTTGCGTTGATGGGGACAAGGATTCTCCCGAGCGAGGCGCGGGAGAGAGGGGCGCGGAGACACAGCGACATTTCATGGAAAGGAGGACTGGGGCTGGTCTGAGGCGCGCCTCGCTTGTGGTCTGCCCGACGAGCCTTGTTTTCAACTGGGTCGCCGAGGCGGCCAGGTTCGTTCCCGGCCTGCGGGTGCTCCCGTTGCACGGGCCGGAACGTCAGGCGCGCTTCGCGGAGATTGCGCGCCACGATCTGGTCGTCACCAGCTACGCGCTGATCCGCCGCGATCTCGACCACTATCGCGCGATCGAGTTTGACACGGTTGTGCTCGATGAGGCGCAGCACATCAAGAACCGCGAGACGCAGAACGCCCAGGCGGTGAAAGCCATCCGCGCCCGGCATCGCCTGGTGCTCACGGGCACGCCGCTCGAAAACTCGGTGCTCGATCTCTGGTCCATCTTCGATTTCCTCATGCCGGGCTACCTGGGCAAAGCGCGGGATTTCCGCGAGCGCTATGAAATCCCCATCACGCGCGATCGGGATTCCGCCGTGCAGGACCGTCTGGCGCGCCGGGTCCGCGCGTTTCTCCTGCGCCGTTTGAAGCGCGATGTGGCGCCGGATCTCCCGGAGAAGATCGAACAGGTGGCCCTCTGCGACCTGACGTCCGATCAGGCGGCGGTTTATCGCCAGGTGCTCGAAACCGGGCGGCGTGAGGTTCTCGAAACAGTCGGCTCCCAGGGACTGGCTCGAAGCCGCATGATCGTCCTCACCACGTTGTTGCGGCTCCGCCAGGTGTGCTGCGACCTGCGGCTTCTCGACCTGCCGGGAGTCGAAAGCGCCGCCCCCTCGGGAAAGCTCGATTTGTTCGAGGAGTTGATCGAGGAAGTGATTGACGGCGGGCACCGCGCGCTGGTGTTCAGCCAGTTCACTTCGATGCTCGCCCTCATTCGGGATCGGCTGACGACTCGAGGGATCGAGTTCTGTTACCTTGACGGCGCAACGCCGGATCGGGGCGGCGTCGTGCGCCGTTTCCAGGACCACGCCGAGATCCCGGTCTTCCTGATCAGCCTCAAGGCCGGCGGGACCGGCCTGAACCTGACCGGCGCGGATACTGTGATCCATTTCGATCCCTGGTGGAATCCGGCGGTTGAAGCGCAGGCGACCGATCGGGCGCATCGGCTGGGCCAGAAACGCGTGGTGACGAGCTATCGCCTGATCGCGCGGGGAACGGTCGAGGAGAAGATCCTGAGTCTGCAAAGCCGCAAGCGCGAGGTCATCGACGCCCTGCTGGACGGGGAGGGCCAGTCGGGCGGCGACCTGAGCTGGGAAGAGATTCAGGATCTGCTTGCCTGACCGTGACCCGCCCGGACAAAAAAAAGCCCGCAGGTGGACCTGCGGGCTGTGCGGGTGGTTGTCTGGGGTTGGGTGCGAGCGGCTCTATTGGGAAGAGGGAGCAGCCAAGGCCTTCTTGGCCTCAGCCAACAACGGCTCCTTCAACCCGGCCGCGATCGCCTTTCGAAGTTGTTCCTTGCCCTGATCGGTCTGCTTGATTTGGCATTGGGCCATGCCGAGGTAGAACAGGGCCTCGCTATCGTCCGGCTGCCTCCGGGCATAGGACTCGAGCAGCGTGGTGGTGTAACGATAGTCCTTGCGCGCGTAGCTCAGCAGCCCCAGTGCCCGAGCCACGCCGCCATCGTCCGGATAGGCCTCGCGCGTCCGCGATAGCAGATCGTAGGCTCTCTGCCCCTGGGCGGGATCGCCTGCCAACACCAGCCCCAGCTCGCGACTGGCCGGCGCAAACCTCGGGAACACCCGAAGCACGCGCTCGTAAAGGGTCGCCGCCGTCTTGCCGTCGCCCCGTCCGCGCAACAGAGCCGCTTGAGCCATCAGGGCAGGCACATGATCCGGATCAGCCTTCAGAACTGCCTGGATCCGCGGCTCGGCTTGGGCCAGTCCCCGCGGATCGAGCGCGAGGGCTGTCATCGCGACGAAGGCGCGCGCGGCATCGGCGGCTTGGAAGTCGGGCTGGATTTCAAGCGTGCGTCGCATGGCTTGGTGTGCGTCGGCCACCCGTCCCATGGCGTAGGCCGCCCACGCGTAGTCATATTGCAGATCGGCCTGCTGCGGACTTCGCTGAGCGGCGGATTGAAGCAGGCCGTAGGCCTGGACGTGATCGCCCCGCCGGGCCAGAAGGCGTCCGAGCAAACCCGCGGCCTGCGGGTCGTTGGGATCGAGTTCGTGCGCCTTGCGGGCGGTCTCGAGCGCCTTGGCCTGGTCGTTCAATGGACCGGCGTTCAGTTGGGCCAGACGCAGACTCGCCTGCGCGGCCTTCGGGTTTTGCCGGAGGATCTCCTCGTATTCAGTCGCGGCTTTTGGAAACTGGCCCTCTTGCTCGTAAACGGCGGCGAGGCGGGAGCGGGCGGTGAGATCTCTGGGCTGGTCCTTGACACGCGCTTCGAGCGTCGCCCTGTCCTCGGTGCCGCCGGCGGCGGATCCGGACACAAGCAGCGCAAGTTGGCGCTGGGCCTCGGCTCTGCTCGGAAAAGACTGCGGCGCGGCCACGGCCCGTTCGAGGGCCCCGCGGGCGGCGTCCGGCTGGCCGAGCATGTAGCTGACCATTCCCAGGTGGTATTGAATCTCCGCGTTGCCGGGGACTCTCTGGGCCGCGTCGCGCAACAACGGCAAGGCCTGCTGGTGTTCGCCGCGCTTGTGCAAAACCCACCCCAACGTATCCATGACCGAGGGATCTTCGGGCACCAATTGGCGCGCCTTTTGGGCCAATTCATGCGCGCGCTCGAGTTGCGGCGTCCGTTCGGTGTACAGGTAAGCCAGGTTGTTTAGCGCGGGAACGAACTGCGGGTTGATTTCGAGAATCTGCTCATACTTGGCACGCGCCTGTTCAGGCTGATCCATCCGCTCGTAGAGCGTCCCGAGTATCGCCATCGACTGAACGTCGTTTGTCTTCTTCGAGATCAATTCCTCGAGCCGCCGCGCTGCCCCGGCCAGGTTGGTGTTGGCGATATGGATGTCGGCCAGCAGTTGGTACGCCAGCGAGAATTGCGGGTTGAGGCCGATCGACTCCTCGAGCGATGCCTGCGCCTGCGGCCAGAGGCGCTGAGCCGCAAGCGCCCGGCCTTCGAGGTACTTCAAAGCCGCCGAGTTCGTCCGGGCCAACTCGGTCTGCACCGTCTTGAGCGCGGCCGGCGCGTTGGTGGCGGCAATCTCGAGATCGACGAGTTGGTAGAGGGCCATCAGGCTGCCCGGTGAAAGCTCAAGCTCGCGCCGGAACGCGTTTCGGGCCTCCGCCATCCGCCCCTGCTCGCGCAGCAGCATCCCCAGCATCATGGGAAATGCCGGCCTGTCCGGATGGTCGCGAATCAGTCCCTGGCAGGTGGCCACCGCCTCATCGAGCCGGCCCGCCCCGCGCTGGGCGTCGATGAGGAGGATCCGCGCCTCGAGGACGTTGGTGATGCTGAGCAATCGCTGCAGGGATTCGACGGCAACAGCCGGGGTGCGGCCTTCGACGTGCAGTCGGGCGCGCAAGAGACGGGCTTCGATGGCAACCGTGTCGAGCCTGTTCGAGCTGGCGATGATGGCCTGGTCGAGCGCGGCGCCCGCCTTGACGCTGTCGCCGCCGGACAGGTGGGCGCGCGCCACCTGCAACTTGATGAACGGGTTGGGCCGCACGCTCTGGTCGAATTGCTCCCATTCGAGCGCCGCTTTCTCCGGCTGGCCCTTGGCTCGGTGCAATTCAGTGCGCAACTGACGGGCCTCGATATTCAGCGGGTCCTTCGACACGATGCGTCCGGTCAGCGCGAGGGCTTCATCGAGCCTCTTGTCCTGCATCTCGAGACGCGCCAGCAAGAGCGCAGCCGGAAGGTAATCAGGCGCCTGGCTCAAGACATCCTTGAGCAGCGCCCTCGCCTCGTCCGGCTTGCCGGACACCATCTTGCTCTGGGCGTAGGCTGTGCGCACAGGCGAGCGCGGCGGCGCGAGTTTGACAGCCTTTCCAAACGCTTCGTCGGCGGCAGCCAGGTTGGTCCGCAGGAGATGGATCTGCCCCATCTGCACATGCGCCTGCGCCTGGTTCGGATCCAACTGCAGCGCGCGCTGCACGAACTGTTCAGCCGTGTCGAGCTGCCTTTGCCGGGTCAGGAGCGCCGCACGAGCCAGAAGAACCGCCGCGGAGTTCGGATGCTTGGCGTCGAGTTGCTCCAGGTAGACCGTCGTGTTTGTCAGTTCCAGGGATGGAGTGCCGGGCCCAGCCAGCAACCGCAAGGCATCGCTGTTGGTTGGCGACTGCGCCAGCAGAGCAAGCAGGTCATTGCGCCCTCGGACGGTGTCCCCCGTCGCCAGCCGAAACTCGGCAAGCCGGCAACGCAGCGCGGGATCGTCCGATTCGAGATGCGGATCGGCGGCCTGCATGGCCTGCATGGCCTGGACCGGCGAGCCCTGCTCGAAGAAGATGCGCGCGACGCGCAGCAGCGCCGTGCGGTTGGTCGGATCCAATCGCAGCACGTTGCGGTACTCGATGATCGCCTTCTCGTATTGCTCCGATGCGAAGTACTTCTCCGCCCGGCTGAAGTGCCGGTCGCGTTTTGCTTCACGGGAGCATCCGGCCACCCCCAGGAGGGCGGCGATCATCAGCACGGACAGGAGACGTCGATTTGCGTTATTCATTCAGGGTGCCGTTGTTGCGCGTTGAGCGTTGAGCCAACTTCCTACTCCGCAAGCATTGCCTTGCCGTCCCGATCCGGGCGTTGGATCGCGAGCTTATCGATCAGTTCGTAGAGCGTCGGACGGCTGATCTCGAGTTCGGTCGCAACGGCGGTCATCTTGCCGCCGTTGCGCCGCAGAGCCGCCTGGATCACATCGCGTTCCGCGGTCTCCCGCGCCTGCTGAAGGGTGCGCGGGGTCTGGCCGTCCGAGACCGCAGGCGTCAATTCGAGGTCTTCGGGCGTCACGCGGGGGCCGTCGGCCATGATCACGGCCCGTTTGATGCGATTCTCGAGCTCGCGCACGTTGCCAGGCCAGGAATAGCCCTGCATCGCCGCCAGGGCCTGCGGGCTGAAACCAGCCGAATCCCGCCCAAACTCGACCGCGAACTTGTTCAGAAAGACCCGTCCCATCAACAAGAGATCCGCTCCCCGATCCCGCAACGGCGGCAGATGCAACACCACGACAGCAAGACGATAGAAGAGATCCTCGCGAAACTTGCTCTCGCGAATTGCCCGCTGCAAATCGGCGTTCGTGGCGGCGATCACACGCGCATCGACCTCGATCGGCACCCGGCCGCCCACTCGCTCGATCCTGTGTTCCTGAAGATACCGCAGCAGCTTCACCTGGATCGCCAACGGCAACTCGCCGATCTCATCCAGAAAAAGCGTGCCCCCGATGGCGGATTCGATCCGGCCCTTGCGCTGGGTGTGGGCGCCGGTGAAGGCGCCCTTCTCGTGCCCAAACAACTCGCTCTCGAGAAGGGTCTCCGGGATGGCGCTGCAACTGATCGGAACGAACGGACCGCCCTTGCGCTGGCTGCGGCGATGGATCGCCATCGCAGCCTTCTCCTTGCCCGTGCCGCTCTCGCCGAGAATGAGCACCGGGGCGTCGGTCGCGGCCACTTTCCGGACGGTGGTGAACAGTTGCTGCATCGACGGGCTCGCGCCCAGCATGTCCTCGAATCCGTCCTCATCGAGCCGGTGATGCAGGTCCCGGTATTCGCGCTCGATCCGGGCGAGGTGGTAGGCGCGGCGCAGGATGACCTTCAATTCGTCGAGATCGACCGGTTTGGACAGAAAATCGTAGGCGCCGGCCCCGACCGCCCTGAGGGCATTCTGCTTTTCACCTTGGCCGGTCACGATGATCACCTTGGTCAGTTTCTCGATCCCGAGCAGCTCGGCAAGGATCCCCAGGCCCTCCTCCGGAGAGTCCGGGTTGGGCGGCAGCCCCAAATCCAGCAGCACAACCATCGGACGGCACGCTCGGAATTGTTCCAGCGCGCTCGCACGATCCCCCGCCAAAAGAAGCTCATAGGCCCCACCCAGGGCCCATTTGAGCTGGGAGCGGATTTCGTCGTCGTCGTCAACAATCAGCAGGTGGGATCGCATATCCTGAGGTTTAAGCGCAGCCCGGATTTGTCACTACCGGGAAGATGATAAAGAAATCCGGGCGAGCCTGCATGCTGATTTCTCTTGTGAACTCCGGCTTCGCGGCGGCAAACAGTGGTGAGAAATGCAGGCTAGAATAGCGAGAACCGTTCAGGCACGTACACGATGTCCGACGGACGAAGGTGAAAGGGCAGCGCGGGCCCACCCGCCATCACCGGTTTCAGATCGACGATGAAGGTCTTCATCCGCTCCCCGTCGCGGCGCATCACCCGCACGGCCTTCAGGTTGGCGCGTGTGTAATCGAAGCCGCCCGACTCCATAACGGCTTCGAGCAGGGTGATCGGGCGGTCCGATGTCACCTTGCCCGGTCGCAACACCATGCCGGTGACAAAGACCGAGAAGGCCGTGGACTCGAGGCTGACCGTGACGTCAGGGGCGAGCAACTGGTTCCCGTACACGGCGAGGATCTCCTTCTCGAGCGCGCTCGGTGTCAGACCGGCCGCCTTGAGATCCCCGACCAATGCCAGGTTGATGTTGCCGTCGCGCCGGATTTGCTGCGTCGTGTTCAAGTTCGGGCTTCCGGGGAATGTGACCTTCACGACATCCCCCTCGCGCAGCACAATCGCCCGGTCCGGCTCGGCGTCTGCCGGACTAATGAAGGTGGGGCGGTGCGATTGGCAGCCTGAAGGCAAGAGGACGAGCGCCAGAGTCAGGACCGCCCAGGCAAGCGATGCACTGCCAGCCTGCATGGGAAGAAACCCGAGAGTTTCGCCTCGCAGCACTTTGCCAAGACCATGCATGATGCCGCGACCCAATGGCCGTGAACTTCCAGCTTCAAGAATCCCGACGTCCGTTGTTGTCTGTTTCATTGTCTATTCCTCGCTTGTTTCCTCCGAATGGTCCCAGATGAGACTTCGACGTTCGATGCCCAGTTTCTCCATCAACGAGTAGAAAGTGGGCCTGCTGATCCCCAACTCCATCGACGCCGCCGTGATCTTGCCATGGTGCTTCCGCAGCGCCCCGATGATCACAGACCTCTCGGCGCTTTGACGCGCCTCGCGCAAACCGGCGGCCGCGGGCTGCACGTGCGATGGCGTCAGCCCAAGATCGTCCGCCCTCAGGATGTCGGTGTCCGACATGATGGCCGCGCGGCGCACGCAGTTCTCGAGTTCGCGCAGGTTGCCCGGCCACCCATGCCGATCGAGCGCGCGCAGCGCCTCGCTGTCGAATTGCAGATTCGGCCGGTCAAACTGAGCCGCAAAGCGCTTCAAGAAGCCCTCGGCCAAATGCCGGATGTCCTCCTTGCGGTCGCGCAGCGCGGGGACCCGGATCACCAGCACGGCCAGCCGGTAGTACAGGCCCTCGAGAAAGCTGCCCTTGGCGATCGCGGCGGTCAGATCCTTGCTCGATGCAGCAATGAGCCGCGTCCCGATCTCCCCGGATGGCCGCTCTTTCACTCCATCTGCACCGCGCTCCTCGAGCAGCCGCATGAGCCGAACTTGCGACCTCAGCGGCAAGTCGCCCACGTCCTGAAGAAAGAGGGAGCCGCCAAACGCCAACTCGAGCCGGCCTTCCGCGGACGCCCCGCCGTCGCGTGCATCGTCCTCGCGCCCGAACAGTTCGCTCTCCAACAGGCTCTCGGACGCCATGTCGCAGTTGAGTTTCACAAACGGTCCGGCCCGACGCGCGCTCTGCCGATGAATCGCCAGGGCCACCGCGTCCTTCCCCGTGCCGCTCTCGCCCAGGACCAACACCGGCGCCTCCGTCGTGGCCACCTTCCGGATGTTCACGAGGAGTTCTTCCATCCGCGGGCTTCGACTTTCAAGAAGCCCGAACGGCTCAGCCTCGGGATGCTGCCGGATCTCCTCGTATTCGCGCTCAAGGGCCACCACGTGTTGGCAGTGGCTCAGAAGCAGCTTCAGTCTCTCGATTTGCACCGGTTTGAGCAGGAAATCGCAGGCCCCTTCACCAACCGCCCGAACCGCTGTCTCTCTGCCGCTCAAACCGCTGATGATAATCACCTTCGCATGCCGGTCCAAACTCCGCATGTCCGCCAGGGCAGCCATCCCTTCGCGTGGATCGTTCGGTAACGGCGGCAGCCCCAGGTCGAGCAACGCCAGATCCGGACGCCGCGCCCGGAATGTCTCGATGGCACTCGGCCGGTCCTTCGCAAGCAGGACGTCGTATTCGTCGGCCAGCGCCCATTTCAACTGATCGAGGACAGCCTCGTCGTCGTCGATGATCAATACGGTGGGTTTCATTGGAAAGAGTCGTTAAATCGAGTCTGCGCTATAAGCCGGCTGCAAGCCGGCGCTCCGGAGCTAACCCGCATATTTCACACCC
>CAYPUR010000158.1:0-3290 GCA_964413865.1 uncultured Verrucomicrobiota bacterium
AGCTTGAAGATCAACCTGGGTTGCGGACGGAAGTACCTGCCGGACTACGTGAACTGCGACATCTCGCCTCACGTCCGGGCGGACCGGCGCTTCGATCTCGACGTGGTTCCGTACCCGTTCGATGCGGAGGTTGCGGATGAGATCCTGCTCGATAATGTCCTCGAGCATCTGGATGATATCCCGCAGGTGATGGCCGAATTCCACCGCATCCTGCGTCCGGGGGGGCGGCTGCGGATCTATGTCCCGTACGCCAAGACCGACTGGGCCCTGCAGGATCCGACGCACAAGCACTTCTTCACCGAACACAGCCTGAATTACTTCATCGAAGACCACCCCTACAACTTTTACTCGAGCATCCGCTTCGCGCTCCGCGAGGCGAGGCTCTACGCCGACAGCACGACCTGGCGCCATCGGTTCAGGAACCTGCTGCCGTTTCGGAACGCGCTGCGTTACTTCCTGTGGAATATGTACGACGGCATTTATTTCGAACTCGAAAAGACCGTTGCGGGTTCGCCTGGCGGTCCCTGAGAGCGGAGGGCGCGGCTCGGGCATGCGCTCGAATCGTGCATTACGATTATGCATTCTTCCTCGCGATCTGGCGGTGCTGCTGTGCCTGATCTTCCTGGGGCCACCCGAGCCACGCCCAGGATGAGGCGCGAGGAAGGCGTGTTGGCGACGCCCGCCCGGGGGATGCCGGCGTTCACGTTGATCGAGCTTCTGGTCGTCATCGCGATCATCGCCATCCTGGCCAGCCTTTTGCTGCCGGCGCTCTCGGGCGCCAAGTCCCGCGCCCAACGGCTCAAATGCACCGCCCAGATGAAGCAACTCGGACTCGGGTTTGCCCTGTTCTCGGCCGAGCACGACGATCAGCACCCGCCTGCCGCCTACTCGACCGGCGATTTCCAGTACCAGTTGTCCTGGGACGACTACATCCACAGGTACATCGGCGGAACCGCCCCGGAGGCGGATCTGATCCTCGGCATTTCCGGTGCCGTCGCCGATCCCGGCACGATCCCCAAGATCCTCAAGTGCCCCGCCGACCGCATCGAGATCAGCATCGAGTACGCTTCATTCAGCCGGCGCCGCACCTACGCCCTCAACTGGGCCGGGCCATCCTTCATTTTGACCTCCGGCACGGCCGGGCTGCCTGCGGCTCAGTACGGGGTGGGCCTGTATTATAACCTGCGCGGGAGCGCGCCGGGCGCGCTGCCCGATTGGGAGCCGCGGGGCTACAAAGAGGGTGCGGTCGAAGACCCCGCCGGGACGATCCTGCTGGCGGAACTGCCCAACGGCCGCAATGCAGCCGGCAACGACTGGCCGTCGTTTTGCGCGGGCCCGGGCTATGGAGTGCCCGGGAATCTGTCCCCCGATTGCGTCCAACTCGGGCGCGCCACGTCATTCAATGCCATCGGCTACGGCCTGGCTGCTTACGGATTGCACGCCCGGCGCTTCAACTACCTCTTTCACGACGGCCATGTGTCGATTCACAAAGTCACCGAGACCGTCGGTCGCGGGACCACCAACGCGCCCAGAGGGATGTGGACGATGGTGGCCGGGGACTAGCCCGAGTGTTTGAGCGAATCATGATCATCGCGAAGCCGGAAACTCTAAGACGTGAACGCATGCGCGCGACCAGAGGCGGTGTCCGGGCTGCCGCAGTGTGGCTGGTCTTTCTCTGCGGCGTGCTTTGCCAGGTTGGGGCCATGGGCGCCGGGACGGACCTTGTCGTCTATGGCGGCACTTCGGCTGGGATCATGGCCGCGGTGCAGGCCAGGCGGATGGGCAAGTCCGTTGTCGTCGTGTGTCCGGAGCGGCATCTGGGCGGCCTTTCCAGCGGCGGTCTTGGCTTCACGGACACGGGCAACAAAGCGGTTATCGGCGGGCTCGCCCGCGAGTTTTATCATCGTGTGTGGCGGCACTACGACAAACCGGATGCCTGGATCTGGCAGAAGAAGGAGGCGTATGGGAACAAAGGACAGGGCACTCCGGCCATCGACGGCGCTCAGCGCACGATGTGGATTTTCGAACCGCATGTGGCCGAGCGCATTTTCGAGGATTTTGTGCGCGAGCATGAGATTCCCGTGCACCGCGGCGAGTGGCTCGATCGCACGCGAGGGGTCGCGAAGCAGGGGGCGCGCATCGCCACGATCACCACGCTCAGTGGCAGGACGTTTGCAGGCCGGATGTTCATCGATGCGACCTACGAAGGCGATCTGATGGCGGCGGCGGGGGTTTCGTACCACGTCGGGCGAGAAGCGCGCAGCGTCTACGACGAACAGTGGAACGGAGTGCAGACCGGCGTCCTGCATCACCGGCATCATTTCGGCGTGCTCAGCCGGCCGATCAGTCCCTACGTCGTGCCGGGCGACCCGCGGAGCGGGGTGCTGCCTCGCGTCAGCAGTGCGTCGCCGGGCGAGTACGGCCGGGGCGACCGAAGAGTCCAGGCGTATTGTTACCGCGTGTGCCTGAGCGATCATCCGAACAATCGCATCCCTTTTCCCCGCCCTGCGGGCTACGATCCCGGGCAGTACGAACTGCTGGTGCGGATCTTTGAAGCGGGCTGGCGCGAGACCTTCGACAAGTTCGACCCGATCCCGAACCGCAAGACGGACACGAACAACCACGGGCCGATGAGCACGGACAACATCGGCCAGAACTACGATTATCCCGAGGCGAGCTACGAGCGGCGCCGCGAGATACTCGAAGAGCACGAGAACTACCAGAAGGGCTGGTTCTACTTCATCGCCAACGATGCGCGCGTGCCCAGGGAGGTCCGCGAGAGGATGCAGCGGTGGGGGTTGGCCGCGGACGAATTCAAGGACAACGGCGGCTGGCCCCATCAGATCTACGTCCGCGAGGCGCGGCGCATGATTGGGCACTATGTCATGACCGAGAACGAGCTGCTCAAGAAGCGCCCTACGCCTGACTCCGCCGGCATGGGTTCCTACACGATCGATTCCCATAACGTGCAGCGCTACATCACGCCCGAGGGGCACGCGCAGAACGAGGGCGACATTGGCGTGCCGACCAAGGGGCCTTACGAAATCGCGTATGGCGCGCTTGTGCCCAGGCGCGGACAGGCCGAGAACCTCCTGGTGCCCGTGTGCGTCTCGAGTTCGCACATTGCGTTCGGGTCGATCCGGATGGAACCTGTCTTCATGATCCTGGGTCAGAGCGCCGCGACGGCCGCGGCATTGGCCCTGGACGGCGCCGTGCCCGTTCAGGACGTGCCCTATCCCAAACTGCGCGAGCGGTTGCTCGGAGACGGGCAGATCCTCGATGCCGGTTCC
>CAYPUR010000158.1:3390-5726 GCA_964413865.1 uncultured Verrucomicrobiota bacterium
GACGTGATCGGGGCCCGGCTCACGGGATCGCCCAATTGCCGGCGCGCGAACGACTGGACCCGCGACAAACTGCAAGCGTGGGGATTGACCAATGCGCATATCGAGGCCTGGGGGCCCTTTGGACGCGGCTGGTCGGTCCGGCGTTTCTCGGCGCAGGTCATCGAGCCTCAGGGCATCCCGCTGGTGGCCTGGCCCAAGTCGTGGTCGCACGGCTGCGACTGGCCGATTGTCGGCGAGGCGGTGTACATCGGGGACAAGAGCGAGGCCGAACTCGAGAACTACAAAGGCAAACTCAAGGGCGCGATTGTCCTCCTCAGCACGCCGCGCGAGCTGGCGCTGCAGTTTGGGCCGCTTGCGACCCGGCAAGACGAGACGAATCTGCTGCGATTGGCCAATGCGCCGCCAGGCACGCGCTCGAGCCCGCGTCGGCGTCCGCCCGCCGCAAACATGCCGGCCCCGGGCGGCCGGGCGGCCCCTCCTCGACGCCCCGCGCAAGAGGGCGCAGTGGCCCCTGCGGCGTCCAATGCGCCGCCGAGCGTCAGCACCAACGCCCCGCCCCGCCGCCCGCCCCGCTCGATGGACCCGTCGGCGCGGCTGCGGTTCGCCGTGCGTGAAGGCGCGGCGATGACGGTGTCGATCAGCGGTTCGCGGGACGGGATGGCCTTGTTGGTGGGCGAGACACAGGTGGTGCTGCCCGAGTCGGGCGCGGAGGGAGGGTGGCGCCCGATGCGCGCCTGGGCCACCAATGCGCCTGCGGGGCCGCCTCAGATCGTGGTGGCGGCTGAGCAGTACAATCGGCTGGTCCACATGATCGAGGCGGGCGAGAAGGTGCGCCTGGCCGTCGAGGTCCAGACTCAATTCCACGATCACGATCTGATGTGCTACAACACAGTGGCCGAGATCCCCGGCGCGGATCGGCGCAAGGAGATCGTGATGCTGGGGGCGCACATCGACTCGATGGCGAGCGGCACGGGGGCCACGGATAATGCTGCCGGTGTGGCGGTTTGTCTCGAGGCGGTTCGTTTGATCCAAGGCCTCGATGTCAAGCCCCGGCGCACCATTCGCATCGGCCTGTGGACCGGTGAGGAACAGGGTTATCTCGGATCGCGAGCCTACGTCGCGCAGCACCTGGGCCATTACTCCGACTCCGAACGGACCCGGCCCGAGGCCGTGCGTTCGCCCAAGGACGCCGCTCAGCATCCTGGCGAGGCCTCACGCTCGACGACACGGCGCGCGCTGGTCAAACGCCCGGACTATCGGCGTTTCTCCGCCTATTACAATCTGGACAATGGGGCAGGGCGGATTCGCGGAATCTACCTTCAGGGGAACGAAGCGCTCCGTCCGATCTTCCGTCCGTGGCTGGACGCACTGCGCGATCTGGGCGCGCACACGATCACCGCGGCGAACACGGGTGGGACGGATCATATCCCGTTCGACGAGATTGGGCTGCCTGGGTTCCAGTTCATCCAGGATTCGCTCGAATACTGGCGCTCGTATCACACCAGCATCGACGTTCGCGAGCGGGCGTCCGTGCCGGACCTTCAGCAGGCTGCGATTGTCATGGCGACGTTTGTGTACCAGACGGCCATGCTCGATGAGAAGCTCCCGCGCAAGCCGATGCCAGAGTGACGCAAATCGCCGCCTGAGATGGCGCGGACTCACGTCCGCGGCTACGGTCCCTGGGAAAAGTCGCGCTTGCGGTGGTGACGGTCTGACTCCATCGTTTCCCCGATCGAATCGAACTTGAAAATCGAGAGAAGTCGTATGACCAAAGTCCTTGTTCTCTACTACTCCACTTACGGGCACGTCGAAACGTTGGCGAACGCGGTCGCCGAAGGGGCGCGTTCGGTAAAGGGCGTCGAGGTGGCCCTCAAGCGCGTGCCGGAAACCATGCCGCTCGATGTGGCGCGGCAGCACGGAGCCAAGCTCGATCAGCCTGCTCCGGTAGCCGATCCGGGGGAACTCGGCGACTACGACGCCATCCTCTTCGGCACCCCGACCCGCTTCGGCAACATGGCCGCGCAGATGCGGAACTTCCTGGACCAGACGGGCAAGTTGTGGCTCAAGGGGGCGCTCATCGGCAAGGTCGGCAGCGTCTTTGTCAGCACAGGCACCGGCGGGGGCAACGAGAGCACGATCCTGAGCTTTGTTCCGACCCTGATCCATCACGGCATGATCTATGTGGGACTGCCGTATTCGTGTCCCGACCTGATCGATCTCGGCGAGGTCAAAGGCGGCTCGCCCTGGGGCGCTGGCACGATCGCCGGATCGGATGGGGCCCGCCAGCCCAGCGCCAAGGAACTGGCTCAGGCACGGTTCCAGGGCGCTCATGTCGC
>CAYPUR010000158.1:5826-11334 GCA_964413865.1 uncultured Verrucomicrobiota bacterium
CAATCTATGAGACATCGTTCGTCTGCCCGGCTGGCTGTCTGGTGTGTGATGGCGGCGCTGGCCGTCCTGGGGAGTGGCTGTCAGACCGTATACAACAAGACACTCGAAAACGTGTTCGGATACGAGAAGCGGGAGTTGCTGAAGAAATCAGTCGCCGCCTTGCAGGAGGAGCAGCAGCAGACCCAGGAGGAATTCAAAGACGCCATGACCCGGCTGAAGGAGTTGTACGCCTTCGACGGGGGCGAACTCGAAAAGGTGTATGACAACCTGAAATCGTCGCACGAGGCCTGCGATGCCCAAGCCAAGGAGGTCCGCAAGCGCATCGAGAACATGGAGGGCATCGCCAAGTCGATGTTCAGCGAGTGGGAGAAGGAACTCGGGCAGTTCAGCAATCCGACATTTGCGGAGAACAGCCGGCGGCAGTTGCAGGAGACCAAGGACCGTTTCGCCCAGCTCTCCCAATCCGTGCACGCATCGGAGGAGTCGATGAAGCCTGTTCTGACCCAGCTTAAGGACCACGTGCTCTATCTCAAGCACAACCTCAACGCGGCTGCGATCGGATCGCTCAAGGGCGAGGCGTCCGCCATCCAAGGGCAGATCGAGGAGTTGATTGCCCGGATGAACGCCAGCATCGCCGAGGCCGACAACTTCATCAGAACGCTCCCTCAGTAGCCCGGGCTGCCCCCCCGTTGCCGGGGTCGCAGGCCATTCGGATCAGGCCGAAGAACGTGTAGGGATCGACGACCTCGATTGCCAGGTCCGGGTGCCGCTCCCGCAGCAGCGCCGACACCTCGGCATACCACCGCGGCGGCTTCAGGATGCTCCGCGCCCAGAGGAATCCCGGGCCCGCACCGCGGGCTTCCGCGCGTCGGGCGATCAAGGCGGCGGCTTCGGCCGCGCCATCCGGAAGGTCCTTTTCCGGACAGGTCGGGATTCCGGCGATCAGGCGCGGCTGAGGCTCGAAATGAGTGCCGATGCCATCGGGACTGAAGGATTTGTAGGCCAGGAACTCGGTTGCGGTGGACGCCCCGGCCGATCCATCGAGGGCGAAACCGGTAATCGTCATTCCCCAGTCACCGTAGGCGCGCTGGCAGTGCGCTTGCCAGGCGGCCAGGCCCGAGGGTAAACCGGAATCGGGACGCACTGTGAGGGCGCGTGGGTTGAGATACCCGGCGCCGGAGTCGCCTGCGATGAAGAAGTCATTTGTTGTCGCATGGCGATAGGCATAGGCCAGCGCCTGCGGGGCGCGATCGGCCAGGTTTGGATCGAAGGCCCAGCCCAGGGGCACCTGTCCCCGAGCGGGGTCTCGGAAGAAGGCGGGCACGGCTTTGTAGAGCCACGAGGGCGCATCGTAGTCGCCGACGTAGTGCCCGACGAAGAACTTCGACGCGACCCGTCCGTCGGGGGTCACGAAGCCCCGGGCCTGCCACTGGGCGCGTGATGGAATTGGATTGGGCTGGCGGCAGGGAGGGGTCAGCGGGTAGTGCTGAAAGAAGGAGGCATTCGCCATCGCGCCGTGGCTGGCGGCGTCGGCCTCGTGGTAGGCATTGAACTGGGAAATGAGCCGGGTGAATTCCCATTCGGTGGGGACGGGTTTGTGTCCGCCGGCCCCGCCGTGGGTCGTGTACTTGAAAGGCCAGGGCGGAAATCCGCCGATCTTGGTGATGCCGCCCCGGGTGCCGTCGTGGAAGGCGCGCAGGAGGTCAAGAAGCATCCGGCGATCGAGCCCCACCGATTGTTCGGGATCATCCACAGGGGCCTCGTCTCCCCACGGCGAGAGATCGAAGAAGAAGGCGCGATGGGCAATGAAATAGTCGTGGTTGGGCAGGGTGTGGTTGTCCGCCGGCGCATGGCCCGGGCGCCGCAGCCAGTCGGCATCCATGTAATACGCCGCAAAGCGCGGATCGCATCGGCCCGTCTCGAGGTAGCGCGCGGCAGCCCAGCGGTACGCGTCGATCTTCGCGCTTCCCGACGATGGCTTGGCCGAGTCGGGGATCTGACCCGAGCCGGTGAACTTGCTCGAGCCGTCGGGATGGACCAGCCAGAGGGCAATCGGCAGATCGAGTGTGCGCGCGCAGCGGGTGAAGAGCGATTCGGGAGCCGGATCGTAACGCACCGGCAGGAGCCGCTCGCACCCGGCGGCCGTCGACGCGACGCATGCGGTGGCCGGCACCTTGGGATCGTAGACCACGAGCCCGGTGTAGTGCGGCCGCAAGGCGGCCAGCGCGGCATCGATGTCGGCAACCGGTTGCAGCCGTGCGCTCCCGAGCCAGCCGTCCTCCCCGCGAAACCAGTCAAGCCAGAATTGGTCTGTATCAACCTGAAAGTCCTGGGCGAACAAGACGTAGAAACGCGGTGCGTCGCGATTGGCCAGGCCCTGCAGGGCGGCGAGAAGATGAAGGGCATCCCACGCGCGACGGGCCTGCGCCGGATCCCGGACATCGATGTGCCGATAGGACCGCGCGTCGAATGTCGTGACCTGCGAGGGAGCCGTGGCTCCTGAGATCGCTGGCAGGACAATCACCAATCCAAGCCACACCAGACGCAGATTCATCAATTTCACCTCATGGAGTGGGCGCATGGATCTCCCTTTCGAACGGTTCCCACGCCGGCCAGTGGATCGGCCCGGACGATCCGAGCAGGTCCAAGGCCGCCTCCGGCTTCCGCAGGGTGCAGGCCCCGCCTGCTTCGGCGTTGGCCAGCGTCCGCTCGATCCACTCCCGCCGTTCTGTCGGAACCGCGTGTCCGAGTTGTCGTCTGAGGAACGAGATCATCTTCTGCACATGCAAGCGGAACGGGCCGTGCCGATTGGTATGCCCGAGGGCCAGAAACGCCACCAAGAGGATCAGCGTTCGCACCACACGCTCGCCATCGGTTTGTCCCGGCATGCCTCCGTCGGGTTGCAGACGCACGGCGAAGTCCACAAGCCGATCCTCGACTGTGTTTGGACTCTCCGTCGGCATGCAGGGGCGTGGCGAAGTGAAGAACTCACAGTCCATGGCACCCGGTGGGGGATACGCGAGTGCGCATGCCGCCACCCTGAGGTGCCGCACTCCCGCAGCGCCCGGAGGGCCCGAGGCCGCCATGAAGTAGCTCTTGAACGCCACATCCTCCGGCATGCCGAGCGGCACCACGCGCGTCGTTGGCACCTGGGAGGCGTCGTCACCCTGACGCTCGACGATCGCCACCAGTGCGACGGCTCGGCTGGCCAGGCCATACTCGAGGCTCGTCGCCTCCAACTTTTCGATCAGCCGGCGATCCTCGCGTTTGGCTTCCGCACGCTGCGCATCGCCCAGCCATTCGCCTCTCATGCCCGATTCCAGTTCGGTGATCAAACGCGCTCCTTGCAGCAATCGCACAGTCTCCGCCTCGCAATCTCCGCTGGGACGCAGATCCACGCGCAGTTCGCCGGCACTGTCGCCGCTCTTCCAGGTGACCCGCAGGCTCCCTTTCGCCTCGCCAGAGGCTTCCCCCATCACGACCAGAGGATGCCCCGCGTAAACACTCGACACGGTCTTCAGGATGCTGCGTCCGCCCGGAAGCTCGCCGAAATCGACTTGAACGTCCAACGCCACCGGCGCGCCAATCGCGGCAAACAGATCCAATGCCGCCGTGTCCACGCGCTCGCGCGGGGTCAGAAAGCGGCTGACGCCTCCGGTCGTGCGCGCCAACAGCGTGAGGAAACGGTCCTGACTGGCCGCGCCGATGCCCAGGCAATGCAGCCGCGCGCCGGCAGCCTGGACCTGTCGCAGCAGATCCTCGGTGCCAGCCACCTGTCCGTCCGTGATCAGAACCAGTTCGACGCGGTCCGCGCCGGCCAATCGAACCGCTTCCTGAAGCCCCCGCCCCAGTTCGGTCCCGCCGCGCGCGTCGATCCCGAGCAGGAATTGGCGTAAGAGTTGACGGTTCTCGACGCTTGCGTGCGCCAGTCCGGGCGCGAACAGATCCGCCTGGTCGTCGAAAGCAACAAACCCAAAACGATCCGCCTCCCCGAGCGCTCCGAGGCACGCCTCAATCGCCTTCTTCGCCTGCTCGATGGCCGGCCCCGCCATCGACCCCGAGCGATCGAGGACAAACACCACGGACTTCGATGTGTCCGGGGCCTTGCCCAGGAGTGTCGATGGGACCGCCGCCGTGAACCGGGTCTTTCCGTCCCGGCAGCGCCCCCCGGACATCCGCGTCGCCGCCCGCGTTATGCGGATGTCCAGCACCAGGTCGCGGTCGGGCACGTCCTTCTCCCGGCTCAACCCCACGCGCACATCGTCCGTCCCGCGATTGGCGATGCGCAGGGCGTGAGAGGGCGAACCCACGGCGCCAATCGCGCCGCCCCCACTGACAGACAAATCGAAACCGACGCTGTGCAGGGCGCCCGTGTCGGTCAGGTATCGCGGAAGGAGCAAGTCGCCAAACTCCGCCTCCGGCAGTTCCAGTTCACCCGCCCCGGGCTCGATCTCGATCGCGCGGGCGCCGCGGTGGTAGCAGGGCGCCAGGGTGAATGGGAAACGGAAACGCATCCCGTCATCGCTCAGATCCACCCCCGCCACCAGTTCGAGATAGACTTTCACCAATTCGCCCGGACGAATGTTCCCCACGCTCAGGTTGACACGCCCGTCCCGGTAAGTCCGCATCAGCGCCGCCAGGTGGCCTCGGCTGATCCCCCGCTCGTATTCCGCCTGCGCTTCCCCGAGTCGTCGGAGATCGGATCGCACCTGGAAGCCCTCGCCCACAATCCTGAATCGCCTCAAGGCCGCATCCCGGGGCAACCCGAACGCGTACACGATCTCGATCGGCCGCGCCTCCGCCGAACGAAAGGTGTGAACCACCAGCAGACGCGCTCCAACCGGCAGCACCCGCCCGGCCAACCAGAGCCCTTGCATGGCCAGGGGCGCCGCCTGGCCGGTCTTGACATCCAACACCGTGAATCCGCTCGCTTCGTCATTCATGATCGTTCCTCGCTTTCTTGTTTCCGGAGGCCCGAGACCATGTCCGCCACATGCTTCCTGATCTGCCGCAGGCGCCACGGGCTGATCCCAGCACGGACATGCACCGAGACGTCCGCCGCAACCCGGTATTCCCACCAGGCCGCCGGCTCCAGACGCTCGATCCCGTTCCGCCCGCCGCTCAGGCGCCCCGCGATCTCCCCCAGCGTCAGCCCCGCCGCTTGAAGGCCCGCAATCTCCCGCAACCGCCGCAGATGCTCCTCTCCGTAAGTCGCCCCGCGTCCGGCCTTGACCGGGCCAGGCAGGAGGCCGCGACTGACATAGAACCGAATGGTTCGCCCCGGCACACCGGACCGCTCGGCCAGCTCCACCAGCGTCATCGTCTCCGTTTCTGATCCCATAACAACGTCCGGTCAAATGCGCGGGGCATCCATCGCAAAGCACACTGCCCGCGAATAACGACACTGTCAAGTACTGTTTAATTAAAATCAAACGGCTCTGCTGTGTGGCTGTCGGTGTCGCGAAGCGATTGGAGTGCGGTGCTTCAGCACCGCTCTGGAGTTTTATG
>CAYPUR010000159.1:0-11286 GCA_964413865.1 uncultured Verrucomicrobiota bacterium
CGCTACGCTCGACGGCCGTCAGCCGGGCGACCGGTTTCTGTTCCTTCGCCAAAAGAACATCAACCCTGGCCGAAGCTGTTCGACCAGCTCGGCCAAGCGCTTCTGAGCGTCGCTCAGTTCGATTACCTGCATGGAGGAGAAGTTGCCCCGGTGCTGGACAGATGGCAATGGACGATTCGGGGCTCGTGAAACGTGACTACTTCAGCTCAACCAACTCTTTAGATGCGACCCCATTGCCTTCTACGATCTGCTACAACTTGAACCGCCGGCACGTTGTCACCTTGGCGCCTACCTCGCGGCCAAGATCGTATCACCCTGGCGAACCGCGGGAGGAAAGACGGATCGCAGGGGCTGACGGCTCAGAAGGAACCAAAGGCGGCAGGTTCTGAGGGGCGCCTCGTTTGGGAAAAGACTTGTGGGATCACGGCCAATCGTTACCCTGATGCCATGACCGGTTCGAGCGCTGGAGCCGAACCTCCCTCCCATCCCGACGGGCTGTTCGCCACGACCCACTGGAGCGTCGTGTTAGCGGCGAGAGATCCCGACTCGCCGTACGCGAAGCAGGCCCTTGAGCAGCTTTGCCGCGCGTATTGGTATCCGCTCTATGCCTACGTGCGGCGTTGCGGTCACAGCCCGGAGGATGCCCAGGATCTCACTCAGGAGTTCTTTGCGCGGCTGCTGGCCCGGGACTATTTGTCGGCCGCCCAGCCTGACAAAGGCAAGTTCCGATGGTTCCTGCTCTGCGCCGTGAAACGGTTTCTGCTGAAGGAACGGGCCTGCGCGGGGGCCCTGAAGCGAGGGGGAGCATTTACCTTCATTTCACTTGACGGCCAGCCGACTGAGAATCGCTATCGGCTGGAACCTGGGGACCCAGGCAGTCCCGACCGGCTGTTCGACCGCGCGTGGGCCGTTGCCCTGATCGAGAAAGCGCATGCGCTTTTGCGGGAAGAGTATCTTGCGGAAGGCAAGGGCGCGTTGTTCGACCGACTCAAGGTGTTCCTTTCCTGGGACCAGGCAGACGTGACGTACCAAGAAGTTGGCGACGCGCTCCAGATGGCCGAAGGTACGGTGAAAGTGGCCGTTCATCGGTTACGTCGGCGCTTTGGCGGTGTTTTGCGGGGACAGATCGCACAGACCGTCCAGAGCCCGGTCGAGCTGGAAGAAGAGCTCCACCATCTGCGCAGCCTTTTCTCCGGCTGACAACCTGATGCCGGTTCCTGATTCGCGCACGGCCGACGAGAGAGCCGATCGCCTGTATGTAACCTGTGCGTACCGATTCGTATTAATCCGACAGAAGACACGGCTTACTGAGGGACTGTTCAACAGCATCCCGACGCCATTCCTGAACGGACCCCAAGCCGCATCGACGCGCGATGAATGCCGTTCGGACCTGTCCCAAGTGCGGGGCTGAGTTACCGCCGGGGATGACCCCCTGGCTCTGTCCCAAGTGTCTTCTCGACCGTGTGATCGACGGCGAGACGAGTGCCGGCGAAATCGAGGAACAACCGCACGGTGAAAAGGCCCCGGGTGCAGGGGCCGTCGACGAGATGCTGCCGCGCGCCTTGGGGCACTACGAGCTGCTCGAGCGCGTGGGTCAAGGCGGAATGGGGATTGTCTACAGGGCTCGACAGGTGAGCCTGGATCGGATTGTGGCCGTCAAGGTCCTGAGCACGCTGTCGAGCAAGGAATACGTTCACCGGTTCCGCACCGAGGCGGTAGCCGCCGGCAGCCTGCAGCACCCCAACATCGTGGCAATCCATGAAGTCGGTCTGTGGGAAGGTCACCATTACCTGGTGATGGACTATGTGGCTGGACCCACGTTCGCCGACTTGACCCGCGACGGACCCTTGCACGCCACGCGCGCGGCGCGGTACGTCCGCGTCATTGCGGAAGCGATCCATTTCGCCCATGAGCGGGGGATTCTCCATCGCGACCTGAAGCCTTCGAATGTGTTGCTGGACGCTCACGATCAACCGCGGGTGACGGACTTCGGCCTGGCCAAACGCCTGACGGACTCTCAACTGACCCTGACCGGCCAGGTGCTGGGCTCGCCCTCGTACATGCCACCCGAGCAGGCCTCCGGCCATCGAGGACGGGTCGGGCGCAGCAGCGACGTGTATGGGCTGGGTGCCCTGCTGTTTCATCTTCTCACGGGTCGCCCACCGTTCGTGAGCGAGACGCTGCCCGACACCCTGCGTCAAGTCCTGGACGAAGAACCGTTGTCGCCGCGTCTGCTGAATCCGGCCGTACCTGTCGATCTGGAAACGATCTGCCTGAAATGCATGGAAAAGGACCCGGAACGACGTTACGCGACCGCGCAGGCGCTCGCCGAGGAGTTGGGCCGTTTTCTGCGCGACGAACCGGTTCTGGCGCGGCCCGTGAGTCCGACAGGGAAAGTGTGGCGTTGGTGTCGGCGCAATCCCAGGCTGGCGGCACTCAGCGCCGCAGTGCTGGGGCTTCTGCTGGTCGTCGCTATCGGTTCTCCGCTGGCCGTCTTTCGGATCAATGAGCAACGCCTCACTGCCGTCGATCAGACCCGGCGCGCGGACCTCCATGCCTACGCGGCCCGCATCAACTCGGCCCAGCAGTATCTCAAAGCCCGGAACCTCGGACGCGCCCGGGAACTGCTGGAACTGGTTGCCACGAACCACTCGATTCAAACGCCAGATCCGCGGGGCTGGGAATGGGCCTACTTGCGGGGTCAATCCAGGAGCGATGCAGAGTATGTCTTCGAGAGACTGCCGTCGGTCTGCAAGCTCGAGGTCTCTCCGGATGGCCGGTTCCTCGCCCTCGCCCTGCGCTACGGCCAGGTGCATGTGTGGGACCTCACAACCCGCCGGTTGCTCGACGTCTTGGGTCAGGAACACGAATCGCCGACTCTGGCAACTTTTTCACCCGACAGCCAACGGGTTGCCTTCATCCAAAGAGAACCGACGCGATTCGTGTTCTGGAACCTCGCCACGCGAGCGGTGCAAATGGAGTGGATCGTCACCAACGGCTTGGGCGGTGCGTTCTTCGTGCCGGGCCGGCCCGAGTTGATCGAGGCCGGCATTGTGGGTCCTGACATGGCTCGAAGGCTCGCGCTGCGGGATCTGGCCACTCGAGACATCAAAGCAGTCGCCATGCTCGGAACGACCGGCGGCCGGTTGTTCGCCGGAAACGAGCTTCGGTTTACTCCAGACGCCCGCCGCGTGTTGCAGGGCGACCTGGACGGCAAGGTCAAAGTCTATGACGCACGCACTCTGGATCTCCTGGGATCAATCGCCGTGCACGACGACGGCGTATCGGCGATGGCGCTGGCTCCGGGTGGCCGGCTGCTGGCCACGGCCCAAGTCGATCGAGGCACGGCCATTCATTTATGGGACTTCGAAGCCGCTTTGAAGGCGGCTCAGGCCGGGCAGGCGCCGCAAGCCATCGCTCGCCTGCTCGGTCACGAGGATTGGGTGAGCAGTGTCAGCTTCTCGCCCGATGGCCAACTCCTGGCTTCGGCAAGTGTAGACCACAGCATCCGGATCTGGGATGTCATCTCGCGACAGGAACAGCGCCGGCTCTACGGGCACGAAAACGAAGTCTACAGCGTCCAATTCGCGCCCGACGGACGGCTCTACAGCGTAGGCAAAGACGGCATGGTCTGCGCCTGGTCGTTGGCAACGCCTCCGCGTCGGATCGGGCCTGAGCGCCGAAGCCTCGCCCTCACGGACGTGGATCCAGCGCCCGCAGGGCGGACCCTGGCCGTGCTGCGCAGGACCGGCGAGATCGGCTTCCTGGACGCAGGCGCCGGCGGCGTGCTCGATAACGTGCCGGGGCTGGGGACAAACAGCGTGGGCATCGAGTATGCTGCCGAGGGGCGCTTGCTCTGCATCGCCCAACAATCCGGCGAGGTGGTGGTTTGGAACTGCGACGAGCGGCGCGTGGTCCACCGATTGCCAGGGAACCGGCCTGCGAGGTTCTGCAAGGCCGGACGGGACACCGAGCTCGTCCTCGCGGTCGATGAAGCGGATCAAGTCGTGGTATGGGACGGAGAGAGCGGGCATCTGCAGGCGCGCTGGGCTGTCGGCGCGCTCTATTGCTGCGCGCTTTCGCCGAACGCAGCACTCTTCGCCAGCGGCCACGAGCGAGGTCGCGTTGAAATCTGGGATGTTCGGACCGGCAAACACCTGCGCTCGCTCACGCACTCGAAGGAGCGAACAACAGCGCTCGCCTTTGCGCCGGACGGGCGCTTCCTCGCCGCGGCGAGTTGGGCCGGCCCGGTCACGGTGTGGGAGTGCGATGCATTCCGTGCGCTCCCCGTCCTGAGCGGGCACGGGCACTCGACCTACGCCCTGGCCTTCTCGCCGGACGGGCGTCGGCTGGCCACGGGCAGTCAGGGCCGGGACGCAGTTAAGCTCTGGGACACAGCGACATGGCAGGAGTTGGTCACCATCGAGGCGGCCGATCACAGCCTCAAGGAGGTGGCGTTCACGGCGGACGGAATCGGGCTGGTCGGACTCACCGAATCGGGAGACTTGCTGATCTGGGAGGCACTCGATCCGTCCGGCACACTCGGCGCCGGGCCGTAACCTCGATCCCCGCTTCCGTATTCCTACTCATGGACAGTGAAACCAATCCATCCATGATCATGAAAAACACGACTGCAGGAAAACAGTGTGCCGGTCTCTGGACTCTACCACCGATCAGCCTGATCTTGACTCTTCTCTGGGGGACTGTCCCTGGAGCGGGTGCAGCCACCCTGGTCGTCCCTCCGGGCCACGATGCCGTGGACGGCAGCGACATGTACGCCAACGAACCGCCGCCGCCTGCCGGCGGTCGGTGCCAGGAACTTTATGAGGCCACCGATTTCGCGGCCATGATCCCCAAGGCCGGTGTGATCGTCAAACTCGCCCTGCGGCCGGACCGTATCGTCAATGCTCCACGCACCGTGACCCTGCAAAACTACCAACTCAGACTCTCAACGACCCAACGGAAACCGGGCGGGTTGAGCGCGCGGTTTGACGACAACCTCGGACCCGATGCGACTCTGGTCTATTCAGGTGACATTACGTGGACCACCGACGGGTCCGGTCCAGCAAACGGCCCCCGCGCGTTCGATTACGTCGTCGATTTTCAGCAGCCCTTTGTCTATGATCCGAAGAAAGGCAACCTGCTTGTCGAATGGCGGGTCGGCAACTCGCCTGCTGGGCGACCCGCCTTTGATGCTGCCATGCATAGTGACGGAAGAACCCGGCTGCTGTGGGGAAACGCCATCAACGCCTCAGTCATGGAGTTCTCAAACGCCGGGCGCGCCGTCAGGCAATTGACCGTCGAATCCCTGCAACTTGCGGCCTGGGGCCAAGCCGATTCCATGAGCCTCCAGGTGACCGGCCCGGCGGCCTGGAGCGGGCGGGTCCAACGAAGCACCGATTTGGAGACATGGACAGACTGGTTCAGTCTCACCTTCGAGGCTGCTCCGTTTGAAACCAATGATGTGTCGGCGGCGACTGCCCCCCAGCATTTCTACCGCGTCGTGATGCCTTAGAGGAGGGCTTCCGATTCCCTCGCCGTCGCCTGGCCGCCCGGATCGGTCAGGTCACGGCTTCCTCGGGCCGATCAGCTCGATGAAATTGCCGTCCGGGTCCTTGACGACCACGATGTGCGTGCCGCCGCCGAGGTCGACGGGCGTCTCGCCGAGCAAAGGGATGTTCGCTCGCTTGAGCCTCTCGAGCGCCTGATTCACGTCCTTCACGTACAGAGTCAGGTACCGATAGCCGAACGTCGCATGGATGAACCGCTGGTCCGCTTGCACCCCTTGGGCCGCCGGAAAGGCGAGGACCTTGAGGCGCGTGGCTTCTTCGCCGTCGCCCAGCACAAAGACGCGCACATCGACCGGATGGCCGTCAATCAGTCCGATCTTTCGACCGAGCTCTGGGCTGACGGGAAAACCGGTCACCTCGCGAAAGCCGATGGCGTTGGTCAAGAATGAGGCCGTCCGCGCCGCATCCCGCGCGACGAGCCCGATGTCAATACGGGGGTTCGAGAACTCGCCGGTCGATTCCGCGGCGCGCGACAGCCAGGCCGCCAGGACGCAAGCCACGGTCATGAGGGCCACCCGGCACGTCGCATACCCGCGGACCCTGCTATGGAAAAGGATTGTTCGCATGGGCGCGAGAGTAGGATAAGGCACTCCAACCGCAAGCCTGTTCACGATGCTGTTCACGATGCTTGCCAACGGCGGGCTCTGGCGCATAATGCGCTCACTCTCGTGAGTGAAGTAACGCGGCTTTTGGATGCGATCGACCGCGGTGAAACCAAGGAGTCTCAGGAGTTGCTCCCGCTGGTCTACGAGGAACTGCGCCGCCTTGCCCGCCACCAGATGGCTCAGTTGCCTCCCGGCCAGACCCTCCAGCCGACCGCGCTGGTCCACGAGGCCTGGCTGCGCCTGGCCGAGGACCGGAAGGCCCCTTCCTGGAACAGTCGCGGCCACTTCTTCGCCGCGGCGGCCGAGGCCATGCGCCGCATTCTGGTTGAGAAAGCCCGCCGCAAGAACCGCCTCAAACACGGGCGCGAGTTTCAACGCGTCCAGTTCGATTCTCTCGACCTCGCGACAACCAGCGACGACGAGCAACTGCTGGCCGTCCACGAAGCCCTGGACAAGTACGCTGTCCAGGATCCTGTCGGAGCCCAACTCATTAAAATGCGGTTCTTCGTCGGCTTGCCCAACGTCGAGGCGGCGCGATTGCTGGGCATCCCCGAGCGCAGTGCCAAACGGGTGTGGGCCTATGCCCGCGCCTGGCTTCACGAGGAACTAAAGCAGACCCTCTGAAACTTTTTTGGCCCAATACGGCCGGGAAAGTCGGACTGTAGGGTAGAAAACCGGACTTTCCGGCCATGAACACGCCCGACCACCCACGTTCAGAAAGGGCCATTTTCGAGGCGGCACTCGACATCGCCTCCGCCCCGGAACGGTTCGCCTACCTCGAACGGGCCTGCGGGCAGGACCCTGCTCTCTTGGCCCGCGTGCAGGCCTTGCTGGGTGTCCATGAAGGCGCCGACAGGTTTCTGCCCGAGCAGCCCGAAGCCGAGGCGACCGTCCTGTGGCCTGTCACCGAGAGACCGGGCGACCGCATCGGGCACTACAAGCTGCTCGAGCAGATCGGCGAAGGAGGCTGTGGCGTGGTCTATATGGCCGAGCAGGAGGAACCTGTCCGTCGCCGCGTCGCCCTCAAGGTCATCAAGCTGGGGATGGACACCAAACAGGTGATCGCCCGGTTCGAGGCCGAACGCCAGGCCCTGGCGCTGATGGACCACCCCAACATCGCCAAGGTCTTCGACGCCGGCACCGTCAGCGCCTCCAACTCCCAACTCTCAACTCTCAACTCTCAACTCCCCGTGGGCCGTCCGTACTTCGTGATGGAATTGGTCCGCGGAATCAAGATCACCGACTACTGCGACCAGAACAACCTCTCGACCCGCCAGCGTCTGGACCTGTTCGTCCAGGTCTGTCATGCGATTCAGCACGCCCACCAGAAAGGGATCATCCATCGCGATATCAAACCATCCAACATTCTGGTGACGTTGCATGACGGAGTGCCGGTGCCGAAGGTCATTGACTTCGGCATCGCCAAGGCGACCGCGCGGCAACACCTGACCGACAAGACGCTGTTCACCGCCTTCGAGCAGTTCATCGGGACACCGGCTTACATGAGTCCGGAACAAGCGGAGATGAGCGGATTAGACATCGACACGCGCAGCGACATCTACAGCTTGGGTGTGTTGCTCTACGAATTGCTGACCGGCCAAACGCCCTTCGACGCCAAGACACTCTCCGCCGCCGGACTGGACCAGATGCGTCGGATCATCCGCGAACAGGAACCCCTCCGACCCTCCACCCTCATCCGGCAGACCGCATCAGCCGCCTCGAAGCCCGGCCACGATCCACTCGTCACTCTCCGCTCTCCACTCTCCACCGACCTGGATTGGATTGTCATGAAGTGTCTGGAGAAAGACCGCACCCGCCGTTACGAGACTGCGCATGCCCTCGCGGAGGACGTTCAACGCCATCTGCGGCATGAGCCGGTCCTGGCCCGCTCACCCAGCCTGTTTTACCTGTTGCAGAAATTCACTCGCAAGCATCGGGCGCCACTCGCCGCCAGCACCGCGGGAACCGTTCTCCTGGCCGGGCTGCTCGTGACGCTGACGATGTATCAGGGGGCCGCTCGTTTGCAGAGAGCCAAGGGAGAACTGCCGCGACTCATGCAACTGGTCGAGGCGGGAGATTATCGAAGCGCGTTTGCCCTGGCCCAGAAGATCAAGCCCCACCTGCCCGACGACCCGACGCTTCGAGACCTTTGGCCGCGCATGTGCAACGAGTACTCGATCAGAACCACGCCGGCCGGCGCCAGTGTCTGGTGCCGCGATTCCGCAGCCACGAATCAAGCCTGGTTCTATGCGGGCCGCTCTCCCTTGGAGAAGATCAACCTGCCCAAGTGCACCTATCGGTGGAAGATTGAAAAACCCGGTTTCCAGACCCATGAATTCGTCGCCGACGATCTGACTCTGGAGCAGGCGGTGCCCGAAATCCGCCTGCTGGAGGAAGGCGCCGACCGGGACATGGCCTGGCTGGCCGCCGGGCGAACCTTCGTGCCGACGGACGCCTACCGGCGCTTCGATACCATCTCGGTACCCGCCTTCTTGATGGACAAGTACGAAGTCTCTAACGATCAGTTTAAGAGTTTCGTGGACCAGGGTGGTTACCGGAACCCCGAGTACTGGAAGGGGTTCCGCTTTGTCAAAGGCGGTCGCGAGCTTTCGTGGGCGGAGGCGATGCAGGAGTTCCGCGATGGCACCGGCCAACCCGGGCCGGCGACCTGGCAAAACGGGACCTACCCGGCCGGCCAGGAGAAACACCCCGTCGCCGGCGTCAGTTGGTTCGAGGCGGCGGCGTACGCTGCGTTCGCCGGCAAGACGCTCCCCAGCGTTCACCATTGGCGACATGCAGCGTGCGCAGGCGAATCGCTCGTGATCGTCCCGTACAGTAATCTTGGCGTGGGAAGACCCGGTCCCGACCCCGTCGGCAGTCACCCCGGCATGGGCCACACCGGCCTCTACGACATGGCCGGCAACGTCAAGGAATGGTGTTTCAATGCCACCGATGACACGGGCCAGGCTCGATACATCCTCGGCGGGAGCTGGAATGAGTTGAGTTATGTGTTCACCGGAATGGAATCGCGCTCCCCGTGGGACCGAAACGCCGAGAACGGTTTCCGGTGCGCACAAATCTCGCCCGGCGAATCCGCCGCCGCCGCCAGCCTTTTCGAGCCTCTTGGTCTGCCGGGATGGCGGGACTTCTCGGACCTGTCCGGCTTTTCCGACGAGTACTTCGAAGCCCTGAAAGCCCAGTACCACTACGACCGCACGCCGCTGAGACCCAAGATCGAAACGACCGACGACACGTCCGCGTTCTGGCGCCGGGAGAAGATCACATTCGACGCCGCATATGGCGGTGATCGCATGATCGCCCACCTGTTCCTGCCGAAATCCGGCCAACCGCCTTACCAGACCGTCATCTTCTCGCCCGGGGTGGACTCAGTCGTGCAAAAGGACTTCGCGGCGCAGCCTTACGATCACTTGCTCGAGTATCTGGTCACTAGCGGCCGAGCGGTGCTCTTCCCGATTTACTACGGAACCTACGAACGGCCTGCCGCCCGCGGACGTGTCTGGGACTTTCCCAGCGTCGCCGAAACGCCCTTTGCCTACCGGGACTGGACAATTCTCATGGTCAAAGACCTGAGCCGCTGCATTGATTACCTCGAGACCCGATCGGACATCCAGAGCCGCCAAATCGGTTTCTGCGGCGTGTCGCACGGCGCCATTCTCGGTCCGGTCATGCTCGCAGTCGAGGACCGGATCGAGACCGGCATCTTTATCATTGGCGGATTCGTTCCACTGGACCTGCCCATGGCGTTCGACATTGCCCGTTACGCCGAACGGGTCAAGACGCCCGTTCTCATGGTGAACGGGACCGAGGATGCCCTGGTCCCGCTCAACGAAAGCGCGATCCCCATGCACACATTCCTGCGTCGGGGCAACCCGCAGACCACTCACAGACTCTATCCGGGTGGCCACGGTGTGCTCGAGGGCCTGTTCCTCAAACAGATCCGCGGCGAGGTCCTCGCCTGGCTCGACCGTCATTTGGGCCCCGTGGAAGGAGGCAGGGCCTTTACGCAACAGCACAACTCGAAAGGAAGAGAACAATGAGCACTCGATTCCTTCGCTCAAGCATCATGATGGGATTGATCGGGATGACCGCCGTGCCATTGCTCGCCCAGAGCAATTGGGTGCGAAAGGCCAACATGCCCACTGCTCGGTCAGCCCTCTGCGCCCGCGCTGTCGACGGCAAAATCTACGCCATTGGGGGCGGGCGCCCGACTGTATTGGTTTTCTCGGCTGTTGAGCAGTACGATCCGGCGACCGACACCTGGACAAAGAAGACCGGGATGCCAACCCCGAGGACAACGTTGGGCGTCGGCTCGGTCAACGGAAAGATCTACGCCATTGGGGGCGGGGCATCGAGCGGTGTACATGTCGAAACCGTGGAGGAATATGACCCGGTGACCGACACGTGGACGACCAAGGCCCCTATGCCCACACCCAGAGCGTTTCTCTCTTGCGGCGTGGCGGGTGGGAAGATCTATGCCATCGGCGGACTGGATCGCAGTGACGCCACAAGCCCAGCCGTCGAGGAGTACGATCCTGCCGCGGACACCTGGACGAAAAGGGCCAACATGCTTAAGAGAAGAGCATGTGCGTCCTGCAGCACGATCGACGGGATAATCTACTTCGCGGGAGGTGCGGACACCTTCGGGGGTGCGGCTCTCTCAACCCTGCTTGCGTACGACCCTGTAGCCGACACTTGGACTTCTAGAGCCTCCATGCGGACGGCGAGGATGTTTCTCTCGACGTGTGTCCTGAATGGAAAGCTCTTCGCCATCGGGGGTTGTGCCAATCCCTACAACGGGAGCGAAGTCTCGACTGTCGAAGCCTACGATCCAGCTACGGACACCTGGTGGGTGATGCCCAGTATGCAGGTCAAGCGGAAGGCGCTGGCAACCGGCGCCGTGAACGGGCACATCTACGCCATCGGCGGGGTTTCGAATGCAGGATGGGAACCGGGCCTCTCAACGGTAGAGGAATACGATCCCACGCCGACCGTGTCCCTTCTGCGGACGGGTAGCACGCTTAGGATTTCATGGAACGGAATTCTAGAATCCAGCGACACCGTCGACGGGCTGAGTTGGCAAGCGCTCAACC